>JAZRGR010000076.1:0-45270 GCA_045644345.1 Faecousia sp. | reverse complement strand
GTTTCCCTGTCCGGCACCGAAGTGTAGCATTTCTTTTGGAACCCGTCAAGGACAAGCCCCTTCGGGGTGGCTATTGCTGCCTCCTGCTCAGAATCTAAGAACAACAATGTATTTTTAAATGGAGAAATGTGTATACCATGTTACTCTTGACACACAGGTCGCCCCTACGGTGTTATACGATAAACAGCTCCATAAATCGGAATTTTGCCCATTATTTGCGGTTCGTTTCCAAATATGCCCTTCTGCCCTCTTCGTAGAGGTTATTGCCCTCGCTGTCGATGATAACAACAACAGGGAAATCCTCTACCTCCAAACGGCGGATGGCTTCGGCACCTAAGTCCTCATAGCAGACGATCTCCGCCTTCTTAATGCAGTTGCTCAGCAGTGCTCCGCAACCGCCGATGGCACCGAAGTAAACGGCACCGTGCTCCTTCATGGCTTCTACCACCTCGGGACCACGCTTGCCCTTGCCGATCATGCCGGTGAGGCCCTGTGCGATCAGGGTGGGGCTGTAGGCATCCATACGGTAGGAGGTGGTGGGGCCGGCAGAGCCGATGGCCTGTCCCTCCTTGGCAGGGGTGGGCCCTACAAAGTAGATCACGGCATCCTTTACGGGGAAAGGTAGCTCCTTCCCCTCTGCCACCAGCTCACACAGCCTCTTGTGGGCGGCATCTCTGGCAGTATAGATCACACCGGACAGGAGTACGCTGTCTCCTGCACGGAGTTTCCGAGCTTCTTCTACGGAAACGGGAGCGGTTAACCTGATAGCCATTTACAGCACCTCCGTCTTGTGACGGGTCACATGGCAGTTAATATTCACTGCCACAGGCAGACCCGCAATATGGGTGGGGAAGTATTCTACATTCACGGCCAGTGCCGTGGTCTTGCCACCGAAGCCCTGGGGGCCGATGCCCAGTGCATTGATGCGAGCCAAGAGATCTTCCTCCAGCTCTGCATAGAAGGGCTCCTCGTGCCGCTGATCCACAGGACGCATGAGTGCCTTCTTTGCCAAATAAGCCGCCTTGTCAAAAGTGCCACCGATACCTACACCTACCACAATAGGAGGACAGGGATTGGGACCGGCTTCCTCAACAACCTTGCAGACAAAGTCCTTGACACCCTCGATCCCGTCGGAAGGACGGAGCATCTTGATCTGGCTCATATTCTCACTGCCGAAGCCCTTGGGGGCAACGGTGATCTCGATCTTGTCACCGGGTACCAGCTCTGTATAGAGCATGGCAGGGGTATTGTCCCCGGTATTGACTCGGCGTAAGGGATCCCCAACCACACTCTTGCGGAGGTAGCCTTCGGTATAGCCCCGGCGAACACCCTCGTTGACAGCCTCTGTCAGATCTCCGTTAATATGTACATCCTGCCCGATCTTTAAGAACACGCAGGCAACGCCGGTGTCCTGGCAGATGGGCTGGTTCCGTCTGTCTGCGATCTCGTAATTCTCAATGATCCGGTCTAAGATCTCCTTGGCCTGTCCCCAGGGTTCTTCCTGTCGGCAGGCGGTGATCCGTTCCTTTACATCCCCGGGCAAATAGCAGTTTGCCTCGATGCAAAGCCGGCAGATGATGCCGGTCAATTCTGTTGCTTGAATCTCTCTCATAAAGGCTTACTCCTTTACATCATATATAACATCCTGCAAATCACCGTTTCTGCCGATGACCTCTGCCACTACGCGGTCTCCCTTGGGGCAGGAAGCAGGCTTGCCGGTGATCCGCTCTGTCTTTTCTTTCAGCTCTGCAATATCTACCAAAGGCAGACCCGCTGCGCTGAGTTTTTCCTTCAGATCCTGCCGACGGGGGTTCACTGCAATGCCTCCCTGGGTCACGAGGACATCGATATCCTTGCCGGGGGTGGAGATGCAGGTAACCTTGTCCGTGACGATAGGCAGTCTGGCACGGAACATGGGGGCAATGATCATGGACAGCTTGGCACCTGCAGCAGTGTCGCTGTGACCGCCGGATCCGCCCATAATGTAGCCGTTGGAGTCTGTATGGACGTTGACATTGAAGTCTGTGTCGATCTGGGTCGCACCCAGGATCACCACATCCAAGCTGTCTACCACGGCACTTCTCCCTGTGGGAGCGGCATACTGGAGGGCAGAGATCTCACGGTGTCTGGGGTTCTCCCGTAGGGACTTGACCGCATCCAGATCGAAGCACTGCACATCCATAAGGGTCTCGAAGCAACCGGCGTTGAGCATATCCACCATATAGGCAGTAATACCGCCTAAGCCGAAGCTACCCTTAATATTCTGCTTTAACATGATCTCCTTGAGGAATTTGGCGGCGGCAAGAGAGGCGCCACCGGCTCCCGTCTGGAAGGAGAAGCCGTCCTTAAGGAGCCCGGATGCCTCAATCACATGGGCGGCATGGCTCGCCATGACCAAGCCCACGGGGTCACGGGTGATCCGGGTAGTGCCGGAGACAATGCCCTTGGGATCACCGATGGCATCTACGGAAACCACATAGTCTACAAAATTCTCGGAAATAGAGAAGTCTGCCAGAGGATAGGGTACTAAGTTGTCGGTGATGACTACCACCTTCTTAGCAAACATGGCATCAGCAAAGGCATAGCCCAGGGAGCCACAGGCAGACTTGCCATACTTGCCGGAGCAGTTGCCCATGGGATCGGCAGTAGGGGCGGCAATGAATGCCACATCGATAGGCGTTCTGCCCAAGCGAATATCGTTGGGTCTGCCACCATGGGTGCGGAACTGCACCGGCTTGTCCATGATCCCCCGGGAAATGGCTCTGCCTACCCCTGCGGCAATATAGTCCGCAGACAAGCCGGTAACTACGCCGTTCTCGATATGGTCAAGCAAGGGAGCATGGGCATCGAAGAGGGAGCTTGCATTCACCGTCAGATCCTTAACTCCGGCGGCGGCAATTTCCTCCATGACCATGTTCAGAACAAAGTCACCGTTACGGAGGTGATGGTGGAAGGAAACACTCATGCCGTCCTTGAGACCGCAGAGGGCAACGGCTTCCTTGATATTCTTCACTAACTTCGTCATCAGAAGTCCCCCCTTCTCATGCCAAGGGCTTCTGCCATGGCAATGGTCTGTTCTGCACGAGTCACAATGGGTGCGTCGATCATCTTGCCGTGGAGGGAGATGGCACCCTTGCCCTGCTCCTTGGCAAGGGCAATGGCCTCCATGACCTCGTAGGCATAGTCCACGTCCCTCTGTGTGGGGCTGAATACGGAATTGATGACCTCCACATGACGAGGAGAGATGGACGCCTTGCCCGTAAAGCCCAATGCCTTGGCTAAGCTTGCATCTGTGACAATGCCCTCGTCATCATTGACATCCGTGAAGGGAGTATCGTATACATCCACTCCTGCGGCACGGGCGGCAACCACCAGACGGTGACGGGCATATTCGATCTCTCTGCCCTCCTTGGTGCGCTTGCAACGCAGGTCAGCCGTTAGATCCTCGGCTCCTAAGAACAGAGCCTTGAGTCGCTTGGAGCTTGATGCAATTTGGAACGCATTTTCTACACCCAGAGCAGTTTCGATGAGAGCCATGACCCCTGTCTCAGAGCCCAGCTCCGTCATATAAGCATCAATGGTGAGGATGTCCCGGGCACTCTCCGTCTTGGGCAGTAGGATCAGATCAGGCTTGTAGGGAAGCAGAGCCTTTAGATCCTCTCTCCAATAAGGCGTGCCGATGGAGTTGATACGGACGATCCGCTCGCAACCACGGAAGTCCATATATTTTAATGTATTACGTACCAGAATACGAGCGGCATCCTTCTGATCCGGAGCCACTGCATCCTCTAAGTCAAAGATCACTGCATCGGAGCCCAGGCAATTGCCGTTGATCAGCATATTGGGA
The DNA here is from genome assembly GCA_045644345.1 of Faecousia sp. Taxonomy (GTDB): domain Bacteria; phylum Bacillota; class Clostridia; order Oscillospirales; family Oscillospiraceae; genus JAZOXB01. The sequence goes on along the minus strand of JAZRGR010000076.1, from coordinate 41,423 downwards.
TTGTTGCCGGGCAGGAATAACATAGAACGGCGCATCAGTCCTCCCCCTTTCCACGAAGCAGGGCAGTTTCCACACGGGCGCGGAGAACACATTCCAGAGCCCCACGGTCTGCCACACGGACAGAAGCGGCTTCTACCGCGCACTCCTTTAATACATCCATAACCGTCTCCCGAATGGCATCCCCAAATTGGGCGTAGACCACAGAGTCGATCTCTAAGGAGATCCCCTCGTCCACAGGTCCGACCTCTACATAGACATCGCTGGACTCTAAGGTTCCTGCCGATGCCGTCTTTACGATCTTCATAGATTTCCTCCTTGTACATTGTTCTATAACAATCTGCGTATATTGTATAACACAATCCCCTAAATTGCAATAGCAATATTCCCTCTTGTAAGATTTTATTTTTAATAGTATAATAGAAGAAACAGCCGGCAGAATTCCGATTTATCGAGCTGTTTATCGTATAACACCGTAGGGGGCGACCTGTGGTCGCCCGGTCATTGTCGTTAAACGACAATGACGAAATTACAGGATTATCACGAGTTTTCCGACAAAATCGTAACATTTTGCGGGCGACCACAGGTCGCCCCTACGAACAAATTCGAAAATTGAACTGCTCCATAAATCGGAGCTTACTATGCAATGGGGAGAGGTGTGGTCATGTACACAGAAATCGTCCGGGAGCTCCGAGGTAATATCCGGGGGCAATATTTGGCACTCTTGAAAAAGGGTGGGCTGGAATATGAGGCTGAGGCGGAGGAGACGGTTCTGATTTGGGACAACGACTGTTTGGTTGCCACGGGAGCACGGCAGGAGCATATCCTCAAGTACATTGCTGTAGATCCCCTGTATCAGGGTGAGGGTTTCACAGCTACCCTCATAACCGCCTTAAAGGAGTCTGCTCTGAAAGCCGGACACAAGCATCTGTTCCTCTTCACTAAGCCCAAAAACAAATTGCAGTTCCAATCCCTGTTCTTCTATCCCATTGCCCGGACAGAGGATGTGCTCCTTATGGAGGATCGGCGGGGCGGCATCGGCAATTTCCTAAAATCGCTCCCAAGACCCTGCACAGAAGGACGGATCGGTTCGGCAGTAATGAACTGCAACCCCTTTACCCTGGGTCACCGTTATCTCATCGAGACTGCCGCTTCCCAATGTGATCATCTCTATGTGTTCCTCCTATCAGAGGACAAGAGCCGATTCTCTGCTCATGATCGGCTGGAAATGGCAAGACTGGGCACTGCAGATCTGCCCAATGTAACGGTACTGCCCACAGGTCCCTATCTCATTTCCTCCGCCACCTTCCCCGGCTATTTCTTAAAGGATCGGGACAAGACCACCGCCCACTGTGAGTTAGATATCGCAGTGTTTGCCGAGCATTATATCCCCTACTTCGGGATCACCTGTCGTTTTGTAGGAACGGAGCCACTTTCCCCCCTTACAGAGCAGTACAATCAAGCCCTCAAAACGCAGCTCCCCATCCCCCTCACTGAGATCCCCCGTTTAGAGCAACAGGGAGAGTCCGTCAGTGCAAGTCGGGTCCGCGCTCTGCTGCCCAATGTGAAAGACCTGGTGCCGGAGAGCACATATACATATTTAAACACACATCAATTACTGTAATTAGGAGGGTACCCCCATGGAAGCAAGACAGAAGAGTCACATTCTCAGCAGCTACTATGCCCCCAGAGGTCACGTCCGTATGTATGATCTGGGCGTACAGATCGCACAGCAGTATCTCGCCCCCACAGACAAGCTCATTGGCATCATCGGAGAATCCGGTGCAGGCAAGAGTGCCTTGATCCGCGGCATGTTCCCCGGTCTGGAGCTGACCAACGACGACAACGGTATCTATATGCGTCCCCTGCCCCTGCTGAGTGCAGGAGAGATCCGTGGGTTCTTTGCTCCCCACACCTATCATGTGGATATCCGATTCGAGAACGGCTTTACTCAAATGACGGAGCTGGCTGATGCCATTGTCACCGCCTTGGAGAACAACAAGCGTGTTATCGTAGAGCATTTCGAACTGGTCTATCCCCTCCTGGGAGCCAATGCCAATCTGCTCATCGGTGTAGGGGAGCAGGTGCTGATCGCCCGTCCCAACCTGTTCGGTCCCTCCCCCGAGGAGATCCGCAAGGTGGTCCACGAGTCCCTGCCCTACCGCCTCATGGCACACACCGCCGAAGACCTGTGCGAAATGTGCATGGATCCCGAGGATCTGGCACATTGCGGTCATGCAGACTTTAAGCACGGCTTCTCCATGTACTTCGACCACCGTCCCAAGATCTCTATCCCCGAGTTGGAGGAGAAGGTCAACGAAATGATCCGTGCCTCCCTTCCCATTGCCTATGTAGACGACAACCATGTATCCATCGGTGGCAAATGCCATCCCTGCACCGGCCCCCGGATCCATGTGAGCAACACCTCCCAGGTCAAGGGCTTCAGGCTCCTGCACCACTATGTATACGACCGCTTCCACAAGCTCTATTACCTGGTAGGCTGTGTCGGAGAACATTCCGATCAGATCCTGAAGGAGCTGACGCTGAAAGCTCAGCGTCCCGGTTGGGAATAAGATGGAGCTTGCAGACCTGCTCCTGGCCCGTGAGGAACGTGCCGCCCGTCAGAAGGAGCTGCTATCCCAATATGACGCTACCCTTATTTCCTTCACCATGAACATCCCCGGTCCCGTAAAGAACAGCCCCCTAATCACCGAAGGCTTCCTCCTGGGAGTCAGGCGGCTGAAGGAGCAGTTCCATTCGATCCTGTATCAAGAGGATCGAGTGACCCTCCCCACAGGCTGTCAGGGCTATTATGTCCTCCGTGAGGATCCCCGACGGGTCAAGGAGATATGCACCCGTCTGGAGGACAGTACCCCTGTGGGCAGGCTCTTCGATTTCGACGTGCTAACCCCTACGGGAGAGAAGCTCAGCCGATCCCGTCCCCGTCCCTGTCTGCTGTGCGGTGAGGATGCCCGTGTGTGCCGCCGCCGTGGGACCCATAGCTTAGACGATCTGGAGACAGAAGTCCGACGGCTGTTGAAGCTGGGGTTGGAAGAAGCCTATGCCGAGGATGTGGGTGCATGGGCTGTACAGAGTCTGTTATGGGAGCTGTCCACCACCCCCAAGCCGGGGCTGGTGGACTGCCGCAACAACGGCAGTCACAAGGATATGGATCTGTTCCTGTTCGGACGGTCTGCCGCCGCTCTGGCATCCTACTTCCCCCGGTGCGTCCAATTAGGTCGGGAGTACAGGGATCACAGCCCCGAGGATCTGTTCGAGGCTCTCCGCTTCCTGGGGCGACAGGCTGAGGCACAAATGCTCCGTGCCACAAAAGGAGTCAACACCCACAAGGGTGCCGTATTCAGTCTGGGGCTCCTCTGTGCCGCCGCAGGGAGACTGGGCCCCGGTGCCTCGCCCAAGGAGATATGCGAGGAGGCCGCCCTGCTGTGCAGGGAGACTCTGGACCGGGAGCTACGGGACTTAACGCAGCAGACCCCACAGACAAAGGGTGATGCCCTCTACCTATCCCACGGCATCAGCGGTGCAAGAGGGCAGGCTATGAGGGGCTTTCCCACAGTGTTGAACACAGGACTGCCTGTACTGGAAAAGGGTCTGGCTCTGGGCTACGATCTACACAGAGCAGGCTCTGCCGCTCTCCTTGCCATGCTGGCACAGGAGCCGGACACCTGCCTCATATCCCGTAGCAGCATCCACCGCTACGAGATACTGCAGCAGGAGCTACGGCACCTGTTGGACACAGAGCCCTATCCTGCCACAGAGACACTGAAAGCTCTGGATGACAGCTTTATCCGAGAGGATCTGTCACCGGGTGGCTGTGCAGATCTCCTTGCCGTATGTTATTTCCTAATGGAGCTCCGACAGCACGGCAATATGAGATTGTGAAATTTCCCGAATATATGCCAATATGAGAGAGTTAGACTCACAGAATTTACCCCTCAAAACCGGGGAAAAACCGAAGATTTTTGACAAGTTTTGTCATTTTGAACAATTCAATCATCAATATGACAAATTTTATCTGAAATTTTTTGGTCATTCTGTTGCTCGATTTTTGTTGACAAAACACCCAAACAGGTATATTATTATATCAGTGGTATGCCCTGTAGTGCATTCTCATATTTTCTACAGTGCAGACACGATTGTTCTTTGATAATTGAATGGGTACATACTTCATTCAATGATACTTTCTTTCTGTTATCTGTATCCGTTTGCCCGCTTCTCGAAGGCAGAGGGATATCGATATAAAACCCCAAACAAATTTTTAGGAGGAAACATCAATGAAGAAACTCATCGCACTGCTTCTGGCTGTGGCTATGGTTGCTTGCTTGTTCGCTGGCTGCAACAAGACCGAGGACCCCACCGAGCCCACCGAGACTCAGCCCACTGAGACTCAGCCCGTAGAGACCGAGCCCGTAGAGACCGAGCCCACCAAGGAACCCGTTACCCTGCGCTTCTGGCAGTCCGGCGGCGAAGACGAAGCTGCTACTGCTCGCATGAGAGAGCTCCTCGACGAGTTCGAAGCTCAGTATGACTGGATCACTGTCGAGTTCACCACCATTCCCTGGGCAGACGATCCCAGCACCCAGATCCAGACTGCTATCTCCGGCGGCGACGTCGCTGACGTAGTAGTTCTCGGCTCCCCCCTGGACTTCCAGCTTGCCGGCGAAGGCAACCTGCTGCCCCTGGACGAGCTGCTGACCCCCGAGGTTCTGGCTGACATGTCCGACGTTCTGAAGAACGAGTGCACCTACTGGGGCTCCGCAAATGCTGATATGTATGGCAAGATGATGTCCGTGCCTCTCTTCGGCGGCGGCCGCGCAATGCTGTACAACAAGGAAATCTTTGATTTCTTCGGCGTTGAGTATCCCACCGAGGGCATGAGCCATGCTGATCTGCTGGAGATGGCTAAGAAGCTGACCGGCGACATGAACGGCAAGAAGGTTTATGGCTACGGCACCCGTGCTACCACTTCCGAGCAGTATCTGAACTTCGTATGGAACTACGGCGCTCAGATCATCGACCCCAACACCATGACTGCTGCTACCAACTCCCCCGAGTGGAAGCAGGGTATCGAAGACTACATGGCATTCTATGAGGCTGGCGTTGTTCCCGAAGGCGCTGCTAACATGGACGGCACCACTCTGCTGCAGCTCTTCATGAACGGCGAAGTTGCTATGTTCATCGCTGCTGTTGACTATGCTAAGGATATGCTCGATCCCGAGAAGACTCCCGACGCTGCTGCATGGGAGACCAAGCTGGGCATCGCTCCCCTGGTAGGCGAGACCTATGCTACCTGCTACTGCGGTGCAGACGTTCTGTCTGTTCCCGCTTCCACTGAGAACGTCGAAGAGGCTGCTCTGCTGATCAACTACCTGATGGGTACCTATGTTCAGGCTGAGTACAACAAGATCTCCGGCTTCTTCCCCGGCGTTAAGTCCGCTGCTGCTGATCCTTACTTCTCTGAGGACTTCATCCAGGCTGGCTTCGCTAAGGTCATGGAAGGCGCTCACTACTTCGGCAACTACGGTGTTCCCGGCGTAGGCACCATCCTGAAGGCTAACATCCAGATGCTCATCAATGGTGAGGTCACCATCGATCAGTACATGCAGCAGATCACCGACGAGATCAACGCTGCAGCAGCTGAGATGGAATAATTCTTAACCGAATTACTTACATTTCACGATCTCAGATCTGCTCTACTCGAGAATGAGCATGATCTAACCACTTAAACAAAGGTGCGGTGCCGGATTACGGAGCTCCGGAATTCGGCATCGCACCGATTGTCTATATGACGATCCTTACGGAGCATCATTCTGCATCACGAGAAATGCAGAATGCTGTTCCACATTATAACCGCTCCCTATCATACTGTTTCCCGGGAGCAACTCTCGTGAAGCAGTTCGCCATGGCATACAAACCCTTGTGGAAGGCAGCCGCTTTACACCTTCTTTGTATGCATCATGAACGAGGAACTCGGTTCCGCCGTGTGCAAAACAGAATTGCCTCCGTTCTAATTAACCACTACCGGGCGACCGGTTCCTACTAAACTGATATAAGGAGATGAGCCAATGATCGTTGCGAGCAGAAGAGAGAAAGCGGCATATTATCTCTACTTGATCCCCGCATTCGTTTGTTTCGGTGTCTTTATTTTCTGGCCTACTATCCAGTCCTTCTACCTTTCCCTGTGCAAGTACAGCCTTTCCACCATCAATAAGGATCCCGATTTTGTCGGCATCAAGTACTACAGAGATCTGTTTGTAGGTACTTCCAAGACAAAATTCATGATCACCCTTAAGAACACTGCTGTGTACACCTTCTTCACCGTTCCCGTGGCTATGACACTGGGTCTGTTCCTGGCTATGATGGTCCACAGCAAACTGATCAAGCGCAAGAACTTCTACAAAGTCGCACTGTACATCCCCTACGTCTCCTCCATGGTTGCTGTTGCATCCGTATTCAAGCTCCTGTTCAGCGAGGCCTCCTTCGGTATCGTCAACCAGTTGCTTGCTAAACTTGGCATGGAAAAACCGGTTCCTTTCCTCTCTGACGGCAAATGGGCAATGTTTACCGTTATCCTGCTGTCTATCTGGAAGAGCCTTGGCTATATAATGATCATCTACCTCGGCGGTCTGTGCGGTATCTCCGACGATATCTACGAAGCTGCCGATCTGGATGCTGTCACTCCTTGGAAGAAGCTGACCAAGATCACCTTCCCCCTCCTCAAGGCAACCACCTTCTTCCTGGTTGCTACGGAGACCATCAGCAGCTTCCAGGTCTTTACTCCCGTTAACGTTCTGACCGGCGGTGGTCCCGGCTACTCCACCACCACACTGATCTCCTACCTGTACGAAGAGGGCTTCAAGTCCGGCCGTATGGGCAAGGGCAGTGCTATCGCAGTCATTATCTTTGCAATCCTCAGCGTCCTGACTGTCATCCAGAAGAAGCTCACGGATGAAGATTAAGGAGGTACAACAATGAATACTGCTGAAAAGAAATCTCTATCCTACAAGAAAGTCACGCAGATCAAGAGTATTCTTCTGAATGTTCTTCTGGTCTTCCTGGCATTCGTTATGCTGACCCCTCTGGTCTGGATGCTGTCTACCGCTCTGGTCCCCAGCTCTATCATCCCCCCGGCTAAGCTTCTGCCCGACACCATCACCTTCGAGAACTTCGTAGATGCTTGGTTCTTCCCCGCTAAGGACGGTTCTGACCTGACCATGGGCACCTTCTTCATGAACAGTGTCATCGTCACCGTATGCATCACCATCGGCGGTATTATTACCGACTCCCTGGCAGCATATGTCCTGGCATTCAAGGATTTCAAGGGCAAGAATCTCTTCATCTTCCTGGCACTGGCAACTCTGATGATCCCCTCCTACGTTACTCTGGTTCCCCAGTACCTGATCGTTAACAAGCTGGGCTGGCTGAACAGCTACGAGGGTCAGATCATCCCCTTCCTTGCCTCCGGTATGGGTATTACCCTGTTCCGCTCCCACTTCCTGGGTGTTTCCAAGGAGCTGGTAGAATCTGCTAAGATCGACGGTGCTTCCGACTTCCGTATCTATTCTACCATCGTTATGCCCATTGCTAAGCCCGTTATTGCTACCATGGCTATTCTGAAGGCTATGTGGTCCTGGAATATGTACATGTGGCCCCTGATCATCTGCACCAACGCTAAGTATAAGCCCATCCAGGTTGCTCTGAACACCTTCAAGGGCAAGAGCACCACTGAGTGGGGTCTGCTGTGTGCAGGTATGACCATTGCCATTATGCCTCTGATCGTTGTCTTCCTGCTTTGCCAGAAGTTCTTCATCGGCGGCCTCCAGGCCGGTGCCGTTAAGGGCTAATCCATAAACTATGGGTGACCTCTAAAGACAGCTCCTGCCGGAATGTTTTTAGAGGTCACTTTTCATTTGCTTACAATACGACCATTATGAAAGGTGAATCCCATATGAAGCTATTTGCAGGTTATGACGGTGGCGGTACCAAGACCGCCTGCGTCCTGACTGATGAGACGGGCCGCCTGCTCGGCACGGGCATTGGCGGTCCTTCCAATTATCTGTACTGTGGCAAGGAGCTTGCCGCAGAATCCGTCCGCAACGCAACTGCCCAGGCATTCCGTGAGGCAGGTCTGGAGCCTGTCAGACTGGATGCTGCATATATGGCATCTGCGGCGATCCTGCTGGGTCATGGGGAATCCCATGTTCCCTTCTTCAGCACCTGTATGGATGCAGACCTGGTGCTGTGTGACAGTGATATCTATCCCATCTGGTACGGCTCCGTCCGTGAGGCTCCCGCTGTGGTGCAGATCGCAGGGACAGGTGCTCTCACCTATGTATGCAGTACTGAGGGCTTTACCCGTGTCAGCGGTTGGGGCCCCCTGTTGGGAGACGAGGGCTCCGGCTATGATGTAGCCCTCCGTGCCCTGCGTAAGACCTGCCGTATGTATGACGGCCGTGAGCCCATGGACAGAGAATTCGTAGATGCCATCTTTGCCCACTACGAGGCAGAGACCCCCTTCGGCATCCTGCGCGCCCTAAGACAGGGTGACAATCGCAGTAATGTAGCCTCCTGCGGCAGACTGATCTTCGACCTCTATGCCGGGGGCAACCTCACAGCCAAGGCTCTGTTAGAGGAGACTGCTGATGAGATCGCCCTCGCCATTACCACAGCGGCTATGAACTCCGATCAGCCCAAGCCCCTGCCTGCAGTTTTCTCCGGCTCCCTGGTACAGCCCGGTCGCGCCCTGTATCCCATGCTGGAGGAGAGACTCCTTAAGGACGGCTCCCCCATTTCCTACATGTGCGGCTTAGAGGCACATCCTGCCGCCGCCGCTGCTGCTCTTGCCCTCCATGCCCGTGGTCTGGATGCCGCAGGAGACGCCCTCCTCGAAAACGCAAAGGGGGTCATGCTATGAGAGCCGGTTTCGGACGCATGGCCATCACCCCCCACAAGCCCATGAAAATGGCAGGCTTCGACCGCCGCAAGGATCCCTCCTCCGGGATTTTAGACGAGCTGTATGTGTCTGTCCTCTTGATGGAGGATGAGAGACAGGAGCTGTTCGCCTTCTGCTCCTTCGACGTACTGGGTGTAGATTCCCGTCTGTGCGGTCAGGTCCGTGAGGTTCTGGCTGCCACCCTGTCTGCTAAGGCAGACAGGATCTGGGTCAGCTCTACCCATACCCACAGTGCTCCCTCCCATATTTTCAGCGGAGCGGAGTCCTATGACCCCCGGTTTGTTGCCGAACTGTTAGACAAGACCGGCAAGGCAGGACAGAGCGCACTGGCAGATCTCGCTCCCTGTGCTCCCTATGTGGCACAGACTCACGCAGTGGGCGTCGCCTCCCTGCGGAATATGGGTCGTGCAGGATCTGCATATCCCATGCCGGTCTATGTAACCAAGCTGTGCAGGAAGAACGATTCCCTGTCCTTCTGCCTGTTCTCCTGCCATCCCACGGTACTGGATGAGAAGAACACCCTGTATTCCAAGGATATCCCCGGTGCCGCCGCCAAGCGGCTGCCCAAGAATCAGAGCTGTATCTTCCACAACGGTGCCTGTGCAGATATCTCTACCCGTTTCACCCGTACCGGCTCCACCCCCGAGGAATTAACTCGCCTGGGTGGGCTGTTGGGTGATGCTATCAACGATGCTCCCTTCTCCCCCGGCGGTACCTTCGGTACGGTGATCTCCTGTGCAAGTGAGGTCCTCTACCTGTCCCGAGGCGCAGGTGTAGATGGACAGGAGCGGTTGGATCTCTTAGAGGCCCTCCACGCTAAGATGGATGCCTGTGCAGATCCCCAGATGAAACGGGAATACGATTCCCGTATTGCTGTATTGGAGCGTGTCGCCGCCGCCGCAGAGAAGGACCGTCAGATCCATGTTGCGGCAGTGGACTTCGGCCCCTTTATGTACGCTTCCCTCCCCTTTGAGGTAGACTCCAAGGACGGAGAGGAGTTAGAAACCCTATTAACACAAGCCGCAGGCAAGCCCGTTTATCTCGTCTGCTACACCGGCGGCTATGACGGCTATCTGCCCAGTGGCAATCCCCTGACCGCAGACAGCAGTTACGAAGATTTCGCCTCACGGTACTTACCCCAGTCCCGTAGGCAGGTTTGGGAGAGTGCAAAGAAATGTGTACTGAATGCAAGAGTTTAACCACCTTAGAAGAGTTCCTGGCCAAGCTGGAGCACTATGTCAATATCGACACCCCCAGCGGTTACAAGGAAGGTCTGGATTTCCAGTCCGCACAGCTCAAGGCTGAGTTCGAGGCTATCGGCTGTCAGGTCATTACCCATGAGCGTTCCGGCGGCAACCTCTTAGAGTGCCGTTTGGGAACCGGCTCCAAGCAGATCTTCATGATCGGCCATATGGATACGGTATTCGACGTAGGCACCGTTGCAAAGCGACCCTTCCGTCGTGAGGGCAACAAGCTCTACGGGCCCGGTGTCCTGGATATGAAGAGCGGTGATCTCATGATCCTGGAGATCATGCGTGCCTTTGCAGGCAAGCTGCCCGAGGATTACTGTCTGTGCGGTCTGCTCAACTGCGACGAGGAGATCGGTTCCAAGCAGAGCAAGGATATGATCATGGAGCTGGGCAAGAAATCCATCGCCTGTCTGTGCATGGAGCCCTCCAAGCCCGGCTACTGCACCGTAGCCCGCAAAGGTCTTGTCACCTTCCGCATTAAGACTGCCGGTGTCGCTGCCCACAGCGGTGTCAACTACCATCTTGGCTTTAGTGCCATCCAGGGTCTGTGCAATATCATTACCAAGCTCTACACCCTCCGTGATGATGAGAAGGCAATCTCCATCAACATCGGCGGTATGGTCGGCGGTGTGGATAAGGGTAATATCGTTGCAGACGCAGCCTCCTGTATCGGTGAGGTCCGTTTCTACGATCCGGCACTGACGGAGGAGGTTCTGGAGAAGCTGAACAGCTATGCCGCCGAAACCGGTGTTGCCAATGTGACCTCCCAGCTGACCATCGAGGCCATCCGTCCCCCCATGCAGCAATCCCCTGCCTCCAAGGAGCTGTACGAGCTTGCCCGTCAAGCCGCCGAGTCCAACGGTCTGGAGCTGGTAGGACGCACCCACGGCGGCGGCAGTGACGGCTCCTATGTTGCCTATGTGGGCACTCCCGTTGTAGACGGCATGGGCTCCGAGGGAGAATTCTCCCACACCGTAGAGGAATATGTCCGTGTAGACACCCTCATGCAGCGTCTGCAGACCTGCATTGATCTGATCGCATCACTTATGAAGTAAAAAGGAGATCCTACTATGAACAAGCAGTATTTAAAGAACATCCGCGCCCTCCTGGATAAGCTGGAGGAAACCCAGGAAGATGTCATCGACAAGGTATCCGAGCTGTGTGCCAAGGCAATTTTTGACGGTCACCTGCTGTACTTCTTCGGTACCGGTCATTCCCACATGATCTGTGAGGAGCCCTTCTACCGTGCAGGCGGTTTGGCTTGTGTCAGCCCCATCTTAGAGTCCGATCTGATGCTCCACGAGGGCGGTGCCAAGTCCAGCAGCTACGAGAGAGTAGAGGGTCTGGGCAATGTGGTCATCTCCCACACCCCCATTGAAGAGGGCGACATTCTCTTCCTCATCTCCAACTCCGGCAGAAACTGCGCTGTCATCGATGCAGCGATCGAGGCTAAGAAGCGCGGTGCCATTACCGTTGCCATCACCTCTATGAACCACACCACCAATGTTACTTCCCGTCATTCCGGCGGCAAGAATCTGTACCAGGTCTGCGACTATGTCCTGGACAACTGCGGCGAGGTAGGCGATGCTTCCATCCTCTTAGACGGCATGAAGCAGAAGATCGCTCCCACCTCCTCTGTACTGGACGTGACCCTGGTCAATCTGGTCATTGCCAATACCACCGAGAAGCTACTGGCTATGGGCATGGTTCCCCCTGTCTTTACCAGTGCCAATACCGACGAGGGTGACAAGGCTAACAAGTCCATCCTCGAGACCTACAGACCCCGTATCCGCATCCTGTAATTTTTTGATTGGAGGTACATCCCATGAATCTGGAACTCAAGAAGAAAATCGGTCAGCTTTTAATCGCCGGCTTCCCCTCCCCCGAGCTTGACGATCAGGCTCGTGCCCTGGTCAACGATTTCTATGTAGGTAACTTTGCCTTCTTCGGCAGAAACATCGTTACCCCCGCACAGACCAGCAAGCTCTGTAACGATCTGACTCAGCTCGTCCATGAGAAGACCGGCTTCTCCCCCTTCATCTGTGCAGACCAGGAGGGTGGCGTTGTCACCCGTGTAAACCTGGGTGCTTCCCTCATGCCCGGCACCATGTCCGTCAATGCCAGTTGCACCGACAAGGCATATGAGCTGGGTGCAAACAACGGTCGTGTCATCCGCGCTCTGGGCCTGAGCTGCACCTTCGCTCCCATCCTGGACGTCAATCTGGAGCCCATGAACCCCATTATCGGCTCCCGTTCCTTCGGTGATGATCACGAGGTCGTCGCACAGTTGGGTGTTCCCATGGCACTTGGCTTCCAGTCCTCTAAGATCCTGCCCTCTGTCAAGCACTTCCCCGGTCACGGCAATGTTGCAACCGACTCCCATCTGGATGTTCCCTTCAACAACACTCCCCGTGCTGTTCTGGAAGAAACTGAGTGGCAGCCCTTCTACAAGGCATTTGCACAGGGTGTTGACGGTCTCATGACCTGCCATGTTGTCTACACCGATGTAGACCCCGAGTGGCCCGCAACCCTGTCCTACGAGATCATGACCAAGCTCCTGCGTGAGAAGATGGGCTTTGACGGTCTGGCTCTTACCGACTGCATGGAGATGGATGCTATCCGTGCTCACTACGGCACCGGCGAGGGTGCTGTCCGTGCTCTGGAGGCAGGCTGTGACCTGCTGACCTTCTCCCACACCTACGAGGCTGTCTCCCAGGCTGTCAACGCCATCTACGAGGCTGTTGAATCCGGCAGACTGTCCCTGGAGCGTATCGAGGAATCCTATCAGAGAGTCCTGCGCTACAAGGAGAAGTACGGTCTCTTCGAGGAGCGCCACCTGAACGTAGAAGAAGCCCGTGCAGAGGCATATGATCCTGCCAAGTTAGAGCTGAACCGTCAGGTATCTCTGGACTCCATGACCCTCATCAGCGGCAGCATCGATGCTCTGCTGAACGCTAAGAACCCCGCTTTCTTCGCACCTGCCTCTATCGCCCTCACCGGTGCAGAGGATAAGGAGCGTGAGCCCAACTACTTCAGTGACCGTGCTGTAGAGGTCTTCGGCGGCAAGTCCTATGTTGTCCCCATGGCTGAGCTGGACGAGGCCACCAAGGAAGCCATTGCTTCCGATTACGACGTAGCTGTTCTGGGCCTGTACAACTGCCGCTTCCGTCCCGGTCAGCAGGACATTCTCCGTGCTCTGGAATCTACGGATCGTCCCCTCATCGTTGTCCTCCTGGGCGCTCCCTATGACAAGGACTATGTCAAGCGTTGCGACGGTCTGGTCTGCGCCTATGAGTACACCGAGCTGGCAACCGCCACCTGCATCGAGGCTCTGAAGGCTAACCGCTTCCCCGGCAAGCTGCCTGTTAAGGTTTAATACTACTTTCTGATAGAAATGTTTGATTTCTATCAGAAAGAGCACCGCTAATACTACTATTTAATTTAAAGTAGACACTTTTAATTGAATCTTATGTGCCCTGTAGGGCACATAAGTCGTCTTGTACGAGTTTCTACGCCCTTGTGGGCTATAAAAAGTAGCCATTATAAATGTCTACTTTTTAAAGGAACTCAGTATAACCCGTTGCGATTTTGCAATTTTTGATATAGAAAATTGCAAAATCCCGTCTCATGCAGTTCTTGACGCACCTACGGTGCTATAAAAAGGTTTTAAACATTTTTATCAAGAACTAAGGAAGCTCTGATTAAATCGCCGAGAGCAATCGGCGAGAGATTATGTTCCAAATTGAGGTTTGGAAAACGCAGGAATACTTTGTGTATTTCAAGTTTTTCAAACCGAAAAGTTGGGACAAAAGATTCGCTGAGTGCCGACGGCTATTTATTCAGAGTTTCCCTATTAATATGCAATTAAAAGTGTCTGCTTTTCCTTGTATAGCAGTATGATACCTTTTGGAAGGAACTGAATTATGAAACAGAATACGTATTGTGAAGAATCTGCCCTTCAACGCCTACGCAAGAGCTTAGAGGGACTTACTTTTGAGCAAAAGATTGATCATATATTCCGATATTATTGGGGAACCTTGCTCCTCTTGATCCTGATCCCGGTAGCACTCGGACTCATTCTGACATCTATCCTCAAGGATAAGCCGGACCTTGTTTTTTCCGGCAATGTCTGCAATTTGACGCTGAACGATAAGGGTAAGTCCTATTTGATCAACGATTGGTCTCGGACATTAAATATGGAACCGGGAGAGCTTTTGCTGAAGCTGGAGCATTCTAACACACAGGGGACTGATGCTCCCGATGTGGATGGGGGAGTACAGGTTCTGTCGGCAGTGGCTGCGGATTCTTTGGATTATCTTGTGTGCGATTCTGTTGCAATGGAATTCTTCAGCCTTCATTATGCGGTCCTTCCTTTGAATCAGATTCTGGATGATGCAACCCTTTCTCGGTGGGGGGATCATATTTATTCCTACATAGATCCTGAAAGTGGCGAATCATATCCCGTTGCTCTTGATGTGACCCATATGCCCTTCTTCCAAAGCTCCATTCAAGGCAATGACAGTGTCTACCTGGCATTTGCAAACAAGGAGGATGCGGACCCACAGATTCTTAATCAGTTTCTGGATCATCTTGAATCTTGGCGTGAGAATTGAGACTGTAAGGATCCCGCTTCCTGCCACAGATTGGCAGACGTACTATTCTGCACAGCTCGGTGGATCCATTGTTCCCTTCATCATCCGGGAACAATGGATCCGTCTTTTGTGGGAGTCTGTTTAAGCCGGGTCTCAGCCCCCTCCCAAGATATATAATGTGTACTGAACAACGCAAATGTCCTTGAAAGCCAAGGATTTCAGGACTGTTATGCGTTGTTCAAGTGCAAGGATTTTTGCGGTTTTGCCCACTTTTAAATTCATTTATAAAAATTTTTTAAAAACCGCAAAAAAAGGCTTGACATTTTCCGACTTATATGCTATTATATCGGAGCTGAGTGATTGAGCCCAGCAAACTTAAGATTTCCGGGTGTGGCGAAGTTTGGTATCGCGCTTGAATGGGGTTCAAGAGGCCGCTAGTTCGAATCTAGTCACTCGGACCAATAAAGTCCGCTATTTTGGTAAAAACTACCGAAATAGCGGATTTTTTGTACGCTCTATGACTTCCAGAAAATGGAAAATATTCACCTTGAGCGGAATATGAGCGGAATGAATACTCCATTTTATTGACCTTATAATCCAAATTTCCACCCCCGGAAATTTGGTATAAGGTCAATTTTCATATTTTGATGTGAAAAAGCATTCTTGCTATGTGCAAATTATTTCTGTATGTTTCCCTTTATAAAGCTGGTTTTATAAGCGATGTTACTCCCCGGTATGATCAGTAGATCGAGTCATTTCTTCAGGTTGGCTTTTTGATTTTTGACCGCAATTTTTATTTTTGGTTCTTTTCTTACATAATAGTTATAGGGCAAAAAAATAGCGAAATTTTTGCCGAAATGATGTCTTTGATTGTAGGAAAAGTACGGGAGGTATTTGTATGAAGATCTCAGAGCCAAAATTTTGCAAGGAGGAACTTTTAGACGCTATCGATTTATTTCTGAAAGGAGATCTGGAGCCCTTAAGGATTATCCGGTTGTTCTCTGAGGCGTACGTAGTGCGTATGATGACCGTTGAGAATAATGCATCTGGGGATGAAGAACGGTATGATTTGGTTTCCGAGTTTAATATCCTTAACCGGTCCGGTAAATTTACTCAGGATGAGATGAGAGCCCTCAGGATGATTTGGGAGGCTTCTGTGATGGAGCTACTCAAGAATATTGGGATGGTGTATTCTGAGAACATCGGTTCTGTTTTTTCTCGTTTGCAGGAGTCTGGTTTTGATTATGTATTGTCCCTTATGCACTTAGAATATTTTTATCGGACAAATCGTTGGCCGATCAAATTTGTTTGCACTACTTCTCAACTCTATTTTCATTACAAGGAATCTTTCGCCAAGTTTGATTCCTCTAGGTTGCTAACTGAGGATCAATTTTTGTTGGTGTTTAAGCTGGCTTCCAGGTGCCACCCCATTGACGCTAAGAGTCGTATCTCTGCAAGAGCATCGCATGTTTGGAAGATGCTAGAACAGGCTAGCCTAGACAGAGCAGACGTAATTAGGCTTTATATCATCTGCAAGCAATATCTTTCCGGAAAAGATCAGAAGGTTAAAAGTGCGACCGAGTATATTGATAAATGTACGAAGTATGAGGTTCGGGGCATTCACCAGTTATATAAACTCAAACGTGAAGAAGCAAATGCAATTTGCTTTGAACTTGCGGCTTTAAAACCTGTTGAGTTTTTCAACATGGCTGTTTTAAACGATGGCAATGATCGACTAAAAGTCGAACTGAATTTTGTACTACACTACATTCGAGCTTACCGTGGTCAAAACGTTTGCATTATAAATCCCTCGCCAGATCTTATGATGAAACTCTGCTCTGAAAAAGATTCGAACTATGTATTTTCTTTTTCGAATCCGCATCATGCTGAGATTCTCAGGTTGGATAAAAAGCTCTACCCTTATATCTATGATTTGGCGGATATGCCTTATGTTGACGTGGCATTTTACTTTCCACTATTTGTTAGCAAAAAATCTTATAAGCATAAGCTCGATGCCATTACCCATGAGTTATTCAACGACTTTCACACATTTTTGTGCCATCATAAAACTCCCGATAGGGTATATGCACTTTTGGCTGATGGCACCCTGTCGGTTTTGAGTGATGGGGATGACAAAGGATTATTTTTATTTGGTGTTGATACAATCCATATTCTACCCACAAAGTTTGATAATTCGCTACCGAGTAAAAAGTGCTTCGTTCGGGTTTCGAGAGGAGAACAGTCGCATAAGGTCACGCTGAAGCGATATGGTTCAATCGTTTTAGACAATAGAAAAATGATCGTATCTACAGACGATCACTTTAGAAGAACCGCGTTTCAAGAATTAAGGAATAGCCAAGACATTAGAAGACGCGAATGGAAGCGTACTGATTTTGAGAAAGGAGGGCAATGCCGTTCGATCCCGAATGAGTACAGGTATTGTAAGGAATTATCGATCTTCTATACTATTGAACGAGATGGACGTATCAAAGCGTATTTGTGTGATCTTCCCGACGACCGGCAAAAGAAAAATGTACTTTCCAGAGGACGGCGAATCAAGGAAACTATTACGACAGCGAGAAATGTTCTACCAGAGGATATCCCTTTCTGGCTGGAATCTAAGTTCATGAACAAGGAGTCTGTGATTAGCGCAGTGGAGAAAATGTATCCAAGCAATCATCGACAAACGCTCTCGCTTAAATTATATTTTTATCTGTATAAAAAAGATGTTTTACAGAATATACCTGAGGGAAAGTACGATCTCGTAAACAGTGCACTAGCGGGCACTCTAGGTACACTTACCTTGGAGGAAATTACGAAACAGAATATGGATTTGTTTTTGGAAGATGTTCCTGTCGCAGAACGAGAAGCTGTAACTGTAACCCTTGATGCGCTGTTTACGACTGCTGCCTATTATCGCCATATTCCTCAAAACATCCTTGAAGCGGCCGGTTTTCGATTTAAACAACGTGAGCGAAACAGACTAAGGGAGATTGGCAGTTTAAGAAAGAAGGCTTTTACGGAAGCGGAAGAAAAGGCAATCGTCAAGATTTTATTTGGTATGGTCGAGGAGAATCCCATAGCGATTGCAGTTTTGATTCGGCTATTTACCGGTATTAGCAGTCGAGTTGTTCTTGCACTGAAATGGGAAGATATTTCAGTGGCCAATGCCTGGGGATTCGGAGTGTTGAGGATTTCCAGAGAACTTTCGACAGACGGCACAAAGGTGGTGGATCTACAGCGAAGGGTGCAGTACCGTAAAATCCCAATTCATCCATGTATCTATGAAATTTTGCAATCCTATAAGACCGCTATACAGAGCACACTTCCGGCTGATAAGAAGTTGCCTTCGTACGTATTTGCGAGTGCTGATGATATTTTCCCTAAGGTGGCCCATATTACGTCTTTAACCAAAAAAGTTGTAAAAATGGCTAACATTCGTGAAGAAACGATTTTGCTTCCCGGAACAGAAAGTGAGGGCATTGAGAAAAGCCTTTCGCTCCATCCCGGAGATATTTTTGCATCAAACTTTGATGTGCGGCTGATCGAAGGAAATTATACGGACGGCGAAGCTTGTTATTTGCGTGGTACAACTCCTTCTGAAACCATCTATGCAAATTATATTCAGATGGGGACTATGGCGAACCTGAATATCTTGTACGACAAGCTTAGACCTTGGTTTAGCAGATATTTTATTGATGAAACAAAACCAGGCATCATCACGAGACATGAGCGTACGTTTACCGGTGCCGGTATTGTGCGGATTAAAAACTGCGGACGAAAAAAGCTGAGTATTTGTTGCAACGGAAATGCTAAAATTTATGTAGATCCAAGGAAGAAAGAAGGTGAAGTGCTATGATGCAGTGGCTGAAGATCAATGAGAGCGTGAATTCTTTCGTTGATGGGGAGATTACCTTTGTGGGTACACTGATTAACCACCTTGAAGAGATTTCACGTGGGTGGAATCAAGAAAGCACAAAGAAGATATATGCCAACGATTATTTAAAAATTATTTTACCGGAAATCCCAAACATCGGATTGTCCTCCCTAGGGCGAGTGGACTTTGAGCAAGCCTTGGAAAGGATTAAAAATAAAGGTAGAAACAAGCCCATGTCAGAGGAGCGAATGAGGCACTTCTTTATCTTGATAGAACGAGTTTTAGATGCTGCGGAGAGACATTATGGATACCCTAATGTGCTAAATTTATCTGCTGGCAACATTGCACCTTCTGCGACAACAGCACTTTCTAACAGAAGAGGGCTCAGAGTTCCTCATATACTATCTGAGCAGGAGAAAATCAAAGCATCTAATTTTCTCTTTTCTGATGTGGGTATTCGGGGAGAGTTTGTTGCTTTAGCAATCATGTTTGTTTGTGGGACGAGACCTGCAGAGGCTTGCGGACTTAATTTTGGAGATATGGTTTTGCTTTCGGAACAGGATGAAGCATATGTCCTAATCATTTCTAAAACTTCTGCCTCGACTTTAGACTCTTTACAGATTAGCGGCAAAACCCGTAATGCTCCTCGCAAGATTCCGGTTACAAGTCTTCTGGCAGACTTTCTTTTGAAACGTAAGGCTTGGGTAGCCGAACAACTTCCTGCAGGGATAGACATTGATACTGTTCCTATGGTTTGTGTCAGAAATGAGTTTACTAAGCGAGCTAACACAGATGCAATAGACCGTGTTGGTGATGAATTCTTTAATGCTATTGGTATGGAAACCAATAAACTCATTATGATCCGACATGAACTGATGAAGAATCCTCAAGAGGAAGAAGATCTGCGAGCAGCAACGCCTTACGTTCTGAGAAGGGATTTTGCGACAGACATGAAAGCTTTGGGAATGAACGATGCTATGCTCAAATACATTATGGGGCATGACTTGTCAGGTGAGAATGAAACAAAGGCATATCTCCAGAATGATGATATGCTTCTGAGTCTGAGAGACATTATGCTTCGAAGACAAATTTCCTATTCTGAATCCCAAATGGATGCGGTATCACAGTCGCTTTGCATCAATGACTTGGCAATAGAGACGGAATTTTATGAAAGTATTACTATTGAGATTGACGAATCTGTAGATGAAATTATTGCTGTTATAGAACCTTCTGTTTTTGGTATGGGATTCCGCATAGACAGCGACACGATCGATCTGATCAATGATGTTGAAATTGATACATTGTCAGGAAAAGTAGCTAGAGAATTAACGCCGGCTAGTACAGGATATCGGAAGAATTTTTTCAGAAAAGCGAGAGCGTTGATGTGCGAATATGATGAGTCTTCCGATGCCAATGACTTAGAAGAACTATAGATCCGAAAAGATCCCCGTAGGGTAGTCCTACGGGGATCCGCATTAATACAGCATTATTTAAATTTGGAACGATCTCTTTCCATCGTTTCGGCTATGGCCCGCTTAATGAACCCTGTTGCGCTTTCTCCGGTTTGTGAAGCATGATCTTGGATTTCTTGACGATATTCTTCGGTGATACGAATTTTCATCTCTGCAAATTTAGCGAGATATTTTCGACTGGCGGCTCTCCGAGCCTCAGTCTGCTTACTATTTGTTTGCTCTCCCATAGCTAAATTCTCCATTTTTATAAATTTTTTATATTTTATAGAAAAATGCTTGACATGTGGGTACACATATGATATTATATGGGTACAGATAAAAAGTAGCAGCACACAAGAGTCGCGACCTCTTGTGCGCCTACACAGGTGTTATGGGCACCATGCATAGTAGCTTTCGCTACGCTACGGTATAAGTATACTCTATTCGGATGAAAAAAGCAATATCCGAATTTGAAATTCTTGTTTACTGTTAGCCCTTTGAAAGTATTCGTGCAGGAGCCACCTGTACGAATACTTTTTTCTGAATAAACGAAAGGGTTGATAGTAAATGAACCAAAACACAGCAAATGAATTAACCAATTATGGACAGCACACATTGCCTGAGTTTCTGACAGTCAAAGACATACAGAAATATTTGAACGTTAGTGCCAGCAAAGCCTACCAGCTGTCCCACCGGAAGGACTTTCCGGTATGCCGCATAGGAGGAAGCATTCGAATTCCTCGCAACGCATTTTACCGCTGGGTAGAAGAAAAGTCCACCATTCCCGAGCATCTTCTGCTCGCACCCTTATCTTAGGAGGGAGCGCTATGGCAAATAAAAGAGGATCCAGTGAAGGAAGCGTTCGCAAGTTGAGTAGCGGTCGTTGGCGTGGCGAGCTGATGGATGGGTATACCGCCGAGGGTAAGAAGAACATGGTTTACTTTTCGGGAGACAAGAAAAGTGATGTTTTGGAGCAGATCCGAAATTACCTGCAATTGCGGGATGCCAATGTAAAGCTAAATCAAAGTCTTAAGCTCTCTGCGTGGGCCGATAAGTGGTACGCCGATTATAAGACCCAGGTTCAGCCGTCCACGTACAGTGGCTATAAATACACGCTAAAGCTGATTAAAGAGAGTCTTGGAGATCACAAGGTAAAAGATTTACTTCCGCTTCACGTCAATGGATTTATGGACACACTCTCGGATAGAAATTATTCTCAATCTCAGATTCGTAAGTGCAGAGCAATGCTGATCCAAATTCTGGATGCGGCCGAAAGCAACAACCTAGTATCCAGAAATTCGGCTCGATTAGCTAAAAAACTGCGGACACCTGATAATGAGTGGGAAGAATCATCAAAAGATGCTTTCTCTGACAAAGAAGTTCAACTCCTTGAAGAAGGACTGCCAAATGATCTTCTGGGAAACAGTATCCGCTTGATGCTTAACACAGGCATTCGTGTTCAGGAACTTTTGGCGTTGACGCCCGGAAGCATTAGTGCAGATGGCTCCAGTATTCGTATCGACCGAGCGGTTAAAACGGTAAATGGAGTTTCTATGTTGGGGCAACCTAAGAGCAAGCGTAGCAAACGCATAGTTCCTGTTCCCGACAGTCATAGAGATTGCGCTCGTTATATTCGAGAGAATGGTGGAAAGCAACTGATTTGGACAGAAACGCTTCATCAAACGATTTACAGTGTAGGTAGCTTTCGGCGTCGTTACTACACAGCGATTGGCAAGATTCCCGGCGTGAGAAAGCTGTCTCCTCATTGTTGCCGCCATACCTACGTTACAAGACTTGAGGCACGCAATGTCCCTATGGAGATGATTGCTCGATTGGCAGGGCATTCTGAGATCAAAACAACTGATCGTTATTTGCATACGGCAATGGAAACCTTAGCCAATGCGGTTTCCGTACTGAATAATAAGAAAGACGAGGTAAAATAAAATGGAACATACTTTTATCAACGAAATCAAGGTGAATGATCATATTAGAGGCTATTACGTATTGCAGGACGCCCGGGCTAAGACGACTAAGACCGGAAAGGAATATATGAGTTTCAATCTGAGAGATGCCATTGGCAACGTAGATGGCTATCTTTGGGATATGGCAGGATTGCTCGGTCCTGTAGAAACCGGTGATGTTGCATATGTAGAAGGTACTGTCACAGAATATAATGGGAACCTGCAGCTAACTATGGATCGTGCTCGCAAGGCTTATCCTTATGAGGAGGGAATGGCCTATTCCCTGGAACAGCTGATTCCTGTAGCACCTATTGATGTAGACGCTACGCTTGCTTGGATCGGATCTGTAATTGATACCATGGAAGATGAGGACTATCGTGAAATGTGTGTACAGATGGTTTATCAGAATGAGAAGATATTCAAAGAGATTCCTGCTGCAAAGTCTGTTCACCACAGCTTCCGTTCCGGCTTGCTCATGCATACAGCCAATATGTTAAAGACGGCTTTGCACTTGGTAGATATCTACGGTGATACGATCAATCGGGACCTGTTCCTCGCCGGAACGATCCTCCACGATCTGGGAAAAATCAAAGAATTTAAGTTGACACCGTACGGGCTTGTAGAAAATTATACAACAGAAGGCTCTCTCCTGGGACATCTGCAAATCTGCGCACAGGAGATCGCAGAAATGGCTTACTATTTGGGAACCCCTAATGAAAAGGTCATGCTCCTTCAGCATTTGATCCTTTCTCATCATGGTAAGCCAGAATTCGGTGCCGCCGTGGAACCCCAGTGCATTGAAGGAGAACTCCTTGCCTGTATCGATATGATTGATAGTCGTGCAGAAATCTATACTGAAAACCTTGCCAATCTTAAGGCAGGCGAATTTAGCCCTAAGATTTATGCCCTTGGCAAGCGTATCTATAACCACTAATCCCAACCCCATCTCAGCTTAACCCCTACATAACAACTGCGCTCATGGCCGCACAAGCCATGAGCGTAGCCTCTGGTTTGATTAATTTAATGCACCAATAATAATTCCACTATCGGAAAAGTAATGGAATCACTTTTCTTTTTGAGCCGGGCAGTGTATAATATAGAAAACGACAAAAGGAGTAATTCTATGGAATCCTTCAGTAAGAAAGAATACCTGGATTTAAAACTACCGCAAGAGAGTGATTCTGCAAGCGATCAGCAGAGGCTACTTTCGGCACTGCGGGAGTTAGGATATGAACAAGTGACCTTTCCGCTACCTGTTCTGCGGAAGATGTATCCTTTGTGCCGGGAAGCTGATTTCAAAATAACGGTATCTCTCGCATATAGAGGAACCCACTGGGTTTTGACAGACATTGAAGCTGGAGATCAACGGCATAATCATTACGCTTTAGCTGTGGATTATGGTTCTACCACAATCATTATGCAACTGGTGGATATGAATTCCGGCACTGTGATAGGGGAAGAAAAGGTGATAAATGGACAGATTGCCTATGGGACGGATATTCTTACCCGAATTACCTATGGGCTGGAGTCGGAAGAGAATATGAAGAATCTGATGAGAGCAACGCAGAAAACCTTTCAATTTCTGTTGGAAGAACTGACGGCATCCACCGGTATTCATGCGAGTTGCTGTCCTGTTATGGTGTTGTCGGGAAATACCACGATGATCCATTTCCTTCTGGGCCTGAATGCATGGACAGTGTTTGCTTCTCCTTATGCCCCTGTAGCTTCTGATCCCGGTTTTTTCGTGGGAGATGAGCTTGGGATTGGATTCCGAGGTCTTGTGTATATCATCCCTGCGGCTTCTAACTATATTGGAGGAGATATTGTCAGTGGTCTGCTGTCTATAGGGATTCACAAGAAAGAGGGAATAGGACTGTTCTTTGATGTGGGTACCAACGGAGAATTAGTTCTGGGGAACAGTGAATGGATCATAGCCGGTGCCGGTGCAGCGGGACCTGCTTTGGAGGGATATATCAGCAAATTCGGTATGCGTGCCGGGGATGGTGCCATTGACCATGTTTGGATCCGTGACGGCAAGCTCCAATATACGACCATTGGAGGCCATGCACCGAAAGGAATTTGTGGCAGCGGGATCATTGACCTGTTAGCACAAATGCGCCTCCATGGTTGGATCGATATTTCAGGAAAACTCATTCCGGAGGCAACAACGGATATTGTTTATTTGGAAGAAGAATCACAATATGGGGTTATCTATGCTCGTGGAGAAGAGTCGGCTATCGGCAGTGCCTTATATTTTGCACAAGGGGACATTGATCAATATTTAGATACAAAGGCAGCGGCTTATACCATGGTGGAATGTGTGCTGGAAACTGCAGGAATTACAGCTGAGAATCTGAGCCGATGCTATCTCTCGGGAGCATTTCCTGCGCATTCTGATTTGGAATCGGCCATTACCATCGGAATGTTCTTAGATATTCCGCGAGAGCGCTATGAAGTAATTGCAAATACTTCTCTGGATGGAGCGAGAACGCTACTCTTGAATAGGAATGGCTTACAGGAAATCCATGAGCTTATGGAAAAAATGTATTGTGTCCAGTTCGCTTCGGTGCCGGATTTTCTCATTCGTATGCAGGCGGCAAAGTTTATTCCACACACGGATATGAAACGCTATCCCTCGGTTGAAGAAGCGTTAAGAGCATAAAAAAGTACTGCTATAAACAAAGTAGAGACCGTCAGTTTCCACATGGACGCTGACGGTCATACTATCATCCTTGGATATCTGGAGAAACGGAGGGGAGGTTGCCCAGGTTGTTATTCTCGTTGTCGTCGGGGATGGATTTGAGGTATTCAGTATCTCTACGATGGGCGATGCCGACACCGGCGATCCGGCCCTGCTTTGCCATATCTACTGCCTGCTGTTTCGCTAAAATGGTATTATCAGAAAGCTGATACCCGGTGATTCTGCCGCCCTCCTTTACCAGACCGACGATTCGCTTTGCATCGTTTTTAGCCTGTGGGATTTGATCCAAGGTTTGTTTTACAAGTTCATTCCCATCCATGATTATCACTCCTTTTGCGTAGTTTCTACTCTTAGATGGAAATTATGCGGCCTTTACAAATTGTGGAATTAAGTGGTAGATTCTAAGGTTATTATGTTACGGCAGAATGGGGTGTCCGTTGATGGAATGTAAGATTGGATATGAGGTAGAGCGAAACTATCTCGGATAGTATACGAGAGTCGCATATACTATCCGTTACTATACGGGAGTATTGTGTCATACCGAAGCAGCTATTGAAAGTCGCTGTTAGTATATACGCTTACCTCATAATCCAAGTATCCCATAAAACTTCCAATTGAAATGGCAGACCACTACGGCTTCACAGATGATCAAAAGGAGCAGCTCAATGAACTGCTCCTTCCGGAAAATCAGACTATGTGGAATGATGTGCTTTACGGCTTAGGCGGACAGGGAGATCTCGTCGCCGTCGCCCTTTCCCAAGTGGGCAATGTGGGCGGTGAAACCTATTGGCGATGGTACGGTTTCGATGAACGAGTAGATTGGTGTGCAATCTTTGTCAGTTGGTGTGCCAATGAGTGCGGCTACCTCGAAAATGGTGTTCTACCCAGTTTCGCCGTTTGCTACGCAGGTGAGGACTGGTTCAAAGCCCGTGAACAATGGCAGGATAACACCTACACCCCAAACCCCGGCGACATTATCTTCTTCGATTGGGATAACCCCGGCGAAGGCGGTCAAGACGGAATCCCCAACCATGTAGGCGTCGTCGAAAAGGTCGAAGACGGCATCGTCTACACCATAGAAGGCAACTCCGGCGACTCCTGCCGCCAAAAATCTTACCCTGTTGGCTACTACGAAATCTACGGCTATGGGATTTGCTGTCCGTAATAAAATTAGTTGCTTGCGGAACATTCCTTTTGAATTATTCCGCAAGCAATTTTCCGTCCTACATTCCCACTAGGCTGAGACTGGAAATCGTCCGGATCGCTATGAACAACTATGGTACGACCGAGAACATCCTTTACAGTAAAACGCTCTGTTTTGAACGACAGATATGCATTGCCTTGACACATCAACAACGGTGGAAGGTCACCGGCATGTTTTGGATGTACCAACCCTGTAAGAGAGTAATGATTTCCTGTTTCGGGAAACCCGGCACTGGAACAGGAACTACCCTCATGGATGTGAAACCCAAAGAATCCTGTCTCACTATCCTGCGGCAAGCCAGAAACCCTCGCCACAATCAAAACACACTCTTTTTCCTGATAGAACTGAACGCATCCGGACAACTGCGGTGCTTCTGATCCACCTCGGATCTGTGCTGTTGCATTCGGCTTTTTAGTACATCGATTCATAGAATCACCTCATATCAGCCTATGCCGGAAAGCATCTTTTGATAGTAGAATTCTTAAGCTCTTTGTGCTGTCTACCTATGACAGTCAATTAAGTACGACTTCCTCTATCAGTTTGATATTTCCATCTATCAATTCAATACATCTTAATCGACACAACTCATCAATCACTTTAGGAGTGGAGGCGGTTTGCTGAAGGATTACTTCTTCGGATACAGGGCTGTGAAAGGCCTTTAATTGATAGCAGGCGAGCAATACTTTTGCCTGATCCTCCGACAGTTCGATGCTGGATTCGTCAAGCAAACTAATTACGATCTTAATCAACTGCATGATTGTAGGAATCATTTCTCCCGGTGTAAATAATGTAATTCCTGTTTCGATAATCGCAGATAAAGATGCTGCCAAACGGAATCGTAAATTGTAAGGTTTTGTGGTTACTAATTTTTCACCGGTTTTATCGGAAGAATGAACAAAACCGTGATCTGCAATGTTTTCATCCGGCACCTCAATATTTACAGCAATATTATACAGACCAATCATTTTTTTAGGGTCTATATTTTTGCTTATAGCATAGTGTTTCAACTGCTCCTGCATATGCATATCGTACTGCAAAGCTTGTTCATATCCTGATACATTTTTCATGTTTCGATATCCCTCCTGAATGACTTTTGATAGCTTTCCGTTTTTTACTTTGTACACCAGTTCTTCTCTAAACAAATCGGAGATAGCCCAATAATTCTTTAAAACATCATCGCCTTCGGCAAGGTCAAAGTCAGCCTCCCACTCTCTGCTTAAAGCAAGAAGCTTGTCTATACGGGAACTGAATGGTAAGTGTTCCTTAATTTCCATTTTTTCACCATATACCCAATTTCCCATGAAATATAAATCCTCATAAAATAGAAAGAGAATCATGGGGGCGGCATAAAGATAAGAATGAAATACAGAAGCAAAGGGAGAGTCTATTTTACTGTTTGATTCTTCTATCATGTGAAGAAAAACTTGATATCCGTATTCGTCAGCAAGGTTTTCTTCGACAGAATCGTCCATTGGTATATCTCGCATATCTGTGATTTTATCAATGTAGATATGCGCCAATTCATGGCACATAATAAATGCCAAAGCACACCAATAGAGGTCGGTAATGAATACATATGCTTTATCATCCCCCTTAGACTTTAACAGTTCCAGGAGTTCACATGCACTTTTATCCGAGCCCAAATAGCCTTGTCTAAAATGGGGATCAAGGGTTTTAAGAGTATATTTAAAGCAGAAAGAAAACACCTCAGAGCCAAATCTTGCCCATAAGTAATAACTTGCTATATAATCGAACAGAGCATCCATAATCAATTTGTCGATATATACAATATTGCCCACGGTAAAAGCTCTGGAGGCCTGATCATGTTTAACCGCGAAATTTCCTTTATTTCCGGCTATATATTGCGTTACAAAAGTTGCTTCTAATCGATAACCAAATTTACTTTCAAATCCATGCTTTACATGCTCGAAAAGGGTAGCAAAGTTTGCGTTTCCGCTGCCCGTACAAAGCCCCTCTTTTTCAAGCATTTCAGTCCAAAGCTGAGCTGATTTACTGTTTTCATTCTGACTAAAGAGGGGCGTTTCATAGCTTCCATCCGTTGGAATGAATACATTCCAACCTGAAGAGATAAGTTGCTTCATCTCAATCACCTCCACAATCCTTTTGTAACAATATATCATTTCCTGATAAATATTTCAAGCGTAAGTTCCTGAACTTTGAAACGCGGTGATATATCCTTATAAGGGAATTGGTAGGATAAGAATTCCATTAAAAACGCTCGTCCAAGTGGGAACTCAACCTGCTTGGACGAGCAAATATTCTTATGTATTTGAGACGGCAGAAGGTAGATGTCTTGGTACAATAAGGTGCATATAGCTAACTGCCAGCCCTTAGCAGTTTCTATGGACTATCGTTCAATCTAACACCGATATCGTCAAGGTGGACATATAGGTTGTATAAGTACACTCCATAATCGGTGTAGGCCAATACCAATAGGAATCGCGGCACATGTCATAATTAGGAAACCAGACACATTTTGATTTGGCTTCAAATTCCATTGTGCTTTCGGAAAGGTGTTTATTGCTAAAGAAACAGGTAAAGTCAACACAGTCTACAATTACCCCGTTATCATTTTTTACTTCTCCTTTCGCATTGTTAGATGTACGATTGTGTGGATGCTCCTTGTGCATTGGTATATCTTCAAGTTTTCCAACACCAGTATCTATACCCCGGCACCAATGGTAATATACATAGCCTATTTTGTTTTCTGCCCCATATTCAATGGTTGTTTCAGAAATGTTAGCTGCTATCATAGCATCATTCCGAGAAGCATATATTCTTTGATCATCACATAAATCCTTATAATCTTCATGTGAAGTATCAATTCCCTCTGGTAAATGGTAAAAATATTTCAAAGAACCGGAACCCGATTCTTCTAACGAAGCACCAACAGATACCATGATATCGTCAGAGTAATACATGCCATTATAAAATATTTTTGCTGTAATTATGGTTGATCCCTCATCACAGGCTACAACTTTTGCTTTCGAACTATCCAATGTAGTGATTGTAGCAACACTTATATCGTTAGAAGTCCACATCACATTCTGCCCAACCAACTCCCCGTCTGCAACCAGGGTTACAGTATCATTTTCGCTTTGGTATACAGAAATAATTACTTCGGGATCAATTTCCGGTTGCATTACTTCGGCGGTAGAATCCTGTTCGACTTCAGATTCCTTGTTTTCGGTACTTTCTGTAGTAATACTTTCATTTGACGGTGTGACTGTCTGGATGTTGTTAGCTCCACCTGATCGGAATTGCGAAGGCAGAACAGCAACAACGACTATAATCGAAATAAAAAGAAGGATGGAAATAAAAATGGTGTTTTTAGGTTTGCGAAAATATAAGGAAAGTAGAACAGCAACGATAGTTAGGATTGTTGCGATTGTTTTAGGACCTAAACCTATGTCGTTTGGCCCTAACCAAACCCCCAAAACAAAGGAAATAACGCCGCTTATGACATTACTAAAGAAATTAACAGCTATCTCTTTTTGATTGATTTTATGGGATTGATTGTGGTCCATGTAGACGCCTCCTTTGCTTGTAGCAATTAGTGAAAACTTACTAGAAAACTTAGAAATAGAGGTTGTGAATTCGTCCATGCATTCAAAATGTTACCATAAGGAAACCGGTTTTGCAACTCTTTATTTTGAGAAATTTTTTACATTACCTTTACTATTATGAATATTAGTTTGATGTGCAAGGGTCAGCGTCAAATCTAATGCGTCACTTATGTTACTTGAGCCGCCAATGCATTAACAGTGCCGACTCCGAGAGTGTTCTCGGGGTCGGCACTGTTAATGTCTGGTCACTACAAACATTCGCTTACTGCTGTTAGATTTGATGCTTTCATATGTGGTACACATTTAATCATACTATTTTTGCTTTCTCTTTTGTATGTAATATGTATTTATAGGGAAATATACTCGGTTAGGCAATACTCTTTTTTATCCCAGTTTACACGAGTGAAATCTACCTCGTAAAAATATACAGTTTCATCATCAGGGATGTACACGAATAAACCAATATGTGCATAGTGTTTCTTTTGCTCGGCAAGAATTTTTGTTTTTATTCTGCGATAGGCGACAGAAGATTCAACCCGAAGGCTTCCGTAATATGTTGTTCCATTAATTGTTGCTGATATGTCCAATTCATTTTCTTCTAAAAGAACACTAGGATTATAGCCTTGTTCTGCAAGAATATTGCACGCTTCTGCAAGGTCAATACCGTAGTTACTTCCACCAAATGTTTTTTCAAAGCTATCGTATACAGAACCATAGTTTAGGGTCGATCTAATTTGGGCTAAATCTTTCTGGCTAAGTTTCTCTCTGTACATGGGATCCTGCAGTAGTGCTTCACCCTTGTCTTTAGCCAACTGCCATAGGTAATGTATCTTTCTTAATCTTCGATGATAGCGCGAATTTAATTTCAAATCTGAAATATACTGAGTTCCTTCAGGAGTTTCACTGTTAACAATAAATTTATCCGCAACAGTTCCTCCGGTTATGTGTGGCTTCGATCCGCCAAAAACATCGTCTGAACAAGGATTGAGTGTAAGCATCACATTGCTTTTTTCGCCATTGCACTTTTTACAAGAATGAAAAAGATTAGGATATTTGTCAGTATTTGGGTCATGGTTGCTTTGGGGATTAAAATGATCTTTTTCGAAAGCTTGGTCTGCAACCTCCAACACAGGAGACAAGACATCCTCTAATGATCCGCAATACGCACACCGACGACCGAAATCATGACGTAAATACATTTTACAAGATTTGGAGTGATAGGTGATATTTCGTTTTTTTCTCTTGTAGTCCATGTTGCTACCTCAAGATGTTTCTGTCACTTTCTTGTGGATTTGTCTTAAAATTTCAAGGCTATCTTCCGCAAACTTTCTATTTGCCTCAGCACATGCCAGTACTTCGTTATCAGCTGCACGCATGCAGGCGCGCCTGATCTTCTGAGTAATTTCATCTATTTTATCGTCTTCATCAAGTTCGCCCTTATGAACCTCCAAATCATAAATCCCAAATTCCTTATTGAAATCTTGAAGCGGGTAGTTTGTGAGCAAAACAGCGAAGATGGTACTGTCTTGTTTACGTATTGCACAAAGGGCATCATAGCCGGTATATCCTACCTCTTTGTTGAGCTCATGATCTATTAGTAGAAAATCTGGATCCTCATCCATTATCATAGGATAAATATCTTCTGGGGAGGATGGTAATTGAGGTACAGATACAATTTCAAATCCCTCTGGAGCGAATAATGCCTTATAAGTGAGAATATTGGCATTATCATCCTCGATATACAATCCTTTAAGAGTCATTAGTTTCATCTCCTGTTATAAAACTTATTTCGAAACATGCACCACCAAGTAGCTCGGATTCTTTGCAGAAAACTGTTCCACCATAGGATGTAACGATATCATGGACAATATTCAAGCCTAACCCGATACCATCATCTTTCGTACTAATAAAAGCCTTGAATATATTTTCTCTGTTTTCAACAGGTACACCAGGTCCGCTATCATCAACAATTAGTTTTATTGTATCATGTGCTTTCCATGCACGAATAGATAGTTTCCGAGTTTCCCACACTTTGAGCTGAGCATAAGCATTTGTGATGAGATTAATTATAACCGATTCTAAATCAATTTGACGCATTTTTAACACAATGTCGTCTTCGCAAGAGAAAGTAAATGTTATGTTGAACTCCTCTAAAATATCTTTGTAGAATCCGTAAATTTCGTTTATTACTTCATTTAAAGAGAGCGCTTCGTTAGGTTCACGCTTCTTTTTTTGCAAAAAAGCAACAATCATGTCGCTGTAGGAAGAAATGCGCCGAAAATCCTTTTTGACAACATCCAGCAAAGCCGCAGAAGAGTCTAAGCCATCGATTGTTCGAATATTACGAATGACTGCATGGACAGCAGTCTTAACACGGTTAACGATGTCACTGGTCTCGTGTCCAAATTCACTAGCCAGCATACCAAGTGAGGCGAGATTTTTGTAAGTAGCTAACTCCGAATTTGCGTAATCTAAAGAGTCCTGCACGAGTTTTACCCGTTTTTCTGCGTTTTTTTCGTAGGTTTCTTGATATTCCTGCTGTTGCTTGGTATGTGTCTCAAGCGTTATTGCAAACTTCTCAAGCATGCCAGTGATATTGGGAATTAGTACTTCCTTTCTTATTGTTCCCATGATATCGCTCAGCATGGTGAAAACTTCTCCGTGTGTTTCTGCCAGAGATAGTTTTTCCTGCTGTAATTTTCTCTTTTCCTCTTCAAGCTTCCTGCGCTCTTTTTCGCCTTCTTCGTAGGCAGCCTTTCTCATTTCAGAGATGAGACCGATACACTCTTTTATGAATGTTCGAAGTTGATCAAAAGCTTCATTCTCGATGATGCCTTCACGATTGGTTGCATCGATAAGTAGTGGGTTTTGCTCGTCAGAAATGTTTATTCTGCCGATAGTCTGGTTATTACCAACTAAGTAGCCGTGAGTATCCTTGACTTTTTCCTTATCAAGATATAGCCAATCATTACCTGATTCTCCGTAAGGCTTCACACGGAATTTGTCTCTGAAAATCTTAATGCCACAGTATGTATCCAAAACCTTGGTTGCATATCGAGAATTGTAACCGCTGAGGCTCATATGTTCAGAGTCTCTTAGAAAGTAAAATAATTCAAATGTTACATTTCCGCAGAGCAGAGGTGTTTCGTATACACGGTTTCTTACTTCTTTTACTCCTGTACGATCTTCATAAACAGTGCGACTGGAATGGCCATCAGCTGAAATTTCAGCGTTAATTTTAGCAAAATGGGTATCAATAATAGTATTTACAGAAATTAACTCATCAATCTTGAACTCCGGTGCAACGAAGTCGATATCAAAGGGATCGTCTTCAAGAAAATTCGGTGCAACAAGCAAACGCAATTCTTTTTGTAATTTATCTATTGAACGTTGCGTCCATTCATCGCGAAGACTATCAAGACATAGTACGATCCCCGTTACAGTTTCCTTTCCTGCTTTTTCGCACAGTTCGCGAAGCAAGTCGTAAACCTCGCAAGACTCAGGACATTTTGTAGGAATCAATGGAGTCTTAATATCCTCAACTAATTGATGCTGCCATTTGTGAGTCTCAAGTAGGGGGACAATCTGGGTATTAAGAAAAGAAATATTCTCTGATATATAAAAAGTCCTGTAGTCACAAATGTTGCCATTGATTCCACTTCGGATGGAATCTTTTTCGGATTGAGATAAAGTTGGGAGCATAGAAAGATACTGTAGCTGACTGCTGACAAATTTTGCAGCTTCTCTGTCCTGCCGTTGCTCAAGGATATCTAATCGCTGCTTTATAGCTAATATATCAAGCTCTTCAAACCGATTCCAATCTATATGGACAGAAAAAGGATCGCCCTGTTCTGGAAAAGAGTATATGGTAACCCTTTCTGCCAAACGCTCAACGGAGAAACGACCAATTCCTTTTTTGCCGGCTTTTTTGCGCCCTTTGGGTGTATATGGAGTAGATAGTTTGTTGCTGGTGCCGATAATCATCCATTTGTTCTCAAAGTCCTCGGCTGTCATACCAGAGCCGCAATCTGCAACTATAATTTGACCAAGGCCGGTCTTAGCGTCTAAAATGGTGATTCTGGCACTATCAGCGTCTGCATCATATGCATTTTTAATCAATTCGACAAGCGCGGTGACAAAGTCGGTAACCAGCTCACGCCCCAACTGTCCAATATGCCGTGCATTTGTTTTGAAAGACAGTTCTTTCATAGATTTCTCCTTTATCAATCAAAAGAGTAAGACTCAAGAATTTTTTTTGATATTCGGTAAGAGTTTTTTGTAGTAGGAACACCATACTGCATAACATATTGTTTAAAGTCTTCGTGCTGCAATATTTCAGCGGCTCTGGTTAGAGGCAGGTCAGCTTTTTGCGTAATATACAGGCCGGCAAATGGAACAGCAGCATCGTCTACGATTGCGACATGAACATTGCCTGACACCATAACAGAAATCACAAGCTTTTCACAGTTCAAATGTGTTATTGCCTGAGAGCGGCCGTATTCAAACCACTTTGCGGTCTTATCAGCTTTTCTCTTACTTAATCGTTCCTGATATTTCCTAATATGCGCACAAGCTCCCGGAAATTGTTCTTCGAACTCGCGCTCAGTATAATGGGCAATAGCTCCATTTTCGCCATGTGTGTATGGGAAAATAATCAAAGGCTGTGGAACGACATTTCGTGTTTTTATGCTAATTGCAGGACGTAAAACAGTACGCTCAATAGGAGTATCATTCACCAATATATAATCATCATCACGAACGGTGTACTCTGTAATTAAGAATGCATCATTTAACAGTGTGGCAACACTATTCGCGACATCAAAGTAGTCGCCAAATTTTCGCCTATTAGGAGCAGCTCTGTAATTTCCTAAGGCCCATGTATTAGAAGTAAAGTTACTGCTGTTCAAGGAAATCTGGAGATGCTCGTCGTCACACTGATATACTATCTCTGAATGCTCTCTTTTTGCCTTTTGAGCGACTATTATAACAGGGGAAAGTGTGACATCTTCAAATACATTTTTGTTTTTTAGATCCCGGATTTTTCTTAGATAAGGTTTTAGGAAAGACCGAAGATCTTCTGCCCATACATTCTTAAGTATGCTATTGGGAACGAGGTACGTGAGTATGCCGTTTTGCTGTAGACTATCGATACTTTGCTCGATAAACGCATAACAGTAATCAAATCTACCGTTTTTGCATGTGTTATATTTTTGACGTAATAGTTCGCGATCTGCAGAAGAGAGGTCGTGATATGTTATATAGGGAGGGTTGCCGATAATAAATGTAAAATTGTTTTCGGAGCAGGAAAGCGCGTCACAATTGACCACATTCCACTTAACTCCATGTATCTCGTATTGTTCAGCTATCGTAACAAGCTGATCGATACAAACCCTACAAGCGTTCTCATCAATGTCGAGACCAACAATATCATTTTCGAGGCCGATCCGGATCTGATCACGAGAATATCCATGTGCAATTGTATCGACAATATATCTCTCTACAATTCGCCGTAAAATATTCCCTATACCACATGAGTTTTCAAGTACGCGCTTTCCGTATAAATCTGATTTATACCCAGCTTCATCAAGCAGAATGTCTACCCATGCGTCGGGAGTATAAATTTTACAATTCTCAGACATAGTCCCTCCTATAGGTATACATAATAGTTAATTATACTTTGAAGTGATAGCTGTGTCAAGAATAAACGTAATGACATGAGGTTGCATAATCTCAAGCAAGAATTCTTACTTTGCAAAGTTTCCTTTTTAGCCATCAAAACTCTGTTTAATCCTTCGGGTCAGTTTACCTTTACTGCTCGGTCCATCAGCATGTCTGTCAGAGTGTTGTCAATGTCTTTCAGTTTTTTATGAAGATCTTCCGTATCATGGTTGATGGAATAATGATTTAGAATTGCATATAGTTCGTCGGTGAAAAGAGCCAGATCTTCCGGGAAGCTGTGGTGGATTCCTACAATAGAAAGCAAGACACCGTGCAGTCCCTTGTATGCCGGATCATCTTCCAACAAGCGGGCAATACCGGAAGCAGTATGGAGTTCCATAAGAGCATTTTCATACATGAAATAGTATCCGGTTTCTTTATATTCTCCAAAACTCTGTGTTGCATTTGCTATATGAGAACAGAATCGCTCTTCCTGAGCGTTCTTCATATTATGAATCATAAATGCTTGAAACGCTATGATAAATGCTACGACAAGTGCTGCCATTATCAGCGATAGTTTGATTCGTTTGCTCATTGTATGACTCCTCTATAAAGATAAAATACGCCCATAACTTATGATGA
Organism: Faecousia sp.; assembly: GCA_045644345.1. GTDB lineage: Bacteria > Bacillota > Clostridia > Oscillospirales > Oscillospiraceae > JAZOXB01. The sequence continues at coordinate 5,529 of JAZRGR010000076.1, read as the reverse complement.
AGCTATGGGCGTATTATAACAATAATTCAAATGGGTCAACGGCCCATAACCCTGTTGGGAATTTGCTTATGGGTATATTATAGCAGATGGTCCACAGGTTTGCAATGCAAAATTATTAGGCTTCAATGACATTATAGGAATGAAAAATACGATGCTGCTTGCATCCGTTCAAAACAGAATGGAAACGGTGGTACCTTTGCCCACATCACTTTCTAACACAATCTTTCCGCCGTGGTATTGTACCGCATGTTTTACGATGGAGAGGCCAAGACCGGTACCGCCGGTTTCTTTGGAGTGGCTCTTGTCTACACGATAGAAGCGTTCAAAAATGCGGGAATGATGGGCAGGAGCGATACCGATTCCGGTATCTGCTACAGAAACCACTGCTCGTCCGCCATCTTTGTGAATGTGGACTGTGACAGATCCACCCTCAACATTATACCGGATCCCATTGTCGCACAGATTGTAAATGATCTCATAAATATAGCGGCGTACGCCGCAGATGGAGCAGGCTTCTCCTTCCACCGAAAGGGTAACACCACGCTTTGCGGCAGAGGTAGTCAGCACCTCGACCACTTCATGAGCGACTTCGATGAGTTCTACGGTTTCAGCAGCGGGCTCATGGTTTTCGTCCAACTGAGAAAGACGGATAATGTCATTGATCAGAGACACAAGTCTTGCGGCTTCCTTGCGAATGTTTCCCACAAATATTCCTGTGTCCTCCGGTTTTACAAGGCCGTTTTCCAGAAGCTCTGCGCTTCCGATAATGGATTGGAGAGGGGTCTTTAATTCATGAGTCACATTTGCAGTAAATTCCTGACGATTCCGTTCTGCATAGGCACGCTCGGAAATGTCAAACACAAGGATAACTACCCCCAGAATTTTTCCGTCAGATGCAATGGAATTTACAGTAAGCTGATATTCACAGCCATTCATCTGCTCGGTATATTCCTTGTGCTTTCCTTCTAAGGCGTCGCGAATTGCATGGCTCATTTTGCTGGAGCGATCTACAAGCAAAAAATCTCTTCCGACGATTTCGGTCTTAACAGAAAAGATTCTCCGAGCAGAAGCATTCATGCTCAGCACTACGCCATGTTCATCCAAGAGAACAAGACCTTCGCTCATAGAAGAAATGATCTGCTCAAACTCGTCGGATTTACGGCGAAGGGTTTCCATTTGGGTTTTGATTTGTTTGTGTTGCTTATGGATTTTGGTGAGGATGGGTGTCAGCTCTTCATAGGTGTTATTGTCCGCAGGATGATCCAAATCAAGATGCATCAAGGGTTCTGTTACTTTCTTTGCCATGCCATGAGAAAGGGAAAGGGCAACCAAAGCAGCAATTACCAAGATGGCAAGGATAGCAGGAAGCATACCTAAGATTAGGGCGCTTACAGTCATCTGGCTTACAGAGATACGAAGAACATCTCCGCTATCTAACAGCACTGCTTCGTAGAAGGTTTTCTGTGTAAGGGTGGAAGAATTTCTTGCACTACTGCCTGTACCTTCTTGGAAGGCTTCTACAATTTCTTCACGATCAGCGTGATTTTCCATGGTGCTTGCTTTGGCCTGGGTATCATAAAGAACATCACCATTGGCATCCACGACGGTAAAACGGAACACGGTAGAGTTGAAATTTTCAAAGTATTCTACTCCAACCTCGTTTACGGTATCCGCAACGAGGGCAAGCTCAGCCTTTAACTGTTTCACTTGTGAGTCGTTAAAATATTGATACAAAAAGCTTGTTGCAATACCGATGCTTGCAAGAAGAACCACGAGGGCAACAATAAAAATGGATTGGAATATCTTTTTTCTCATAATTCTCTCTCCAATTTGTACCCTACACCGATCACAGTCTTGATCTGCCCACCGGCTATTCCGAGCTTCTGACGCAAGGTCTTGATGTGCATATCAACTGTACGGCTCTCGCCCACATACTCCAAGCCCCAGATCTCGCTCATAAGCTTGTCTCTGGAAAACACTAGCCCCACATTCTGCATAAACAGCTTGAGAATGTCGAACTCTTTGTGGGTAAGAACTACATCTTTTCCTGCGACGGTCACCTTGTGTTCTCTATCTTTTAGGAGAATATCGCCCACAACCATTTCTGTGGAGGGGACATCCTTGCTTGTACGGCGCAGAACAGCGTTTACACGGGCAACCATTTCCATAACACCAAAGGGCTTTACGAGGTAATCATCTGCACCGGAATTCAGGCCGATGATTTTATCCATTTCAGTACCTTTGGCAGTTGCCATAATTACCGGAATATCTTTGTGCTTGGCATTTGAACGAAGTTTTTTGAGAACTTCCGTCCCATCCATTTCGGGCATCATAATATCCAGAACAATGAGATCGGGAATTTCAGTATTCAGTGCCTTCAACATAGAGGGCCCGTCAGCAAAGCCACGAGCCTTAAAGCCTGTTTGCTCTAAAGTATACACTTCAATTTCACGGATAGTACGGTCGTCATCTACACACCAGATCATAGCTTACTCTCCTTTATGCACGCCTGTTACTGAGAATTCGACCCACTGGGCAATGTTTACGGCATGGTCGCCGATTCGCTCAAAGTATTTTGCGATCATAAGAAGATCGATGGCATATTCTCCGGCGGCCTTGTTTTCGGAGATCATGTGGATCAGCATGTCCTTCATTCTGTCAAAGGCTTCATCTACAATATCGTCTTGATCCACCACAGATTGTGCAAGGGAAATGTCTTGCTTTACATAGGCTTCGATGCTGTCCGTGACCATAGCGCAGGTGGCTTTTGCCATAGGCTTAAAGTCAGCAAACTCTGCACCGGTCTTTCCATCCAGAAAGGGGATGATCTCTGCAATATCTTCTGCCTGATCTCCGATACGCTCCATGTCCGTGATCATTTTTAAGGCGGCGGAAATAATGCGGAGGTCTTTGGCCACAGGCTGTTGCTGCAGCAGGAGCTTCAGGCAGATGGACTCGATTTCTCGTTCCATTCGGTCAATTTCTTGACCACGAGCCTTCGCAATTCTTGCACCTTCCACATCGCCCTTGAGCAGGGCTGTTGCAACCTGAGAAATGAGTTCTTCGCATTGGGCGCCCATTTCGATCATTTTTCTGTTCAGCAGGCTAAGCTGCTCGTCAAATCTGCTTCTCATACTCTCAACCAAACCTTCCTGTAATATAGTCCTCGGTACGCTTATCCCGAGGCTGGGAGAACAGCTTCTCGGTTTCGTCAAACTCAATGAGTTCCCCGAGAAGGAAGAATGCGGTATTGTCTGAGATGCGAACGGCCTGCTGCATATTGTGGGTCACCATAATTATAGTATATTTTTCCTTTAATTGCAATGCCAGTTCTTCAATACGTGAGGTGGAAATGGGATCCAGTGCAGAGGTAGGCTCGTCCATCAGCAAGACCTTAGGTTCCACAGCCAGGGCACGAGCGATGCAAAGTCTCTGTTGCTGGCCACCGGAAAGTCCCAAAGCGTTCTTTTTGAGCCGATCCTTTACCTCATCCCAAATAGCCGCACCACGAAGGGCCTGCTCTACGATCTCGTCAAGACGCACTCTGCTTGTGATTCCGTGGGTGCGAGGGCCGTAGGCAATGTTATCATAAATGCTCATGGGAAACGGATTGGGCTTCTGGAATACCATTCCCACATCCCGTCGCAGTTCGTTGACATCCACATCCTTGTCAAAGATGTTCTGTCCATTGTAGGTCACTTCTCCGGTGATCTTCACAGTAGTAATCAGATCATTCATACGGTTCAGCGTCTTTAGAAAGGTGGACTTGCCACAGCCGGAGGGACCGATCAAAGCTGTAATGCTTTTTTGGGGAATGGCAATGTTAATATTTTTCAAGGCTTGATTTTCTCCGTACCACAGGCACAGGTCTTTTACTGTCATGATTTCACTCATAAGCTTCTCCTTTTTCCAAAGTGATTGCCCACCATAGTTGCAGACAGATTGATGATCAAAGTGAGGATCATCAAAATTGCGGCAATGGCAAAGGCAACGCCGAATTCACCTTCTTCTTTGGCATATACATACAGAGCCACGGTTAGAGTAGCTCCCGGGGATGCCAAACCATCTATGATGCCGTTGAGGGCATGGGCAAAGCCGGCAGTAAACAAGAGGGCTGCGGATTCTCCCAGAATTCTACCTACAGACAGGATGCAACCGGTGATCACGCCATCCACACAACCGGGAAGAACTACCGTGCGGATCACTCGCCATTTTCCTGCACCTAACCCAAAGGCTCCTTCTCGGTAGCTCTGGGGAACGGTCTTTAGACTCTCCTGTGTGGTACGCATAATGGTGGGTAAATTCATGATTACCAGGGTCAATGCACCTGCAAGGAGACTGGTACCGAAGTTGTTGGAAAACAGCAGCATACCTACCAGACCGTAGATAATGGAAGGAATACCGGAGAGGGTTTCTGCGGCATACTCGATGATCCCCACCACTCGTTTGTTCTTTGCATACTCCGTAAGATAGATCGCCGCACCTACGCCAAGAGGCAGTACGATCACAAGAGTCGCAAGGACAATGTAGAGAGTGTTTAGAATGTCGGGCAAAATACCGATCCGATCACTGAGGTAGCTGGGCTTGGTAGACAGTAGTTCCCAGGAAATGTTTGGTAGTCCATTTATCAGTACATACCCCATAAGGAACAATACCAGCCCTCCTGTGAGTGCAGTACAGAGGGTCATGGCGCCACGGACCAAACCGATATATAGCTTTCGTTTCGTGTTCATCTTATTTCTCCTTATCTCCCTTCAAGAAGAAATTCAGTGTAGCATTGATCATCATAATAAACAGGAACAGAACTAAGGCAATAGAGAACAGTGCGTTTCTTTGCAGGCTGCCGGGACTGGAATAGGCCATTTCGCTTGCTACCGCTGTGGTCAGGAAACGAACACTCTGGAACAGGGAGGGCATATTTGCTACGTTGCCCGCTACCATCATAACAGCCATGGCTTCTCCGATGGCACGCCCAACCCCAAGTACAACTGCGGCGGCTATGCCGCTTTTTGCAGCGGGGACGGATACCTTGAAGAAGGTTTCTGTAGGGGTAGCACCAAGGGCCAGGGAGGCATATTCATATTCCACAGGAACAGCATCCAATGCGGTAATGGATACTTTGATAATACTGGGGAGGATCATTACAGCCAGGACGATCATGGAAGCCAGCAAGCTTGCTCCGTCGGGAATGTGGAATAATTCACGGATGGCAGGGACCAATACAAGCATACCTACCAGACCATAAACCACTGAGGGGATCCCCGCCAGGAGATTCACGGCAGCTTCCATAATCCCTCTGAGCTTTTTGTTTGCCACTTTTGAAAGATAAACTGCAGTGAAAAATCCAATGGGAACACCGATCAAAATGGCACCTGCAGTTCCGTATACGCTGGTCAGAATGAAGGGCAGGATCCCATATTTCGGCTCTGCGGCAGTAGAGGCCCATTCCTTACCAAAGAGGAAATCTATGAGGCCGATTTCTTTTATGGCGGGGATACCTGCTATAATCAGGTAGATGGTAATGAGCAG
>JAZRGR010000075.1:0-14296 GCA_045644345.1 Faecousia sp. | reverse complement strand
GAGAGCAATCGGCGAGAGATTTTGTTCCAAATTGAGGTTTGGAAAACGCAGGAATACTTTGTGTATTTCAAGTTTTTCAAACCGAAAAGTTGGGACAAAAGATTCGCTGAGTGCCGACGGCTATTTATTCAGAGTTTCCCTAGAATAAAAGAGTACCACATAATACCGACAAAAACCTGCTCCCCAGGATTGGGGAGCAGGTTTTACTGATTTTTTATTGCAGTTCTTGACGCACCTACGGTGCTATAAAAAGGTTTTAAACATTACAAGTAACCTCTTATACCTCTCAAATCAAGCAGGCTGAACATCCAGGTGGTAACGGACACAGCCGGCAACGGCATCTTCAATAATCAGATCGTATGCCACGTCTGCAAAACCGCCTTGAGGTCCGATGGCCTGGATCAGGGACATGGTACGAACCGTGATCAGCAGAGCACCCATACCCATGTCATAAAGAGACCTATGCTCCCGATTGATTGCAAATATCATCTCGGATCGGAGAGCGCCCTCCCGTCTTAAGATGATCCGTTCCTTCTCTAACAGGAAGGTCGTGGTGGTTCCCTGCAAACCTGTAAGCTCTGTCTCCTCATAGGAAATGCGGATCTCCTCAGCACCACAGACCATGGTCCCAAGAGTCGTAAGGTGGGACACATCCGGTTCTTGATCCTCGTATTGCTGCTCGCTGAGGATAGTGATCAGGACCTTCTGTTCCATGTCAATTCTCCCGCGCTAACTCCAAGAGTCGATCCAAGAGCTGAGAATAGGGAATGCCGCTGGCAGCAAAGAGCTTGGGATACATAGAGATGGAGGTAAATCCCGGCAGGGTATTGATCTCGTTAAATACGATATCATCGCCTTTAAAGGTTACGAAGAAGTCTACACGGGACAAGCCTCTGCAGCCCAGAGCCTTGTATGCACGGATGGCAAGCTCCCGTACCTTCTCCCCTGTTGCCTCGCCAATACGGGCAGGGATGTGGAGAGTGGAGCAATCGGAAATATACTTTGCCTCGTAGTCATAGAACTCTGCACCGGCTTCGATCTCACCGCAGATCGAGGCTACAGGGTTGCCGTTACCCATGACCGCAACCTCTACCTCTCTGCCGTGGATGAATTCCTCTACCAAGATCTTGGTATCAAACTGTGCGGCATTCAGCAGAGCCTTTTCCAGCGCGGTACGATCCTTTGCCTTGGCAACACCAACAGAGGAACCTGTTCCCGCAGGCTTAACGAATACGGGATAAGCAAACCGTCCCTCGATCCGATCCAGGACCTTTTCCCGGCGCTGATCCAGACTGTCTGCCGTAACCAGCTCCCATGCCGCCTGGGGGATCCCTGCCTTGTCGCAGACCAGCTTGGTCAAGGTCTTATCCATACAGGTGGCAGAGGATGCCACCCCCGGTCCCACACAAGGGATCCCTGCAAGCTGAAACAGCCCCTGCACAGAGCCATCCTCTCCGTTTTCGCCGTGGAGAACAGGGAATGCTACGTCAAGCGGTTGGGAAATCGCACCCTCCGTCCCGGAAATCAGTAGACCCTGCCCACGGACAGGGGATACCATAGCCGGACGGTTTGCCTCACATTGGAGCCACTGTCCCGAGGGAAGCAGGCTATACTCCTTGCTTCCATAGAGGATCCACTCACCCTGTCGGGTAATACCTACAGGGAAGATATTGTACTTCTCCGGATCCAGATTGCTGAGTACAGATTCAGCCGAGCGGAGAGAAACCTCGTGCTCCGGGGAAATTCCCCCGAAGAGAATACATACATTGATCTTATTCATAAAAAACCTTCTTACTCCTTGGGCAGATCACGCATCGTCAGGCTGATACGCTTACGCTTCTGGTCAACCTCCAGAACAGCCACCTTGACAATGTCACCTACGCTGACTACCTGGGACGGATGCTTAATAAACTTGTTACAAACACGGGAGATGTGGACCAGACCATCTTGATGGACACCAATATCCACAAATACACCGAAGTCTATGACGTTGCGAACGGTTCCGGTAAGAACCATACCGGGCTTCAGATCCTTCATCTCCAGCACGTCTGTGCGGAGGATGGGAGGAGGCAACTCGTCACGGGGATCTCTGCCGGGCTTGGTCAGCTCCTTCACAATATCACGGAGGGTGGGAACACCTACACCGCAGACCTCTGCTGCCTTGGAAACACCGTAGACATCCAGTCGGGCATTGAGCTCGGAAAGCTGTCCGACGGCTACGTCAGACAGGGTGTAGGAGCACAGCTCCAGGAGCTTCTCCGCCGCCTCATAGCTCTCGGGATGGACACCGGTATTGTCCAGGATCTGCTTGCTCTCCGGCACACGGAGGAAGCCTGCTGCCTGTTCATAAGCCTTGGCACCCAGCTTGGGGACCTTGAGGACCTGCTTACGGGTGGTGAAGGCACCGTTCTCCTCACGATAGGTAACAATGTTCTTAGCCGTGGTAGCATTAAGACCGGAAACCCGACGGAGGAGGGATGCCGAAGCAGTGTTCAGATCCACACCAACTGCGTTAACACAATCCTCGACGACACCTGCAAGGCTCTCGTCCAGACGCTTCTCCGGCAGGTCGTGCTGATACTGACCTACGCCGATAGCCTTGGGATCGATCTTGACCAGCTCTGCCAGGGGATCCTGTAGACGACGGGCAATAGATACTGCACTGCGGAGATTTACATCATACTGGGGGAATTCCTCTGCCGCCAGCTTGGATGCAGAATATACAGAGGCACCTGCCTCAGACACGATCATATAGCTGATCCCCTTCACTCTGCCCAACAGCTCACAGACAGCATTCTCCGTCTCACGGGATGCGGTACCGTTACCGATGGCAATGTGCTCTACACCATGCTTGCGGATCAAATTCGCCCAAATACGGATCGCTTCTTCCTTCTTCCCTGCAGAGAAAGTAGGATAGACCACAGCAGTGTCTAAAACCTTGCCTGTGGGATCTACAACAGCACACTTACAGCCATGGCTGTATCCGGGATCCAAACCCAGAGTCACATGACCCTTTACGGGAGGCTGCATGAGAAGGGGGCGGAGGTTGAGTGCGAAATTGTGGATGGCACCTTCGTTGGCGGTGTCCGTAAGAGCTGTACGCATTTCACGCTCCATACTGGGTGCAATAAGGCGGACATAGGCATCCTCTGCGGCAGCACGAACAAAGGCGGCAGCATTGCTGCCGGGGATCAGAACCGCTCTACGGATGAGGATCAGTGCCTTCTCCTGATCGATCTCAACTGCAACCTTTAAGAACCCCTCTCGCTCACCACGGTTCACAGCGAGAACCTGGTGTCCCTGGGTCTTGGCAATGGGTTGGGTGAAGTCAAAGTAAAGCTGATACACAGCCCCCTCTTCCTCCTTATCCTTGACCACAGTGCTACGGAGGACAGCCTGCTTCTGCATGAGGTTGCGGAGCTCCTTGCGGATCTCTGCGTCATCGGAAATGGTCTCAGCAATGATGTCGGAAGCTCCCGCAAGTGCCTCCTCTACTGTATTGACCCCAAGATCGAAGTTTACATAATCCTGTGCCAGCTCCTCGGGAGCAGGGATATCTCTCCCCTGGGTAAAGATAAGCTGTGCCAGAGGCTCCAGCCCCTTCTCCTTGGCGATGGTGGCACGGGTACGACGCTTGGGCTTATAGGGACGGTAGATATCCTCCAACTCGGACAAGGTCTTGGCATTGTCCAGAGCAAGGGACAACTCTTCCGTTAACTTCTCTTGCGAATCAATGGATCTACGGATTTCCTCCCGTCTCTGTGCCATGTTCCGCAGGTACTGCAGACGGTCTGCCAGATCACGAAGGGCAGTATCGTCCATGGCTCCGTGGAGCTCCTTGCGATAACGGGCAATAAAGGGGATGGTGTTACCCTCGTCTAAGAGGGTGATGACATTTTCGATATGCTTGGGGTCCTTGTTCAGCTCTTGGGAAAGCTGAGTAATAATAGCTCGCATGGTTTACATAACTCCTTTGTGTTACAGTTCTGCACGATCCAGAATCTTGGGTACATTCCGCTCTGCACCGATAGCCATAATATGGACACCGTGGCACAGGTTACGTGCCTTGATCTCACGGATGAGATCGGCAGCCATATCCATACCGGCCTCCATAGGCAGACCCTTCACGCCCCGTGCCTTACCTTCCTCTGCGGCGGCTTGGAGCCTCTCGATCATGGCATCCGGAACGGAGATGCCGGGGATGTTCTCGTTCATGTAGCGAGCCATACCCGCTGCTTTTAGGGGGATGATGCCTGCCATGACCTTGACCTTGAGGTTGTTCCGCTCTACCTCGTTCATAAAGATCTCCAGTGCCTCTACCGTAAACAGACCCTGGGTCTGTACGAATTCCGCACCGGCATCGATTTTCTTCTTTAGCTTGTTGATCTGGAGGAACAGGGGCTCATACACGGGAGTAACAGCCGCACCCTTAAAGAACTTGGGGGTGGAGGTCAAGTCGTTCCCTCCGCAGTCCTTGCTAGTCTCTTCCATATTGGTCAGCATTTTCAGAATCCCTACGGAATCCAGATCAAAAACGGGCTTGGAGCTCTTGCAATCGCCTACCACAGGGTGATCCCCGGTGAGAGCCAGCATGGTATCAATACCGAAGGCTGCCGCAGACAGGAACTCTGCCTGGATCGCCATACGGGAGCGGTCTCTGCCGGTCATCTGGAGAATAGGCTCTACCCCGGACTGCTTCAGAGCGATACACAGTCCCAAGGAGCTTGCCTTGAGGCAGGCAGACTGCATATCCGTGACGTTAACACCGTCTACGCGGTCCTTCAGAAGGGCTGCCGTTTCCAGAGCCTCGTTAAAATCATAGCCCTTGGGGGGAGCCATTTCCGCTGTAATAGGGAAGCCTCCCTGTAAGAATTTCTGTTGTAGCTTGCTCATTTCTTTGCCTCCCTTACATTGACACTCATAGGATATGTACGGCTGCTGTGATCATCCAAGGTCTTCTCCATCTTGTCAAGCTGACCCAGGGACTCCAACCGCTTGTAGATCAGGATCCATGCGCAATCATTCTCCGGATCCACCTCACACTTGCCGTTCTTCTGTCCGCCACAGGGACCGTTGACCAGGGATTTGGCACACTTGGTCATGGGGCAGATGCCTCCGGTTTCACCCAGGACGCAATCTCCGCAGGTACGGCACATCTCATGGAAGATGCCAACTCTCTCCGTCTGTCCCACGAAAATGGTATCATTGGCAGGATATACAGGGATCTTTACATTGTCCGCAACGGTCTGACAGCCGGAACCACAGGCAAGGGACACCAGTGCCTCTGCTCCGGCGGCAGTCAGAGGCTTAAGCTCCCGACGCAGGAGCATCTTATGACAGCTCTCATCGGGCATAACAATGCCTACTACCTCGAAGCCGGCTGCCTCCAGAGCTTCTTTCATTGCTTCACATTCCTTTTCTCCGCCTACGGCACAGGCTGAGGCACAGCTCTTGCAGCCTACCAGCCCTACCTTGCTCACGCCCTGCAGCATAGCAAGAACAGCCTCAAAGGGCTTTGCTTTTGATACGATCATTCTGATTAACCTCCATATTCCAATATTTCTTATATTATTTGGGTAGGATCACACGGAACAGAGCCCCCTGCCCCTCCCGGCTATCTACCTCTATGATTCCCTCGGTAAGCTCTACGATCCGCTTGACCATAGGCAGTCCCAAGCCATGACCCATGGCCTTGTGAGACGGATCACCCTGGTAAAATTTCTCAAAGATCCGCTGCTGAACCTCGTCGCTCATGCCACAGCCCTCGTCCTTCACGGTAAAGATCACACATTCCTTCTGTTCCCGGAGTCGCAACTCTATACGACCTCCACGGGGACTGAATTTGATCGCATTACCAATCAAGTTGCTCCAAACATGGGTCAGAAGCTCCCGACTGGAGCATATGGTAATCTCATCCATCTCTGCATCAAAGATCAGATCCTTCTCGGTCCATCGGTTCTGGAGCAACACAACAGCCTGGCGGATCTGCTCATCTAAACGGAACGGGCTGTATGCATCTGCAAGCCCCTTATTCTCAATCTTGGATAACAGCAGAATATTGCCCACCAGCTCTGTCAATCGGTGGACATTGGCAAGAATCTGGTCCAGATACTCCTGCCGTTCCGTCTCAGTTAGAGTAGGATCCTGCAGGAGCATGGCATAGCCCTCTACTGCCCCGAGAGGGGTCTTGAACTCATGGGATACATTGGCTGCAAAGTCATTGCTGAGAGTAGCGATACTGTCAAGCTGTTTGATCATGGCGTTGAAATTGCGGAAGGTGGTCTGGACCTCCTCCATCTTACTGGAGTCCTCTACATATATGGAGTAATTCCCCTTGGCAACTTCCTTAGATGCGGCACTCAACTTGACCATAGGTGCTAAGATCCGTCTGCCCACAAAATAGCTGACAAAGCCGCAGATCACCGTAGACACCGTGGTTAGGCTCACCAGGGTCAAGACGCTGAGATCCTTAAGGATCTCCCGTTCCTCCAAATAGGAGGCCAGAGAGAATATGCCTACAAAGGATAGCAGTACCACAACGAACACGATCAGCCAGTAGTACAGCTTCATCCTTAGGGAATAGTGATTATATTCCATGGAACTTCACCGCCTTATAGCCGATCCCCCGTACTGTGATGATCTCGAACTCTCTGCTGCACCGGAATCTGTCACGCAGACGATTGATGTGGACATCCACAGTTCGGGGCTCCGTGTCACTATCTATCCCCCAGATCTCATCCATGAGCTGCTGTCGGGTAAAGATCTGCCCACTGGAGCTGAGAAGCTTGTACAGGAGCTGGAATTCCTTCTGTGGGAGGACCGTCTCCGCCTCTCCCTCTCTTACGGTCAAGGAGTCGTAGTCCAAGATGGTTGTGCCGAATGACAGTTGCCGTTCTGACACCATCCTCGCTCTGCGGAGGAGCGCATTGATCCGAAGTACCAGCTCATTGACATTGACAGGCTTGACCATATAGTCATCTGCCCCGGAACGGAAGCCGAATTCCATATCACGGAAACCGTCCCGTGCTGTGATCATAAGAACCGGGATCGTACTGCCCCCCTGTCGGAGAGTCTGCACCAGAGTATATCCGTCCATACGCGGCATCATAATATCCGACACGATCAGATCCACAAACTCCCGTTCCATAAGCTCCAGTGCCTCCTGCCCGTCAGACACGCCAACAGCACTGAAGCCGTTATGGGTCAGCACTCTGCAGAAAAGCTGTTGCAATGCGGCATCGTCCTCTGCAACCAAGATGCGGAACACGGCAGCTCCCCCTTTCTATATTGATTTTTATATTAATGTCTGCTGAATAAGTCGCCCTTGCGACTTATTCCCCACAGCTATGCTGTGGGGACCTATAAAAACGGCTTTATCCGCCGTTTTTATAGGTTTGCAGACTTTATACACTGTGTTTTTTCCACCGAGTATAAAGATACTCGGTGGAAAGGTGCAAGGTTTTTGCGGCAAAACCGCAAAAATCCTTGCACTTGAACAATGCATACCAGTCCTGAAAGCCTTGGCTTTCAAGGACATTTGCATTGTTCAGTACACAGTATATTATATCATATTCTTTTTCATTTGGGAATAAAAATTAAGAAAATTTCATCTTTTGTTGATGTTGAGTTGATATTCCTGTGTTATGATAGGTGTGAAAAAGGGAATCATTTACTCAAAGGAGGGTTTTTAATGACCGATAATGAACGCAAGCAATTACAAGTGGCACAGAGCTCCGATACAGATCGGATCTTCACCCTGCCCAACATTCTCAGTTTCTTCCGTCTGGCTCTGATCCCCGCCATCGTATACTGCTACGAGGGAGCGTATTACGGTTGGGCAGTGGGTCTGCTGATCCTTTCCGGAGTCACGGATGTGGTAGACGGCTGGATTGCCCGAACCTTCCACCTGGTCTCCGATTTCGGCAAGGCGCTGGATCCCTTTGCCGACAAGCTGACCCAGGCTGCTCTTCTGCTGTGCATCCTGCCTATGCATTTGTGGTGGGTAGTGGGTGTTATGGCGTTTAAGGAGATCTCTATCGGAATTCTTACCTATCTGACCCTTAAGCGGACGGGCAAGGTCTTCAGTGCCGGTTGGTACGGCAAGCTCTGCACCGTGGTGATCTATCTGTCCATGTTCATCCTTATGCTGTGGCGGACGGCTCCTTCCTGGTTCCTGGTAGCAGATGTGCTCCTGATTTCCGGGTTGATTCTCCTGTCCTTTTTCAAGTACTTTGCATATTTCACACGGATCCTCCGTGAAGCCAAATCTGCGAGTAACGGAGAGACAGCATGAGGAAACGGTTTTCAGCCTTCTGGTCAGAGCATCGTGAGCGGATCGGCAGACGGCTCCGATACGGACGTCAGACCCGTTATTTCCGTTGTCCCGCCTGCCGCCACTCCCTCTCCGCTCCCGTAGGCAGAGGACAGAGCAAGCTCACCTGCCGCCACTGTGGAGAGATCTTCCTCCGCCGAACATAACAGACGCATAAGCAATCCCCCGGCAGGTAAGCCTTGGCTTACCTGCCGGGGTCTGTTTATAGTATTACAGGATGATGCCGGCAAAGGCTTGGAATGCCAGATATATGCCGAAAGCACTGATGACGGGAGCAAGTACAGCCTTGGGCCCGGTGGTGATCCGATCCATGATAGAATCATAGAGCCACGTCAGCAGGGTGAACAGCACACCGCCCACGAGAGCAATCTTCCATACCTGTGCCAGGGCTATATAGCCCGCGGCACAGGGCAGAAGTGCAAAGCTCAGGAGAGAAAAGAGAGCTACGCAGAGGTAGCAACGACGGCCATTGGGAGCCAGGTAATGCTCCAGCACAAGGACCACCAGGCACAGACCTGCCATATTGGGAATATTCATGACAGGGATCACAACCGCAGGGGCAAGGGCCTCTACGAGGATCACAGCCACCATAGCTACGGTCAGCACCACTGCAAGGAGTACGGGAAGCAAATAGTTTCTTTCTTTCATAGCTTTAACCTCCCCAAGAAGTTGCACCGGAATCAGCGTCAGCCCCGGTGACGAAGCCCACAGCAGAATTGACGCTTCGGGCGATTGCCTTAGAGGTAACGGTAGCACCGGAAATAGCATCTACATAGGTGCTGTCCTCTGTATTGCTTGCAGTATCCGTTGCACCGCTGAAGGCATCTGCACCGGTTGTTCCGATTGCCACATTGCCGCTTGTGTTCAGGAACTGTGCCAGGAATGCGTGATCATTCAGTGCCTCCTTGCCCAGTCCGCAGGTCTCGGACAGGTCGGTGACTACCAAACCTGTGACCTTACCGCCATTGCTGACACCTACCAGCATGGTGATATTACCTGCATAGCCGTAGGTACGGGTCTCGATGACATAGCCGTTTTCGGCCTTAAAGACACGGGAAATATTGGCATCCTCACCGGTATATTCCTCTTCTGCGAAGTCGGTGCTGCCGGGGAGAATGGTCTGCATGTGCCAGAGGAGAACTTCCTCAGCGGTCTCCTCACGGACGAACTCCAAGCTGTAATACATGCCAAAGAGAGCCGCTGCACAAAACAGGATTATAACAAATGGAATGAGGATCTTCTTCACTTGGAGGCACCTCCTTTTTTCACACCGAAGCGACGGGGAGCGGTATAACGGTCTAAGATCCAAACAAGGGCATTCATCAGCAGGATGGCATAGGTGACACCCTCGGGGAACAGGCCGAAGTAGCGGAACAGAACGGTAAGACCGCCACAGCCGATACCGTAGAGGATCTGACCCCAAGCTGTTGCAGGGGAGGTGGCATAGTCCGTAGCCATGTAGATGGCACCCAGCATAACACCGCCGGACAATAGGCTGTAGAGCATCCACTGTACAGGGGCATCGGTCTTGTGGAATACCAGAGTCACCAGGGCAACAGTGCCCAAATATGCCAGGGGGATCCGGGGAGAAATGACCTTGCGAGCTACTAAGTAGATACCACCTAAGATCAGAGCTAAAGCAGAGATCTCACCGATGGAGCCGGGGCAGTTGCCCAGGAACATATCCAAGATGCTCTCCTCCGGGAGGGCAGGCATGACCATGTGGTGCAGAGGGGTGGCGGCGGTAACGCCATCCACTCCGATAGCATGGTAGCGAACCATGGCTACGGGGCAAAGGAGGAGCATAAAGGCTCTTGCCAGCAGTGCGGGGTTAAATACATTCTGACCCAGACCGCCGCACAGGAGCTTGACAGCCAGGATGGCAAAGGCACTGCCTGCAGCCGCCAGCCAGTAGGGAACCGTGGAAGGAAGGGTCATAGCCAGTAGCATACCCGTCACCAAGCAGGAGCAATCGATGACCGTATTACGGGAGCGAGTTACCAGGCTATAGACATATTCCGTTGCTACAGCGGCAACCATAGCCACCAGAGTGACCAACAGAGCACGGATCCCAAGGACCCAAACGCCTACTGCCAATGCAGGCAGGAGGGCAATGACCACATCCAGCATGAGACGGCTGGTGCGGAAGTTCCCACGGATGTGGGGAGAGGAAGCGACAGTTAATTTCATTTCTTGTTAGCCTCCCTTACAAGTTTCTTTGCCTTACGGAAGGTCTCCGTCAGAGGCAGCTTACCGGGGCAGGTGAAGGAACAGCAGCCGCACTCGATGCAGTCCAGTACATTCAGGCGGTTCAGCTCTTCCACACGCTGTGCGTTGGTGAATCGGTACAGATACAGAGGCTGGAGTCGCATGGGGCAGACTCCAACGCACTTGCCGCAACGGAGACACACAGGGTTCTCTGCGGCACCGTTCTCGTCCTTCAGGAGGCAGAGAATGGAGTTGGTAGCCTTGACCACGGGGACGCTCAGATCGCTCTGTGCAATACCCATCATGGGTCCGCCACTAATGACACGCTCTGTCCGATCATGGAGACCCCCTGCGGCCTCAACCAGGTCACGGAAGGGCGTGCCGATCCGGACGATAAAGTTCTGGGGCTCGGATATCGCCTCGCCGGAAATGGTCACAATACGTTGGTTCAGACTATAGCCCAAACGGACCGCACGGTAGATGGCGGCAAAGGTAGACACGTTAAAGACCGCACAGCCGACGCTTACAGGGAGCTGTCCCGGCTGTACCTCACGACCGGTGAGGGCCTGGATCAGCTGCTTCTCCGCACCCTGGGGGTAACGGGTAGGCAGAACAGCGATCTCGATCTCCGGGAATTGCTTAGACAAGCTGTGGAGCTTCTCAATGGCAACTGCCTTGTTGTCCTCCACGGCCAGGACAATACGGGAGGGCTCCAGGATCTCCT
Organism: Faecousia sp.; assembly: GCA_045644345.1. Classification (GTDB taxonomy): domain Bacteria; phylum Bacillota; class Clostridia; order Oscillospirales; family Oscillospiraceae; genus JAZOXB01. The sequence continues at coordinate 3,032 of JAZRGR010000075.1, read as the reverse complement.
TTAGGATCATCATGCCCTCCAAAACATGGTCGGGCTCTGTCCGCAGGAGGGAATCATCTGCGGTAATATAGGGCTCGCACTCGCAGGCATTGGCAATCAGAGTATCTACCTTGCCCATAGCGGACAGGGCCTTAACATTGCCGGGGAAGGCGGCACCTCCCATACCTACGATACCTGCCTCACGAATGGTATGGAGGATCTCCTCACGGGTAGTGGGGATCTTGCCTAATTGCTCTTTATCGCGGAAATCGTTCTCGATCACAACCGCCATAGCCTGTCCCAGAGAGGGATGGGGGCGGCTCTCAATGGCAACCACCTTACCGGAGACGGAAGCGTGTACGGGTACGCACAGGCCCTCGCCGTCACCGATCTTCTGTCCACGGAGAACAGTGTCTCCTACCTTGACCAGGGGCTGACAGGGTGCACCGATATGCTGCTGCAGGGGAATAATGACCTGCTTGGGGGTAATGGTGCGGAACTCCGTGATCTTCGTGGACATTTCCTTATTATACTTGGGGTGTATGCCGCCAAAAAACAAATGCTTCATGGTTTCACCTCATTTTACTTTCCGCAACCGCCCATCAGCTCAACTGCGGTTGAGGCCGGATCTTTTCCCCAAACTTCAATTTGTGGAAAAATCTCTCGCCCTCGCCTCTTGTGATCCGATGGTCGGCTGCTCTATGTTCGTATCAGCTCCCGGAAGCCGGGGCTGTAATACTTCTGCCCTTGGGCATCGACCCACAGGGCTTCGGCTTGGAATTTGTCTAAGAGCTTCTGCCCTTCCTCTAAGGGCAGTAGGAACAATGCTGTAGACAGGGCATCTGCAATGCCGGAGTCTGCGCAAACAATGGACACGGATCTCCAATATTCCGAGGGGTACAGGGTATCCGGGTCGATAATATGGTGGTACAGCTTCCCGTCCACTGCGTAGGCACGCTGGTAGTCCCCACTGGTGACTACACTGCCCTGCTCTACATAGATGGTGTGGAGGTAGCTCTCTCCCCCGTCCGGGTTCTGGATCCCGATGACCCAGGGTGTCCCCTCTTGATCCTTGGGACCTGTGGCACAGACATTGCCCCCTACACTAATGAGATAGCCGGATGCTGTGTCCTCTGCCACACGCCGGACGGACCAGCCCTTGGCAATGGCACCCACATCCAGTTGGAGGAGGGGGTCGGAGAAGAACACCGTTCCTGCCTCCTCATCTAAGATGAGAGCATTGATGTCACAGTGAAGAGCCGCCTCCTCCAGAGCTTCCCGATCCGGGAGGGTGGCTGTTGTGGGATCATCCCGTCCTGCACTGCGACTTTCGTGCCACAGGGACAGGACAGTTCCCATTGCCACATTGACTCTGCCATTGGTGGCAGTATACAGCTCCTTACAATCCAGCAGGAGCTCTATGATCCGGGGATCTACAGCCACGGGAGCCTGCGCCGCCCTCTTGTTGAGGGAACACAGATTCACCTTGTCCGGGTATTCGTTGTAAATGTCGAATAGCTCGTGGTACACCAAGAGCTTGTCGTGGATCTGCTGTGCCTTGGCACGGAAATCCTCCTCGGTGGCACCTCTGCCCACAACAGTGGTCAAGGTGTCAAAGAGGTTTAGGAAGGTTGCGTTGTATTGCTTCTCCTCCTCTTTAGGGAGGACGGTGCATCCGCTTAGGAGCACAGCCGAGGTCAAGAGGAGGCAAAGGAGCTTCTTCATGCTGCCAGAGCCTTCAAGATCAGAGCCTGGAAGCCACCGATGGCGATGGTCACAGAGGTAGCAAGGTCAGCATCCGTGGGAGCAGTCTTCTCGTTGACAGCAATGCCCTGTACCTGCTCTGCAGTCTTGCCGGTAACGTAGGCTGCGAAGGAAGCGGCCTGTGCATCCCACTCTGCGGTAGCACCTGCCCAAGCGACCATGCCGTAGCGGTCGCCCAGCTCATTCTTGGTCTCCACGGGAGCGGTCAGGTCCGTGGTAATGGTGCCGGTGGTGTCAAAGCTGACCTTAGCCTGGAGGCTGTCGATGTAGCAGGAGGTGATGACCCCGTCCTTCTCAGTGAGGGCGGTCACATCGCAGTCCAGCTGTGCGGTACCGGCGGTCTCAGCGGTGGCACTGACACTGCTCTTCAGGGAGTTGATGGAAGCCAGCTTCAGCTCGTCTCCTGCCTGTGCACCCAGATGCTTGGCATTGGCAACGGCCTTCTCGATAGCGGCAACATAGCCACCTAAGTAGATAGTAGCGGTAGAGGCTAAGTCTGAGCCTTCGGGTGCCTTGCCCTGCTCGTTGATTGCGCCGTTCTTCAGCTCCTCTACGGTCTTGCCTACGGCATACTGTGCCAGGGCATCCGCCTGTACATTCCATTCGTACTTGGCTCCACCCCAGGCAACCATGCCGTAGTTCTCGCCCAGCTCGTTCTTGGTCTGGACAGGAGCAGTGATGTCGTCGGTGATGGTACCGGTAGCATCGAAGGCAAGGCTCTTGGCAATGCCGTCAATGATGCAATCTTGGATCACGCCGTTATCGTCAACGAGAACAGCAACCATGGTCACATCGTAGTCTGCCTTTACGGCATTCTCACTCTTGGCAAGGCTTGCGGTAATGGCAAGACCGGTCTTGACTGCACCCACAACAGTGGGTACATCGGTATTTTCCGTAGGCAGGGACTCTACAGGGGCGGTGGTGCTGTGATCCTCGGTGCAGTTGTACACTACGGGAGTGCCAACGCAGCCTGCCAGCAGGCACAGGACCAGCACAAGGCTCATAAGGGTCGCGAGTTTCTTCATGTATTGTTTCCTCCAAAAATATATATCTTTACCCGTGGTCTCCCACAGGGAAAGTTCTGTTTAAATTCCGATTTATGGAGCTGTTTATCGTATAACACCGTAGGCGCGACCTGTGGTCGCCCGGTCATTGTCGTTAAACGACAATGACGAAATGACGGGATTATCACGAGATTTCCGACAAAATCGAAACATTTTGCGGGCGACCACAGGTCGCCCCTACGAACAAATTCGGAAATCGAACTGCTCGATAAATCGGAAGTTTTC
>JAZRGR010000074.1:0-40759 GCA_045644345.1 Faecousia sp. | reverse complement strand
GCGGATACTTTTTCGTTGCGGAGTACACCCTTTTGTTTGGAGGCAATGTGAAGATTATCTTTGATATGCTCCGTACATACCTAAAGTATATTTGAGAATGCTATGAGCTTGATGACAACATTAACAAGAATGTGGCTTACCAGAACCGTAAAGCCTTTCACATTCAAGAATGAATATGATTCCATATTGCCCTATGAGGAATGTAAAAATCTGGGATTATATGTCCATATTCCTTTCTGCAAGAGCATCTGCAATTTCTGTCCTTATTGCAAGGTTCCATATTCTGAATCCCTGTGTCATAAGTATATCGACGCTTTGCTTCAGGAGATCCGGCTTGTAGGAAGCCAAAACACGGGGAAGAAAACTGTATCCAGCTTGTATTTCGGAGGCGGAACCCCAGCCCTTGTGTCAGAATACTTAAAAGAGATCATTGACACCATAGGTGAGTATTTCATTATTACAGAAGGGATCGGCTTGGAGCTGCACCCGGACAATGTGAATGTAGAAACCTTACAAGTTCTGAAGGATGCAGGTGTGACAAAAATCAGTATCGGTATCCAATCGTTTTCCCAAAAATATCAGCAAATTCTCGGACGAAAGATGGTTGATCCCATTGCGATCCGATCCGCATTAGAAGCCGTTCCCTTTGAAACGGTTTCCATGGACTTCATTTTTGCTCTTCCCGGACAAACCTATGAGGATCTGAAATCGGATATTGATACAGCATTTTCCATAGGTGCAAACCATGTAGCAATCTACCCCTTTATTGATTTTACTTTTACAAAAAGCCCTGTCCCGGCAATGCCCAAAAAACAAAAGAGGGCCCTTCTGGATGCCATTACACAGTATTGTTTAAGCAAGGGGTATTGTCGCAGTTCCATTTGGACATTCTCCTCTAATCCTGAAGCCAATTACTCCTCAATGACCAGAGATAATTTCCTCGGTTTCGGTTGCTCTGCTACCAGCTTGTTCAAAGATCAATTCAAAATCAACACCTTCGATGTTAACGCTTATTGCAAGAGAATTGCCTTCGGACAGCTTCCTACCTCCTTAACGGTTCGTTTTACCAAAGGTCAAAGAATGGTCTACTGGCTGTTCTGGACAGCCTATAGCACAAGAGTACGGGCAAAGGATTTTGAAGCCTTCTTTGGTGTTCCCCTGAAAAAAGCCTATGGATTCGAACTATGGCTTGCCGAAAAACTGGGCTTTGTGACTGAGCAGGATGGCACATATGAAATGACTTTAAAGGGTGCCTTCTACTATCACTATTACGAAAATTTCTACACACTGTCCTATATTGACAAAATGTGGGGCATTATGAGAAAAGAAGCTTTTCCAAGCCATATCAAGCTATAGAAAATGTCAGAATGGAGCGTAGCCTATGATCGTGTATTCTGTTATGATGCCGGGAATCGCAGTGATGCTTGTCATATTCGCAATACTCATTATGAAGGGAAACGCCTCCCTTATTAACTGCTATCGTGAGGAACGAGTGAAAGACAAGACCGCATATTGCGTAAAAATGGGACAAGCACTGCTTATCATTGGTGTAAGTATCGCTGTCAGCGGTGTAATTGCTTTATTCACTGAAGAAAAATCCGTGATATTCACAACACTGACCATAACCTGCGTGGGTGTAACAATCGGGATCGCCCGACTCTTCCATGTACAGAAAAAATTTGGCGGCGGTATATTCTGAACATACGGATTCTTAATACGGAAGTTAAAAACAGGACGGAGAGCCTCCGGTTAGAGGTTCTCCGTCCTAATGCTTTGGGCTTATGGCTCGAGAACAAATACTATAATCGTTCTTCCTCAAGCTTGTGGAGCTATTTTGAAAGAAGCGCCTCCTCTTAAATCCACTCATAACCGGATATCTCAAAGGTTTTACCGCCTTCGTAGCGGAAGATATTAAGAACACTGTCAGAGAGCTTCTTGCAAAGTGCAGCATTGTCTGCATCGCCCATTTCCGCATATCGCACTTCCATAATGCCCAGCATTTCAATTAGGCTCCTTCCACTGATGTTCATCTGAAGCCGTGCCGCATTCAAGCTTTCTGCGCCGGTAGTTAAATTAGCAACACATTCCATTTTGGTAAAGTAAAACTCCGGGATCTGTTCTAATACCGGCTTGACTAACTCCGGCTTTCCACTCCTATGATAAACCATTGCCAGGAATCGTAGCACATCGCACTTAACCCCTTCGTTAGTAGCGCAGTCGATTAGTGTATTGCAAACTGAAATCAAATCATCATCTCGGTCCGGAAGTGCCCAAAGGGTATAAACCAATAAAGTCAGTAAGTTCTCATTTGCAGGAAACTGCTTTAGGCCTTCGCGTAGAATTTTCTCTGCTTCGATCGGATCTTTATACCGGCATTTGTAGGCGCGACAACAGATTTCATCCACTGCTTTTTCATTTTCCCATACATGATAGTCAAACAGTTCATCAATCGAAACACCGAAGAAACTTGCAAGAGGTGGAATCAAACTCACATCGGGAGTCGTCATTCCTGTCTCCCACTTGCTAACGGCTTGAAACGTTACTCCTAATGTGCCTGCAAGCACCTCCTGTGAAATGTTCTTTGCCTTTCTAAGCTCTTTGATCTTTTCTCCAATCTTCATTGCCATATTTGTTACCTCCATGAATGATTCAACCGACTGTGTGTATAGGATAACAAAGAAAACTACATAAAACAATAACTTGTTTTTCGAGAGTGCTTCAACCGGAGGTTGAAACTGTGAAATCGTATATGTTGCAGAATGTCTATCAAAGAGAAAATTATCTCAGAAAACTACTTGACTTACGATGTCTAATGTGGTAGACTTTAAGCAGGATGTCTATTGCATTAGACAAGGAGGTTATATTATGGAAACACCTAAGATTTTTGAAAGCGAATACCGCTTCTGCCTGATTCTATGGGAGAATGAGCCGGTGAGCGCAGCGAACCTTGCTAAGCTGTGTTTGGAGCAGCTTGGATGGAAGAGAACCACCACCTACACGGTCATCAAGCGTTTGGGTGAGCGAGGTATCCTAAAAAATGAGGATGGTATGGTTACGGCATTGGTATCCAAAGACCAGGCCCAGACATCCGAAATTGATGAACTGGTGGAAAAGAAATTTGAGGGTTCTGTTCCTACCTTTATTGCCGCATTTGCCAGACGGCAGAATTTCACGGAAGCGGATCTGGATGAGATGCAAAGGATCATTGATCGTATACGCAAAGGAGGTTCGTAATGACGGAAGTATTCCTGAAAATCATAAGTATGAGTTTTTCTGCAAGTTGGCTGATCCTGGCGGTACTGGGACTGCGGCTTCTGTTGCGGAAAATGCCCAAATGGGGAAATGTGCAGCTATGGGGGCTTGTTGCACTACGCTTGCTGCTGCCGTTTTCTATGGAGAGCAGATATAGTTTGATTCCCGGCAGATGGATAACCGGAGCTTCAACCACAATGCATCATATCGATCATCCGATATTTGAAGGCCAAACTATCTCAGCGAATAATGACATAAGGCTTACAACGGTTTTCAGCATCCTGTGGCTTGCAGGTGTGATGATCCTGCTGGTCTATTTCGCTATCCGCTATTGGCTCTTATTACAAAAGGTCAATACTGCTGTTTTGCTTCGGTATAACATCTTTCAAAGCGAATTCGTTGCTGCACCTATTGTAGTGGGAATCGTGAATCCAAAAATATACCTCCCCTTCAAAGTGGAACAACCTTGTGTAGACTATATCATTGCTCACGAGCAAGCACATATTCGTCGTAGGGATCATTGGTGGAAGCTTTTAGGCTTTGCATTACTGACCCTGCATTGGTTTAATCCCCTTGTTTGGGTAGCATATGCACTTTTATGTCGGGATATTGAAATGGCTTGTGATGAGGCGGTGATTCGTAAGTTAGACAGCTGTGGTCGTGCAAACTATGCGCAAGCTCTTGTGACATACAGTACAAAACGCCGGGCCCTTGCCATGCATCCATTATCCTTTGGTGAGACCGGCGTAAAAGAACGGCTAAAAGCTATTATGGATTACCGCAAGCCTTCATGGCTGAGCGTAGCACTTATGATCATCTCATGTATGCTTCTGACGATTTGCTTTTTAACGGACCCTGTCAAAGCAGTTGAGACGGAGGATCTCCCGGAGATCGGAACCGTTGAAACCATCCCTCCAACTACATCTGCAATAGATCCCACCTATTCTGAGCCGGCAAAGGATAGTCAACCGGAAGTGGACATGGAACACCTAAAGCAGGAAAAAGCGGAACTCAGCGAAAGGATTGAAGCTCTGCAAAAAGCATACCTCGAAGAACGGGAACGGCAGAACATGCCCGCCGAATGATAGAAATGAGGTTTCATTATGAAGAAAATACAATGTATTTCCATATTGCTCTTAATTATCATTTTCCTTCTTTCGGGCTGTGCAGATATAACCGATCAAACACCCCCTTCTGAAACAGATTTGTTTGATACAGATATGGCACTTCCGGGATATGACGCACAAAATAAATATTTATTAGCTGACCTGTTGAGTTTTCAAGAAACGGATGATTTCTTTTGCGGAAGCAATAGTTTAGGACGTTATCTCCAGTATTACGATAAAGCTTCTGGCATCACCGGGGTGTTGTGTGCCGATCCTGCGTGCTCCCATGATTCTTCCGAATGTGGTGCGTACATGAAGAAAGGAGCAACATTTTCGATTTATGACGGGAAGCTGTATTGGATAGCGGACAATGGAAGAGATCATTATCTTTGGCAAAGTGATTTGTCTGGCACGAACAGAAAAAAGATCAAGAGTCTCAGTTACGAAAATGTTATCATGGCATACCAGCCGCAACGATATGTGATCCATCGTGGAAATCTCTATATGTTGGGTCACTCAAATTCAGTTATAGGCACTCAAGTTGGTGACCGAATTTCACTCGTGTCCACATCTCTGGACAGCTCTGAAGATATTACGGTATTATATGACAACATTTTCGAACAAGGTGCTCAGGCAACAGTTCGTTTTGTGGGTAAGTCAGCCTACCTTTCGATACTTGCCTTTTCCGACAACGGAGCCTGTGACATAACCGTAACAAAGATTAATACAAAAACAGGTAGCAGTGAAATCGTGTATGAAGAAGTCAATGTAAATGCTACATTAGGAGCAATTTGGGTAACAGAACAAGGCGAAGTATATTTGCCGGGTTCAGATGCAGATCATGCGTATGTATGGAAAATTGAAGATTGTGTCCGTACCGAAATCATTTCCTGGGATGGGCAAGATCTGTCTGACCCTGATATCATAGATGAGATCGCCATCAACATCTATAAGGTTGACGGAATCAGATACATTAGGATTGTATCCTTGGATGGTGTTTCTGTTTATGAAGGCAAATTGTTCCCAGATGATATTATCGAATTAGATGGCGACCCTAATACATATAGTTTTGCTGTTATTGGTGGAGATGCCGATAAAATCATTATAAATTTAATGAGCTTTGCAGAAACAGGGATGGCAGATTACACGATTATGCTGGATATAGCAAATAGCATGAAACCAACGATTCTTTGGGGTGGACAAGAATAAAGGAGGGAACGGCTTATGGAGCTGCGATTAACAGAATTAAGCAAGAAATATGGCGATAAGGTAGCTCTGGACAAGTTTTCCTTTTCTTTCCAGCAAGGAATCTATGGCATCCTGGGCGCAAATGGTGCGGGCAAAAGTACCATGATGAATCTAATCACCGATAACCTTAAGAGAGACGGCGGCACTATTCTATTTGATGGTGCCGAGATCCGAGAGCTGGGTGTTGATTATCGGAGAGTGTTAGGCTATATGACTCAGCAACAAGGTCTGTACGAGAGAATGACCGCCGATAGCTTTCTTGTCTATATGGCACGGCTGAAAGAAATCCACCGAAAAGCAGTACCCGCAGAAATTGATCGGGTACTGGAAATGACCAATCTTGCGGATGTTCGTCATAAAAAGATTGGAAGTTTTTCCGGCGGTATGAAACAGAGGGTGTTGCTGGCTCAAGCACTGTTAGGCAATCCCAAGGTGCTGATCTTGGACGAACCTACCGCCGGACTCGACCCGAAAGAGCGTGCAAGACTTCGGGATCACATATACCGCCTTTCCCAAGATCGGATCGTATTGCTGGCTACTCACATTGTTAGTGATATTGAAGCTATTGCGGACAGTATATTACTTATGCGACAAGGCAAGCTCCTTCGTTCCGGCACTTCCGAGGAATTGATTAAGTCCTTGCCTGCTGACTGGGCACCGGTACTCCATTCACCAAGTTTGGAGGATGTGTACCTCTACTATTTGGGGGAGGACTGCAATGAATGAGTGGAAACGAATTATTTCTGACCGAAAGCGGCTGGCAGTCTTTCTGTTTTTACCCTTTTTATGTCTTGCTCTGTTTTGCTATCAGAAATGCGACGGAGATTTCAGCACATTATCAATAGATGCAAACGAATACCGTGAATTACTGGAAGCACATTCCCAAAGTACTCCGGCACAAATCGTTGATGCGTTCTCAGAAAACCGGTCGTTGACCGATGAAGAACAACGTCTGCTGACACAAGCAGAGCATTTACAGAGTTACGAGGAATACTTAGAGCGGGTACAAGAGCAAGCACACAAGATGCAGGCCTCCAGCATATTTAATGCAAACCAGGATTCCTTCACTTATCACAACATTATCAAAACTGCGAAGGATTTTTCAAATTGCACCGCAGAGGGCATACGCCTTGGTAATGACCGGGCAATACAGGATTGGCTATCATTTTCTTTAGCGGATTGGTTTTATCTTGCTGTGATTCTTCTGTTGGTTATGTCTTTTTTGGAAGAACGAAAGAAAGGACTTACGGCAATCGTCCGCACCTGTTCAGCAGGTCGTGGAAAATTACAGGTTTCTCGGCTACGGGTTCTTTTGACTTTCTGTGCCGGAATGACCTTGCTGCTTTATTATCTGCCACTTGGATTGTCACTGTGCGTAGATGGCGGATGGCAGGATTGGTCACGCCCAATTCAATCCCTTGCGGAATTCCAAAAATACACCGTGCAAATGAGCATTACAGGATTCCTCATTCAGTTTTTCTTTGTGAAAACATTCTGTGGTTTTCTGTTAGGCGTCTTGATTTGGTTTGCGCTGAGCTTTCTGGCCCGACCCCAGATGGGGTGGCTTGCAACTGCGGTAGGACTGGTATTAGAATATCTGTTGTACATACTAATTCCTGCCCAGTCCATTTTTAGCCCACTTCGTGAGATCAATGTGTTTTCCTATGTTTTTACTTCTGAATTGTATGTACAGTATACCAACATCAATTTCTTCGGTTTCCCTATCGGACGGAGAATGTTGTTACTCGGCTTACTGGTCTGTGTGACAGCAGTGCTGAGTGCTGTGACGATCCTAATACTAACCCGTCGGTATCCTTTTGGAAACAGAGATATCATGGGCAAGTGGATCGACCGGTGGAATCAAATGGGAGACGGACTGCGAAAGCGCTTTGGGCTATATAGCTTTGAAGCATATAAATTTCTTTTCCTTAGCGCCGGTGGTTTGTTTTTGATCTTAGGTTTTCTAATGACTCAAAATCTGAATTGCGGGACTCTGGCGTATCTAAAGGCTGAGGATAGTATTTACTATCAATATATTACAGAACTCCAAGGCCCTGTCACACAAGATACCTATGATTATTTGGCTGCCGCTCGTGCTACACTGGAAAACACACCTATGGATACCACAGATTATGAGATTGCGCTTGACCGAGTGGAAGAAACCATTGCGAATTTAGAGGATGGCGCATGGCTGGTCTGTGAGCCAATGTTTATGAATTGCTATGGTCTGGAATCCAACATAACCCAACGGCAAAATGCGCTGCTATCTTATATTTTCTTGGTTGTATGCCTATCTCCACTATTTACTTGTGAGCAGAACGGAGATTTACGCAAGATACTTCGATCCACTCCAAGTGGGCGAAATAAAGTGTTTTGGACGAAGTATGCTGTTGCATTAACTCTCACATTGATTGTATGGCTCCGTGTAATGTGCGAGGAATGGAGACTCAGTGTTAATTACATGGGCGAAGTAATAGCATCCGCACCATCTAACAGCATATCCCTCACCCAAGGCTTTGCTGGCACAATCAATTCAGCACTGGCAATGCTGTATCTGTTCAAGCTAATGGCACTATTGATTCCGGTTCATTTCTGTGTTTTTATAGGGGAGAAATGCCAGAGCTTTGAAAAGGCGTTCTTGTTTAGTGGAGTGTTTATACTGTTGCCAGCAGCCGCTTACTACTTCGGTGCTGACGCATTATCATTTATGACTCCGGCAAGTTTCCTTGCAGACAGCTCGCCCATTTTCTACGGCACCAACACCATACCTACTTTTGTTGGTTGGATGGTTGCGTCGGTTTTGGCTTTATTCGTTGCAAAACGGAATTGGTGTAGGACGTTAAAATAATCATGAGGCATATTAAAATCAAAAGAACAACGATACAGCGAAACATACTTGGCAAGCAGGAAATACAAGGTTATAACGCATACAAATAGATGACGGAGAGTCTCAGTGAAGAGGCCCTCCGTCATACTGTTTGTTAGGATTATTTATTGGGGACAAGTCTATTATAATCGTTCTTCCTCAAGCTTGTGGATCTTTTTGGTGAGAATCGTCCCCTGAACGATGAAAGCAATGACGATAATGCTACAGAGAATGAGCAGGACCACAGTGCTCTTAGGCATAGTTTTCTTTTCTTCCTCTTGCAGGAGTTCTTCTTCCGGAAGAGGTTCCTCCACAGTAAGGGCTACGTCCAAGATCTGTGAAAAGGGATTGCCATAGGCATCCTCACAGGTGATGGTCACGGTGCCGGAGTGAGTACCCACAGAATCCAACTTGGGGGTGTAAGTGAGCTTTGCCTGCTTCGTTTCTCCGGCAGTCATTGTGCCAACCAGCACACTCTGAGCATCCAGAACACCATCCACTTCCAGCTTTACCAATACATTCTGCAATTCACCCTTGCCCATGTTCATCAGCGGCAGCGTCATATTGCCCAACTCTCCGGCGATAGCGGTAGAAAGTTGCACACCGCCTTGTTCCAGACGAATGACCTGAGATACAGGCACCATAAATGTTTCTTTCCACTCAGCAGCTTCTCCAAGCACCTTGTAGTGAAATTTGACTTCCAAGGTGTGCTGTCGGATAGAAGCATTTCCGCTGACGATCACAGGAATGGTAACCCTTTCGGTCTTGCCGGGGAATATCTCATTGATCCGAACACGGTTAGAACCGGACATGAGAATTTCACCGGAACTGTCAGTTACAGTTATTTCGCCATCTGTGATAGACTGCGTAGTGGTGGGATTGCTGATCGTCAGGCTTAAACTGCCGGTCGTTCCCACATCCAAGTTTCCTGCCACATCAGTGATAACAGGCTCCATCGTTTCGTGACTGCCGTAGCCATCCCGGATGCGGATCACATAGGGTATGGTTTCCACAATTTCCTTGTCCGTGTCCTCGGTTCCCTTGATCGTAATCGTCACAGGATAATCCCCATTCCGACGATAGCGTTCCAGAGCCAGGGTCAGCTTTACGGGATAGATCCCATCTTTTTGGGAAACCGTTACTGCCTTGGGTTCACCGGTAAGCAGGAATACATTGGGATCATCCAAAGCGATAGACACTGTGATATCCCCGGTATAACCATCGGCCCGGATTGGTAGATGAATAGTCATGGTGTTGTAGCTGATGATAGGCTCGTAGCCCTGATACCACGAACAGTTCATGCCGTCTATGGTAGAATACTGATCGAGCTCAAATTCAGCCGCAAAGGATGTCATACACAACAATAGTACCAGCAGTAAAGTCGAGAGAACACAAATCAATCTTTTCATAATCACAGCTCCCTAATGTTGTCGATGATGCTTTTACTGACGATTTCACGAATACGGAGTCTGAGGATCAAACTGCATATGAAACTGCAAAGGATCGTCAGAAAGGCCAGAGAGGCCAGCATCACCCCTGTTTCCAACAGATTCCGCAAAGCACGGGAGGGTGAATCTATCAGTTGAATGAGACCCATGATACCGAACAGACCGGCTATCGGCACAAAACCACCCCAGACTGTAGCACGGATCTGACCTCTGAAGCAACCCAAAATTGTTCTTGTGTCAGCACCAACCGCACGGAGCATGCCGATCGTCCTTCCCTGACTATGGAGCTGACGGGTCGCAGAGGATACGATCATACCAACAGATACAGTGAAGAATACTGTAAGCACAGAACCGAACATCAGGAATGTCTGCCGATTATTCTCCTGAGATTTACGGAACATTTCCACCTGATTCTGCACAGAATGATGCTCACTCCGTCCGGATATGTTGGTGAGCTGTCTCATAAGCGTTTCCTCTTCCTCAAGGGTCAATTCATCCACATAGACAGCGATCGATCTCAGGCCGTCCATACGGAGCTTCATATTCTCCAGTCCCTCCTCCGTAGTAATGATGGCATTGGTGGTCCAGACATTGGCGATCCGGTCCGGAAGTCCCGTAATCACACCGCAAATCGGAAGGGAAACATCGTGACGAGTCACAGCTCCGCCTTCTTCGGTACGGTACAATTGGGTCATAGACAGAGTCTGTCCTGCAGAGAAGGTATCATTCCATGCAACCAGCTCCGAGGACCACAAAGGGTCCTTTGCAGGAGGATCATCCGGGGAACCGGTATAAGTGGTATAGCCACCGTTGTCAAAGGTATTGATCCATACATTGGGAGCATACATGAGCACCGCTCTTCCCTCATTTATGGCATCTATGTCAATACTCCCTTGGTCAAGATATTCCCCCAGCGTTACCATGTTCTCCAAATTTAAGTCAACGGTGACAATAGATGTCACAAAGGCATTCCCGGAGAAGCCATAGGCTTTGCAAAAATCCAAATATTCTGCACGGTCAGCATCCCGCTTCTCAGAATAATAGGACAGATTGGGCAGATTCATGGACATAGCTTCTTCAAAAGCCCTATCATCCAGCATGCCGTATTGATTTATCTCGTCCTCTGCATAAACATATCGGGGTACATTGGGCAGATCCAAAAGAATAGGTAGTTTTCGTCCAACACGGATAGATTGCACATGGTTAAGAGCCTTGATCTGACGAATGCTCTGCACTGACAGGGGCGCAGAATCATAGGTTGGAATATAATCAATGGAGATGGGGCCATGATTGCTTAGATAGAAGCCCGGATGATTCTCAAGACTAAAATCTGCAACACTCATCATAACATCCACTGTCAGTCCGCAGGTTAGGAGCATCAGTGCAACCAGAAGGGTCGCACCGATCCGACGCCCGGGATATAGGCGTACCTGTCGGGAGGAAATGAGCTTTTGAGGATTGAAAACTTGTTTGGTTCGGACTTTCTTACTCCGACGCAACATTGCAGTATCCCGAATTACACTCATGGGCATCAGCTTAGAGGCCCGTACCAGAGGCAGATACCCGGCTACCAAAATGGCTATCATACTGAATACGGCAATCGGGAGAAGCATCCATAGCCGGAACCGAAAAGAAAGCCGCTCAGGCATCAGCATAGCAAGGATCCATGTAACCATACAGGATGCACCGATCGCCGGCGGCGAAGCCGTAAGTGCTAAAATTAGGTTTTCACGGCCAAACATCCGACGAATCTGCCGTCTTGTGGCTCCGATTGCCCGAAGTACACCGATTTCCTCCCTGCGTTTAGAGAGAACACCCTCCATAGCACCGGAGATACCTACGCAGGAGCTGAGGATCAGTGCGGAGGCAAGAACCCCTATCATTGCGATCAGATTGAACATATCCTGATCTGTATACTGTATGTCCTCCAGGGAATAGAACTGCACTTGTCTCCCTGAGATACTCAGACCGTACATAGCGTATGCAAGGTCTCCACGGAGATGCTTTTCCCAGAAATGAGACATGGCTTCCGATAAGCTTGTTCCCGACTTAAGCCCCATCATGTAATGAAACACCATTCTTCCCGAGGAGAATCCCGGTTCATCCTTACTGATAAGGATAGCGGGAAAATAAGAGACTCCGGTATGATCACTTTTATTGAAATAAATCGATCGCTCCGGGAGAATACCTACGATGGTAAAGGTGCGTATCTCGGCAATGCCGTCCGTGGGAATAATTTCCAGCTCTACCGTCTGACCAATGGCCCAATTGACATCAAGGATCTCCATAACAGAAGCTTCCGGTGCAATCTCACCGGGCTTTTCCGGCAATCTTCCCTCTACAGGACTCAGGTCAATCAGCTCCGCACCTGTTTCATCATAATAGCCCAAATGGATACTACTGTCAGAAACCTGTCCCATCACATAGGCATGGCCCAATCTGTCACAATCTTCCAAGGCAAGGAGATCTTCTTCCCTCAGTTGGTCATTCTCCATGACCACCATATCCACATTTCCAACCTTTTCATAACGCTTGTCCAGTGTGCACTGATACACAGCGTAAACACTCAGCACAAAGGTGCTGATTAGGAAGATAGAAAGGAAGATCCCGATAAGCAAACTTGCATAGCTCATCTTATTCGCCCTGAGTCGGGCGGTCGCCATCGCGGAATAGGTCAGCTTTTTCATAAGCTCACCCCGCTGTCAGATTGGATCTTGCCGTCTGCAAGTTGGATGATCCTGTCTGCCTGTTCGGCCACCTTCATATCGTGGGTAACAAGCACCAGCGTAATACCTAATTCATGACTCACTGTCCGAAGGAGGGTCAGAACTTCCCGTCCTGCCTTACCGTCTAAGTTTCCCGTAGGCTCGTCAGCAAACAGGATCGCAGGCTTGTTTGCCAATGCTCTTGCAATGGAAAATCTCTGTTGCTGACCGCCACTCATTGCTCCCGGCAAGTGGGACAGACGATCCCCAATACCAAGGATTTCAATAATACGGTTTAGGTAGGCTTCATCGGGTTTCTTCCCATCCAGCATCACAGGCAGAAGCATGTTCTCATAGCCGGTCAGTTCCTTCACCAGGTTATAATTCTGGAACACGAAGCCGAAACGGCGTCTGCGGAGAACAGACAGTTGATTGTCGTTGTACTTGTACAGGTCTTTCCCTCGATAGGTTACAGTTCCCTTTGTGGGATTGTCTAATCCACTGAGCAGGTGGAGCAAGGTAGATTTGCCACTGCCGCTGGGACCGGTAATGGCCACAAAGCTGCCTTCTTCCAAAGAGAGGGTAACATCATTCAGGGCATAAACAGCAGATTCGCCCGTCTGATAGATCTTGCTGAGGTTTGTTGCTTTCAAAATTTCCATAGTAATTACCTCCTTATACATCTATCATAACAGGCGAATCTTTCTTTTATCTTACTTTTACCTTACGAGTTCGTAAGATTGCGATCAAGCATGGGCATTGATATCGTCATTTTTAGGCCGTGCTTGCCATTCTCGGCAGTAATGTTTCCATGATGCCGCTGGATAATTTCTTTCACGATAGCAAGTCCAATACCTGCACCGTTCTTGTTCTGATGCTGTGCCCGATAAAACCGCTGGAACAGCTTGGGCAGTTCGTCGGGATTGACTCCTCCGCCGTTGTCCTCCATAATACAGAAGAATGCCGCTTCCGTCCGATCCAACTGCACCCGGATCTCACCGTCATCAGCAGTATGCTCACAGGCATTTTTCAGCAGATTCAGGAATGCTTCACCCAGCCAATTCTCATCACAGCGAATATGGGCAGCGCCCTCGATGGTTATCTTTTTATGTGGATAGATCGGCTGTAAGCTCTGCCATTGTTCCCGTATGATCATTTCCGCATCAGCAGGGGCAAACCGGAAGGTATAGCCGTCCGCACACAGCCGTTCCAAGCGAAGCAGAGACTGGATCAAGTTCTCCATTCGCTGAATCTGTTCCAGACCGGCTTCTGCATGGGGCGCATTATCCATTTCTGTATAGAGCCGCAGAGTAGTCAATGGCGTTTTTAATTGGTGAGAAATATCGGCAGTCAATTGGCTGGTTCGATTACATTCTTCCATATTGAGTTGTCTGGTCCTCGCCAAAGCTTGCTGTAAATCTGCAATACCATTCTGCAACTGAGCAAGACAATCCTCCTGCAATGCTACATCCATCATTTCCCCGGTGCCGGAATTGTACTCATCTACCTGTTTCGCTAATTTACGAATGCGGCGATTCATCAAATATTTTTGGATCACAAGAACAAGGCAAGCCACAGCAAGAATTGTACAGGCGATGATCAATCCTCCCATTGATAACCCACCCCTCGAATGGTTTTAATATGGTTTCCGCCAACCTTTTCTCTCAGACGGCTCACATGGACAGACAGTGTGTTGTCATCCACAAAGCGGCTGTCTACATCCCACAAAGCATCCAGTAGTGCTGTCCTTGTAACAATAGCTCTCTCACCGATCAGCTTGGCAAGGATTTTGTATTCTGTTACTGTCAGCAGTAGAGCCTCTCCGTTTCGGATTGCCTGTAGCTTGGTTCTATCCAAAGTAATCCCACTCCGGGTTACCGTTGTAGCCTTCTGATTCCTGCGGAGCAATGCACGGATTCGGCTCAGTAGCTCCTGCATCCGGAAGGGCTTAGTCACATAGTCATTCCCACCTGCATCCAATCCACGAACAATATCCAACTCTTCGTCCTTTGCCGTGAGGAACAGAATAGGAGTCTGAACGCCTTCCCCACGCCACTCACGACACAGGGTAACACCGTCACCGTCCGGTAAAGTCACATCCAGCATAACCAAGTCAATACCGTGATTCATAGCCCCTTGAGCAGATCTAACATCGGAAGCTTTCAAAACCTCATATCCTTCCCGGCACAGGAGCTCTTCTAAGGCAACACCCAAGTCAACATCATCTTCTACAAGTAATATCTTCATAGCCCAATTCTCCCTTCTATTTTCTATGATTATACCATCATAGTGCATCTATTTCAATCATGCCGCTACTGTCTTACGAAAACTTAAGATAACGATTCAGGGATAATTTTAGTTCCCCAAGAGACAATCTATCTCCCATACAGAACATCCCAAAACCCGGAAGCCGCAATGGTTTCTGGGTGTTCTTTATGCCCTGCAAGATCCTGCTTGGTGCAAATTGGGTGCAAATTTTGAAATTGTTATATTACCACCTTCATCTTTCGACCACCGCTAACTTTGGATTTCCCCCTTGTGGATGCATCCGTTTTCTAAGTTTTTAGTGAACTTATTGAAATTGAAATCGTTATTTGCTAAACTATAACCGTTAGATAAATTTGAATTTTACAAATGAGTAAACCACCGGTCGGTTTACTCATTTGTTGTTTTATGATATAGTATAGTTGAAAGGAGGATACTTATGGATGCTATAAAAACAGGCTGTTTTATTGCGAAAAAGAGAAAAGAAAGAAATATGTCTCAAAGGGAACTAGCAGAATATTTACATATTACCGACAAGGCCATAAGTAAATGGGAAAGGGGCCTATCTTTCCCGGATATCACAATATTAATTCCCCTTTCAGAAGTGCTGGGTGTAAGTCTATATGATTTATTAACTGGAGGTAACAACAATGAGTAAAGAAAACAACGAAAAAATCGTAAATGAAATAATAGAATATGCAAATAATGAGATTCAGAAAAGCAAAAAGAAGCATTTATTGATTTTGCTTTCAGCATTGATGGGTGTTATCATGCTCTCAATCGCTTTGTTGTTCGTATTGACATTTGTTGACGGTTATTTTATGTGGCTGTTGTTTGGCATCTCAGCAATTATTACAGCAATATTGAATGTTATATGGACTTTACGCCATCGCGAAGCAAAATGGTTTCGATTTCTCAGTTTATCATTTACCGTGTTCACGCTATGTTCCTTTTACGCCGACGCCGCCCATTGGGTTTTAGCCGAAGATTGGAGCGCTTTGATGGACGTGCTCCCAACCACTGCCAATATGTTGTGGTTTCTTACCGTAGCTTCGGTGGCTATTAACAGTATTTCCTTGTTCATAAAAAGGGACTGATAAATTCCGTTTTAGGCTATCACCTTAAATACACTTGCTCGCCAGATTGGGGTAACATTCTATCCCATTCTGGCGAGCATTTTATGGCGCGAAACCTTCGTTATTTGGCACTGCTATTTCTAAGAAAACTACTACAATTCAGGAATCCACTCATAACCGGATATCTCAAGGGTTTTACCGCCTTCACTGCGGAAGATATGTAGGACACTGTCAGAGAGTTTCTTGCATCGTGCAGCATTGTCCCTTTCGCCCGTCTCCGAATACCGCAGCTCCATAATGCCCAGCATTTCGATCAGGCTCCTTCCGCTGATGTTCATCTGAAGCCGAGCCGCATTCAAGCTTTCTGTGCCGGTAGTCAAATTTGCAACACATTCCATTTTGGTAAAGTAAAACTCCGGAATCTGTTCTAATACCGGCTTGACTAACTCCAGCTTTCCACTCCTATGATAAACCATTGCCAGGAATCGTAGCACATCGCACTTAACCCCTTCGTTAGTAGCGCAGTCGATTAGTGTATTGCAAACTGAAATCAAATCACTATCTCGGTCCGGAAGTGCCCAAAGGGTATAAACCAATAAAGTCAGCAAGTTCTCATTTGCAGGAAACTGCTTTAGGCCTTCACGCAGAATTTTCTCTGCTTCGATCGGATCGTTATATCGGCATTTGTAGGCGCGACAACAGATTTCATCCACTGCTTTTTCATTTTCCCACACATGATAGTCAAACAGTTCATCAATCGAAACACCGAAGAAACTTGCAAGAGGCGGAATCAAACTCACATCGGGAGTCGTCATTCCTGTCTCCCACTTGCTAACAGCTTGAAATGTGACTCCTAATGCACCTGCAAGCACCTCCTGCGAAATGTTCTTTGCCTTTCTAAGCTCTTTGATCTTCTCTCCAATCTTCATTGCCATATTTGTTACCTCCATGAATGATTCAGTCGACTGTGAGTATAGGATAACAAAGAAAACTACATAAAACAATAACTTGTTTTTCGAGAACGATTCAAACGGCAGTTGAACATGTCGGGACATTTTTGCTTTCTAAAAACGATATGTCTACAATTTTTCTTCCTTATGTGGTAAAATAATTATAATAACCTGCAATGAAACCTTAAAAATGTCGAGTAGATAAGTGAAGGGCCCTATAAGAAAAAAGGAGGTGATCGGATGGATGACGAATTGATCGTTCAGCTTTACTGGGACAGATCGGAGAATGCAATAGTCGAAACAGACCGCAAGTACGGTGCTTACTGCAACAGCATCGCATACGGTATATTACAGAACAAAGAAGATGCCGAGGAGAGTGTCAGCGATACATATATGGATGCATGGAACTCCATGCCACCCCATCACCCTTCCATTCTGGCCACTTTCCTTGGAAAGATCACTCGCCGGATCTCTATTGATCGTTGGAGATCTAAGACCCGTTTGAAACGGGGTGGCGGTGAAATAGTCCTGGCATTGGAAGAACTGGAACAGTGCATTGCGGGAGGTCAGTCCCCGGAGCAAGAGATTGAGCAGAAAAAACTGGCGCAAGCAATCAATGATTTTCTGGATGAGCTTCCCATACAGGAACGGCGGGTATTCTTAGCTCGTTACTGGTATATGGATTCTATCCGGGAAATCGCAGCACATTTCAAGTTCTCCCAGAGCAAGGTCACGTCGATGTTGTTCCGTACTCGGAACAAACTCCGCCAACACCTTGAAAAGGAGGGTCACCTATGAGATCACATGATTTACTCGACGCCATTGGAGAAACACGAGATGAATATGTCCAAGATGTAAGAACAGCTAAAAGGAATATAATGCCTCGCTGGGCTAAATGGACCTCTGCCATTGCTGCCTGTTTGGTTCTGTTCCTTGGTGTGAGTCTGATTTTCAGCAAAATAGGCGGAAATGCAGGTTACGGCAGCGGTGGCGACAATGATCTGCATTATATGTACTATGTGGGTCCGGTACTTCCTCTGACAGTTCAAGGGGATCCCACCGGAATCACAGCCACAAGAAATGTGGACTATAATTTCTCCGGGTACTATACCCATCAAGAAAGCTATGAGAACATCAAGGGCGAGCCGGTATACTATGACCGCTATGACAACAAGGCTTATGTAACAGACTCCTATGTGCTCACAAATGAGTCCGGTGAGGATCAGACACTTACCTTGCTGTATCCCCATATCGGTGATATGCGAGAATACATGAACTATCCTGCCATTTCCGTAGACGGCACCCCTGTCACGACCGCAATGCATCCCGGTCCCTATTCCGGTGGATTTGAAGGTGTTTGGGGTTCCAATGAAGCCGGCACTGTCAATATCAATCCTTTGGAATGTTTTGATGACTATCAAAAACTTCTCAGTACAGATGCCTATATGAATTCCGCTTTTGATCCATTCCCCGTATTGGATCAGACCGTATTCGTTTATCGGATGCACGATTTCGTGTATAGCAAAACTACGGACGATGTAAATCCCACTTTGAGCTTCGACTTCTATATCGATTACGATAAAACATATGTATTCAGCTATGGGATGAACGGAGCCTCCTACAATCATGAAACAGGATTCTGTTCCAAGAGGAAGGGTGCCATTGAGTATAGACCCAATGCATCCCCCGAACATCAGCATCCTGACGACGGATACATTATCCTTCTTGGAGAAGATCTGGAAGAATATACCCTCCAAGGCTACCGTGACGGCGGTTGTGATCCCGGCGAAGAACTCCATGACCTGAATTGTGCCATCACAAGATACGAAACCACCTTGGGAGAGCTTCTTGCTCAGCTTATGCCGGACTATCTGAAGGAAGTCATAAGCCAGTTGGATGCTGACCGTTATGGTGTTACTCCTCCCCAAGGGATCCCATCTAATGAGCTTTATCTAGGATTGGCTGCTGAATTGCTGGAAAGCTATGGTCAAATCGGCACAACACCCGTGGAACGCTATGATACCGGAATGCTGGAAGATATCTTCTCCGCTGTATATACCAATAGTCGTGTAATCTACTTCTCTTTTGATGTTACAATTCCCGCAGAGGAAAGCATCTCTGTAGAAGTGGTCATGCCGAAGGATGCCAGCATCGACTATTACGGCAGTAGCAAAGACAAGGATGGCTTTGACATGGCTACCAAGTTAGGCTCCAATCTCACCTTCACCGAGCAAACCGCTTCTATCTGCAGATTTGAGGAAATCGAAATCGTAGGGCAAAACTTTGGCTTTGATCTTGAAAACGGCATTACCAATGTCCCTCTCGATCTCAATCAGGATCACTACTGGCTTCAGATCAGAAAAGTCCGGGAATAAAGCCTCATAGCGCAAACACCCAAGATATCCCGAAGCTGTGCATTATCGGGAGATCTTGGGTGTTATGCTTTTGTATGTATGCCATTAGGGACCTATCTATTACTCCGATTTTAGGTGCTTTACTACCTCGACCTGCGTAGATCGGTAGGCAAAGATCAGGCTGAAGGTTATGGTCAGTCCAAGGGAGCACAAGACATAGATCCCTATGGAATAGGGGGATACATAGGCTACCCACAGATTGCCTGAATAAACCTTCCGGAACAGCTTGTACAAGATCAGACCATCTGCTACCAAAGCTGCCGATAGGATGGAATCAAAGCCAAGAACAAAAAGTCCTTCATATAGGAACTGCCGTATCACAGACCATTTGGAAGCACCCACTGCCCGTTTGATACCGATTTCGTAGTTTCGGGTTTCCAGCACATTGGAGAAGCTACTGTATAGGTTAATAGCAAGGAGGAGTAGGATCACTGTAGCAATGACTGCCTTGGATTCCAGAGATTCCCGGATGTCGATCCTTGCCTGATTCTGAGATTCTACAATGCCTTGTGCCACCATGCCCAAGGATCTACCAAGTGCTAATACCTGCTCCGGGCTTTCACTGCTGACAAAGGTCAGATATCTGGTCGCAGGAGGAATCTCACCCATCTCCTGCGCATAGAGACCTTGGGACAGATACAGGGTCACATAGCCGAATTCCGATGTACCGTCTGCAGAGCTTCTAAACAGGTTGTCATACTGATCCTGACAAACGCCCACTACCTCCAGCTCCCACAGGCTGTGGCTGCCGTCCCCCCAATAGAAGGTAAGAGGAATGGTGAAAGGCTCCTTCGCTCCTCCTGCAAGGAGGCTTCTGTAGAAGCTTTCGTTAATGATGGTTTCTTTGTCCTGCAAATAGAAATCCTGCTTTTCGCCCAAGAGCTTGACTGGCTCCACACAGGGGGTCATCCAATCTCCCTCGGCATCTATGGCAGGGGAATTGTCTGCGGCATAAACGGTCTCGATCCCTTGAGGGATGAAGAAGCATTGGGCGTTGAGATCCATTGTGTAGGCGGTCAGCTCCGTAGTGGCGGAGAAATAGGTATAATGCTCTGCCTCGGGAAGAACCTGGTCTACCTGCCTTGCAAAGAGCTCCGAGATCCCCTTGTCATAGGTATAGCATTGTACCACCTGACGAGGGAGAGAGAATACCTTCGCATAGCGGTTATACAGCCCGGCATCTGTCCACGCCATATAGGCAAAGAGGATGGTAAAGGACAGGACTACGGTCACACTGAGTTTTCCGTAGGCTCTTCGGTTCCTTCCTACCATTTGCAGAGCGTGACGGAGGTGGGGCAGGATTCGAGGGAACTTAGGGAGTTTCATGTAATGCCCCCTCTCTTAAATAGAGAATCTGCTTTGCCTGTGCAGCGGCCTTGGCGGAATGGGTGATCATTAGGATCCCACGGCCCCGCTCACTCTCCTCATTCAAGATCCGAAAGACGATCTCGCTGCTTTTTTCATCCAAATTTCCTGTGGGCTCATCTGCAAGGATCAGGCATGGATCCAGAATCAGAGCTCTCGCAATTGCAACCCTCTGTTTTTCTCCGCCGGACAGGGTGTTGACCCGTTGGTGCAGGAGCTTTTCAATTTCTAACCGACAGATCCATTCCTCACTACGATCTTCGATTCCCCTGCCGTGATAAAGCAGAGGCATACGAATGTTCTCTAAGCAGGTCAGAGTGGGGATCAAATGGTAGGACTGAAAGATAAAGCCGATATGCTTCCTCCGGAAGGAAGCATAGTCCCTCCCCTTTCGGATCTCTTTACCGTTAAAGGTAAAGCCGCCACCGCTCCGATCCTCTACCAGCCCCAGAATGTTCATCAGTGTGGATTTTCCACAGCCGGAACGGCCCAGGATTGCAATGTAGCTACTATTATTCAGGGTTAAATTGATATCTGTGAGGACGGGGCGGTCATAGTGCTTCTGCACATGGCTGAGCCTCAGGTCTAAGGTCTCCATGGCTCAGTCCTCCCCATGAATGGCCGCGTAGCCACTGTCTAAGAGTTCTCCTTCCTTCAATCCCGTAATACAGGTAAATTCCCCGTCGGAGAACCCTATGGAAACCTGTACATTCTCCAATGCATTCCCCTGCTCGTCCACAGTTCTGACATACCATGTTTTTTCATCTCCCGGCAGGCGGAACAAGCACTTATTGGGCACAACCAGTGCCTTGGTGTAAACCTTACCGGTATATAGAAGCAGATCCTTCGCCTCCCCGCCGTAGACCCCGGAAGGAAGTCTCAGGTATACGAAGCGTTCTCCGAAAGAGTTCATGGTCTTTTCAATTTCCAATAGCTCTACAGGCCGCCCGTCCTTGTCCGAGAGGCTCAGATTACTCCGCTCCAGAATTTCCAAAAGCTCATCCTTTACGGAGCACCGGAGTGCAAGGGCCTCGTTGCTGTCCATACGGATGTAGCTGGTGCTTCCCAAGTGGATCTCACGAATAACACCCGTGGCTGTGGAGAAAATCTCCTGCTTGCCGTTCTCCGTATAGCCCAGAAGCGTTCCTTCCTCTATGTAGTCCCCCACCTCCACCAAGAATCTGGCGGAATAGGTGTTCTTTAGCTCCGGAAGCTCCATAAAGAAGGTCTCTGTACTGACAAAGCTACCTGACAGGGTGATGAACTCCTTCATATCCCTCCGCTCCACCGGCAGAGGCTGACCGTAGGCCTTCTGTACCACAGCAGGGACATAAATATCGTTGTACTGCTCCATTTCCAGCTCGGTAAGATAGTAGATGCCTCCAATAGGGGCAAGGAGCAATCCAAGGAATAAAAGGATTACTAAAAAATGCAGTATCTTTTTCATAATGCTATTCCTCTTTTATGGGATCAAGGATGGCAACGCCCCCGAGTGGTTCAAGAATGTCATAGTAATCTGTGTAATATGACATCATATCCATATCTAACACATATTGCAGATAGATCTCAAAGGGATCACCGCTAACAGTTTCAATGCGGCTGGGATACCACAGAGTACGCACGCCTTTCTCTCCGGCACTGTTTTCGTAGTGCAGAGCCACCTCATATTCCGTGTAGCCGCAGATCGCGTTCTTTAATCTTGGGTCACATAATGTGAAATTGACTGCAAGCTCCTGCCCTTTTGAAAGGGCGATAGCTGTGTGACCGTCATAGACAAAGTCAGCTACAATGTCAACAATTTCATTGCCGACCTCGTCATAGGTGCTTTCTCCCTCAGAAGGCGCGTTCATAATGATCACCTGAATGTCTGAGAGGGTACGATCGTCCTGCCATAGGTCAATTGCAGTAATGGTAATATCTTCTGTGGCACGACAGCGACCGGACATTATTCCATTGCTTTCGGTAATATTCCCGTTGCTGTCTGTCGAAGCACCGTGCCAACCTGCAATGCCACGGCTGTTAATTAATGTACCGGGACCTGAGGGCGGTAAGGAGTTTTCTTCTTTGTAATAAATGCCGCCTACGGGGAAGGTCCGTTCAACACCCCGGATGCGAAGGGTGATCTCATTGATGACTTCCTCAGAAAGCCTGCCGATATCTATAAAGGTAAGCAGATACCGGTACAGAACAGGGAGCTCCCCGGCAGACTGCAGCGCCTCATAATCGGGAAGAAATTCATTTTGGGAAGCTATAATAGCATTCATGATTTGAGTAGATTCTTCGTTGCCAAACAAATTTTTTCCTTCCTGCTCCCTGTATTCTATCTGTAAAGCAGCTTCAGCCTTCCAATCTTTCCCTCGAAAGGTTTGATATACATAAAAGGGCAGCTCCACTCGTTCTTCACGCCCGGGAACTTCGCCCAATATACATTGTTCTTTGGTCAATATTGTTCCGGCAAGCTCGACCTCCAGATCATTTTGAGTGAGGGGGGAGCCGGAAATCAGCGGAACATAGAATAGTCCATATCCACCATAATCGCATTCATAAAAGACCTGCTCGCTCGCCAGATAAAAGAAATCCGAAGCTATCTCCAAAATAGGATCATTATCTGAAATTACTTCAGGAATATCTCTGCAACCGGAAAAGAGAAAACAGAATATAATAGAGACGCAGAGTAAGAATATCATACTTTTTTTCATGGAAATCTCCTTTTTATTATGAAACAGCGTAACTATGTACAAATGCTACTATCAACATATTTCTCTGTGGCTTTAGCTTGAACTGCATATCGTCAAAGAGTATATTCCCTCTAACTCTATAGTATCATAATTATAATATTATGTCAATGATGAAATCCTGCCCTTTCCAACCTTGCGTTGGAGAGGGCTTGACTTATTATGGGGTTTTCAGCGTACCGCCAATATCCTTATAACTTCTCCTCAATATACGGAATAATGTGTTCAAGGGCTTGCTTCGCACTTGTCTTGCTTCCGCAGAATAGGCAAAAGGATCGCAAGAGCGTGGAACATCTTTTTCATTGGTCAGTCTCCTGATATAGAGTCCATAATGGTAATACCACCGTATTCCTCGGTGTTCAGAATGTCGTAGTAGTCGGTGTAGTAGCTCATGACATCTACACCTAATTCATACTGCAGATAGATTTCCGAGGGGGTGATCCATGGGGCGCCAATAAAGACCATAAAGCCGGAGCCGGTCCAGTCCGGTGTTCCGTCCTCGTGCTCATAATACAAATCAATACCATATCCTGTATAGCCGCTGATCGTATTAGCAAGACGGGGCTCATGGAAGGTTAGGTTAATAGCAATTTCCTGACCTGCACTTAGAGCAATGGGGCTGGTCCCATCCCACAGATAATCTGCTACGATGTCATTTATTTCATCACCGTTTTCGTCATAAGCAGGGCCATTGGATGATGGATTAATAATGATGATTTGAATATCGGATAGTTCTCTGGTATCCTCTGAAATACAGATATCTTTGATCACAACATCCTCTTCCGCTCGGAATCGGTTGTTATTCAGACCGTTGCTTTCCACGAACAGGCCGGTTGCTGAGGGAGGAACCATACGCCAACTGCTCCCCCTGCTGGGTGTTAAGGGACCGGGTGCAGGAGGAAGTTGCAAATCCGTTTCCCGGTACCGAACTTCACCCAGTGGGAATGTCAGATCCTTCCCTTTGACGCGAACGGTGATTTCTCTGACTCCCTCAGGCGTTGAAAATCCGTCCTGAGGCATCAAAACGGTAAGCTCATAGTGATACAGGGAAGGGAGCTTGTTCTGTTCCCGCAGAGCCTCATACTCTGCCCGATATTCGTTCTGTGCTTCATACAAGGCATTGGTGATATCTGTTATGTTGAGTGATTTCTGTACTGCCTCCTTGTACTCGATCTCCAGATCGCAGAGTTTCTTCCAGTCCTTCCCTCGGAAGGATTGATACACATAAAAGGGCATAACAGGATCCTGTTCCCCTCGGGTCGTTCCTATGACATAATCAAGGGATACACCGTCTGCATAAACTCCCTCCAAATCCGTTTCCTCCAGCGGTGAAGCAGAAATCAGCCACATATGAGCAGATCTGGATCTATGAGGACAGTATTCCAGAAAAACATGCTCCCCGGCCAGGTAAATATAATCCTCCGGAATATTCGGTAGCTCGGGAATATCCACAGTCTGCTCCGTCGGATTCTTCGCTGAGGAATCGCCCACTGTCTCAACCGCTGAGCAAGCCCAAAGTGCCGATATCAACAAGCAGAAAATGATAAGAATGAAAGGCTTGCATCTTAATTTCATATGTATTTCCTCCTCATTATGTAATATCACCGCTGTGGATAAGATTCGTAAACCTACTCTGTCGGCATAGGGATAATCACAGTTTCTCCACCATATTCCCCGGTGTTTAGCACATTGTAGTAGTCCGTATAATAGCTCATGGCATTGATTCCTAACTCATTTTGGAGATAGATCTCAAAGGGATCGGCTTTTTCGGTTTGAATGATAATCGGGAAATCTTGCAAAACAAGCCCCTTCTCTCCGGCAGAGTTTTCATAATAAGTCGCAATTTTGAATTCGGTAAATCCCCATGCCGCATTCGCAAGTCTGGGATCGTAGAGCACAGCATCCACAGACAATTCCTGCCCCTCTTCCAAAAAAATAGGAGAAGTTCCATCCCAAATGTAGTCAGCTATAATGTTATGGACCTCCTTCCCATTCTCGTCATAGGTCGTTCCCCCTTCACTTGGTAAGGAAATGATAGGGTGAATTTCCGACAGCTGACGGGGGTCCGCCCAGAGCTCTATTGATGTAATGGTAAGGTCTTCCAGAGCTCTAAGATGAGAAGATCCCAAATTATGCAGAAGGATATTCCCATGACCATCGACAACTGTAGACAGATCAGCATTGACCGATGATGCTATGATCCATCCACCATTGAATCTACTGGGCACAAGAGTGTCCAAAGGAAAGGCGGAACGATCCTCTTCCTCTGTATATCTGATTTCACCTACCGGGAAGGTTTTTTCTGTACCCATAGCATGGATCGTAATCTCGTTCATCGAAGACTCCATGCCGAAGCCATGCTCCGGTAAAGTGACCCGGAGGACATAGCGATACAAAACAGGAAGCTTGTTTTGCTTTTTCAAGGTCTCGTAATCATCTAAGAACTCCTTCTGCGATACTTCCAAAGCATCCACAGCGTCTTGATAGAGGTCTCGTTTCCCATAATCCTTTTCTACGCCCTTATAAGCGAGCTGGAGCTGGCATTCTTTTTTCCAATCCTTCCCTCGGAAGGTTTGATACATAGGAAGAGATAATTCAAATTGCTCTTCAAGTCCATATTGCACAAAAAGATAATCCCCTTCCGGAATCCTCTTCCCGGCAATTTCAATGGCAATCTCCTCCTCTGTAAGAGGAGATGCAGAGATTAGTGTGAAATAGACCCTTCCCCGTTCCGCGGCGGAATAGCTGTAATACACCTGCTCACCGGATAAATAAAAATAGTCTTTCGGAATAACAGGAAATTCCGACGAAAGGGACGACGAGGTATCTGTTGAAGGAGCTTGGGTGGCGGGTCCTTGTAATTCCGGATTTGACCCGGAATGGCAAGCTCCCAAAAGCAAAATCAGCAAGCTCAGGAGCAGAAATAAAAATCTCAGTTTTCCTATTTTCATATGTATTTCCTCCTCATTATAGTGCTGCAGTCTTTCACAAGCCTTTGATTAAGCTTTCATAAGGGCCTCTATCTATATAGACTATGAAAACAGCAAAAAATGGACAAGGTTTCGAATAAAATTTTTCCACACCGCCACTTTCCCTCAGAAAATCAGAAAGATCATTCATAAATGAAGGAACTTTTATACAATTCATATACACCTCCTGTGTATTCTAATTTCACACCATAACCGCAGGAAAAAAAGGAGGTTTATATGCAACAGTATAAAAGGATGATTCGGTCTATGATCGCAAGTATTTTGATTCTGTCCATTCTATCGGGTTTCGCTTTCCTTGTCGTTCATGCCGCCAAAACTGCTGACGAACTGCAACAGGAGATTGATGAGCTTCAGAGCAAATCCGAAGAAATTGAAGCAGAGCGTGAGGCTTTGGAGCAAGAGATCGAAGCAAATCGGAACAAAACACTTACCATTGTAGAGCAAAAAGCTCAGGTAGACCGAGAAATCGAGTTGGCCCGTCGTGAAGTCGAAAATGTAAATGAGCAAATCCACAGCTACAACCTGCTGATCGCTGAAAAGCAAGCCGAGCTGGACAAGTTAAAAACGGACCAAACCAATCTGTTAACTGCTTATCAGAAGCGAATGCGAGCCATGCAGGAACGAGGCAATATCTCTTACTTTGAAGTTATGATCCAAGCAAAAAGCTTTGCGGATATGCTGAACTGCCGTGTTATGATCGAGGAGATCGCCCGTGCAGATCAGCGGATGATGGACGAAATTCGTGATATGGCGTTGGTAGTAATGGCAGCAAAGGATGCGCTGGCTGCGGAAAAATTGAACATCGAGTTAAAAAAGGAGGAGCTGGCAGAGGCAGAGGCCGTTTTAGCTGATAAGCGTGCTGAATCCGATGCTCTGCTAATCCAACTCTATGCCGACAAAGAAAACCTCATAGAAGAATGTGAGAAGATCATAGAGGCGGAAGCCTCTCTCAGCGAACAAATCGCAGCATTGGAAGCTGAACGAACCGAGCTCCTGTATCAAGAATGGTTAGCTGCCCAAAATCAAAACAACGGTCAGCAAAACGACTCAACCAACAATGATAGCTCTAACAGCAGTCCTCCTTCCACCAATCAAAGTTTTGCATTCCCCATGGCCTACTGCACCATGCTGACCAGTGCATATGGCTATCGCATCCATCCCATTACAGGCAACTATGCATTCCACAACGGTGTAGACCTTGCAGCAGGAACCGGCACGGAAATCTATGCCACCAAGAGTGGCACCGTTACCACTGCAGAAGAAAACTATGTCTACGGGAACTATGTGGTTATCAATCATTTAGACGGGTATTCTTCCCTCTACGGACATATGACCCGTTTCACCGTCGGCGAGGGCGATTATGTCGAACAGGGCGAGCTCATTGGTTATGTAGGCTCTACAGGCTGGTCTAACGGCCCCCATCTCCATTTCACTCTCTACTATAACGGTTCGTCTGTGAATCCTATGAACTATATCAGCATACCCTAAAGTCAAATAACATAGCGGGAGCTGTCATCTGATTACGGTTGACAGCTTCTGTTTTTGCAATGTGCTGAAAAGATTGCATTCGTGTGATATAATGATCAAAAAATAGACGATTTTTCTGTAGATCAGTGAACCAAATAGGTTCCTCCATTGTATATGTAAGTGAAGGGAGGTGCAGAGAGCTTGATCGATCAATACATCAGACAATACGGGAAGCGGCTGTATGGGCTATGCCTGACTCTCTGTGCCGATTCCTACGAGGCAGAGGATCTGTATCAGGACACCTGGCTACGGGCTGTCAAGAGTATCTCGCAATACGACCCAAGCCGAGCCTTTGAGCCATGGCTGACGAAGATCTGCGTCAATACATACCGTAACACCCTGCGACGGATCGCTCGAAGCCCGCTGCTGAATTTCCGGACCACTGAAGAAAAGGATGCACTTTTGCAGTCTATCCCGGTGCCGGAAAATCCGGATTACAGTTCCCTTTATGAAGCCATTGATGCTTTACCCGAAAAACTCCGACTATCGGTGATTCTGTTTTATTTCCAAGACATGGACATAGCTGCAACCGCCCGGGTATTAGGCATCCCTGAAGGAACGGTAAAATCCAGATTAAGCAAGGCACGAAAATTATTGAAGGAGGTGCTTGACAATGAAACAGATCTACAATTTTGAACGCCATAATCCCCCGGTGTTAAACGAAAATATGATCTGCGCAGAAATCGAACGACGGAAGCTTCATTGGCAAACGGCACTATTGGTCCTTGCGGGGATCCTCCTTCAAGTGGTCGTCGCCTTGTTCGGGTATTCCGCTATGGATTGGTATCCATGGATCTCGGCCCTTTGCTTCGGTTACATTATCGTTTCCACTACAGGTTGCGGCGTGATTGCCGTAGTGTATTCTCGAAAAGGAGGTATTGCATCATGAGTGCAGCAGTTTTTCCCATGTCCATTTTATTGGTTATTCTCTTAACGATTCCCTTTGTGGTAGGAGTCTATGTCTATCGGGATGCAAGTCGCCGTGGCATGAATGCCCTTCTGTGGGCACTGGTTGCCGCTTTCGGTCCTGTCCTGGTTGGCCTGATCATTTATCTTTTGGTGAGAGGAAATTACTCTGACCTTCGCTGTCCCGGGTGTGACGGAACCGTAACGGAGCAGTTTGTTGTCTGTCCTAAGTGCGGAATCAAGCTCCGTGCCGCCTGCCCCAACTGTGCAATGCCCATAGAGCCGGATTGGAAAGTCTGTCCCAAATGTACACAGCCCCTAACAGGAGCATATGCAGATATACAGCCCCCTGTGAGAGCAAAGGACAAGTCCATTGGAAAGATCCTGGCTATGGTGCTGATCATTCCTGTTCTCCTGATCGGAATTCTCGCATTTTCCTTCTCTGCCAATTTCTTCGGCGGAGCCTCCTCTTTGATGGCCGAATCTATAGATGAGTATTTTGAAGAAACGAATCCATCTAACTATAATGGAGATGTCATAAAGTACAAGGTATACCATTGGTTAGAGCGGGTCAAAGCAGATCCAAGTCAAGCCCATGCACTACAATATGAGTATTCCCACGAATCCGGCAAGGAATATTTCTTACTTGTTTTTGTACCGGGAGCGGATCATCAGGAAGACCTATTGATGGATCATAGGGGCAGTATTTTCGGTACGACTCTTGCATTGGACCTCCACAGCGGCGGAAAGATCGGTCGCTTGTACAACATTTCCTACACAGGGAAGAAAGCCCCCAATTTAAAAATCAAGTTGGATGGCAAGTCTTTCCCTTGTGAAGTCACCACCGTAGACTATAATCCCACTCAGTTCTACATTGTTCCTCAATATGATGAGGTCGACCGGGGTGATGAATTCTTTTGGCTCCCCCAGCGGATCACCGTTGTGAAGCTGGTCAACGGTCACAAGGAAGATTTCGTGTATCTAACGGATCGCTATATGAGATACGATATTCTTTCCTCTATTGACGGTGCACCTTATCTGGATTGGAAAAACGATATGTATTGGAAGTACCGCAAGAATGACATATCAGAAGAGTATGATATTAAGAATGGCTTTGACATTATTATTGAATACAAGGTAGAAGAACCATTCGAGGATTATGCTTCTGTCCAACACGATAATATGATCCAGTGCATTGTTTTTGAGCAACAAGGCAGCTACTACCTCATCGACGACCGCCAAGAGAATGGCTGTTACATTCGCGAAATTGACGAGCATCTCTACAATACACTAAACGATCTCTTTGAATAACAGCTTCATTCAACTGCAAGGAAGGCTCCTGTCGTGGACAGGAGCCTTCCCGAGTCATTGATTCCCTCTGTGGTCAACAACCAGCGTGCTGTATTCGCTTAGTTTTTCGGTGGAGAGGCCTTTTATGCGGCCTATACGGATATGGGCAGAGCCTCCAACTCTTAAGTCCGCCTCGTCCACTGTCAAGTCTTTGCCCTTAAAATCACCTGATCCGTTTATAGCAAGCTTGAGCAGCTTTACCTCCCCCGCTGCTTGAACATCCCCTGATCCGTTAACCGTAAAATCCATATCTCCCGTTGCTCTTCCAACAGACACGTCACAACTACCGGAAATGATGGCTTTCATATTGTTTGCCCTTCCGATTTCCAGTTCACCGCTACCGTTTATGGTACAATTTGCCTGTGTGTTAACCGTGCCAATCTTCACTTCAGAACTACCCAAAACGGTAACTTCCATAGTGTCACAGCCTTTTGCTTCAAACTCTCCACTGCCGGAAACATGAAGGGAAAGCTCTTCAAAGAATGTTTCTACCTTAGCTTCGCAGGCACCACCTATCTTTAGAGTAAAGCATTTACCCTTATCAAAAGGAGTGTATATTATAATCTTGTTTCCCTGCCAACTCTCAGAGTGGCCGTTTTTTCTTGCGGAAAGAGTCAGCGTTTTTGCTAAAATCTGTGGCTTTAGCAGAGCAATAAACATCTCCGTCCCCTCTGCGTATACTCTTCCTATGCCGTCTTTTGCACTGATGATCTCAAGCTCTGTACCAAGGTCTAAACTGAAATCTATGCTGTCAAACTCTCCAAAGGTCTTTTCATAGTTTGTTTGACCCACGAGTCTATTCGGATCAGGGGTTCCCTTGCAAAAGCGTATCTCACCCTTGCCTTGATTGATAGCCATTCTTTCGGCTATATATGCGGTGCTGCCGTCGGCAAACAGTGCTATGCCATCCTCCCGGGAATATTTTTCTAAGGTTTTGTCAGAGTAGCATCCCACATCGCCAAAAGAGCAAAGGAAAGGAAGCCCGTTTTTGTTTTCAGGAAAATGGGCTGTAATTTCTGCCTCATAGCTTTCTGTCCCAAAAAGCTCGTCCAAGGATATATCAAGTATTCTTGATATTGCAGGCAAAAGCGTTACATCGGGATACCCCACATCGTTTTCCCATTTTGATACCGCCTGAGGTGTGATCCCAAGCTTTGCCGCAAATGACTCCTGTGTAAGCCCCGCCTTTTTTCTGGCAAGGGAAATGACCTTTCCTATCTTATTCATCCCTTGTTACCTCCGTTTTTGTATTGCAGACAACATGTTCCTTGCGTATATGATTATACCTTGAAATCGCCACAGTTGCAATAACCGTGTAGTTTATATATTCGAAAAACACTCCCCAACAAGCAGAATGTTTTACATACGCCTCAACTTTAGGTTTACATAGAATAAGGTCAACTTGGAGTTTATTGGGGAACTGTCCCATTCCGTATTTGCGTACCTCATAAGGATGGGTGCACCCATAAAACATCAAAAGCAAGAAATTTGTCAATGGACCAATACCGTCCAAAACAAACGAATTGACACACAACGGATACCGTGCTATAATATTTCCGAAACTTAGAAAGGAGCGAAAAGAATATGCTGTATGGGTTCTGCTGTAATTATGATATGCTTGCTTGTGTCGCTCCTTATATGCCCATTTGGTGATCAATGGGATATAACTACCATGCTCTTGACGGTGCAGGCTCCGGGCCTGCACCGTTTTCTGTCGTGAGGATCGCTATATCGGATATTTGGCATGTTCTGAAGAAGAGAAAACTATAAAACGAGGGAAATATATGGAAATCAGAAAATTGGTAGAGTCCGACTACGACATGGTAATCGAGTTGTATGTTCAACTGGATGAATACCATGTACAAGCTCGTCCTGATTGCTTTGTGCATCGTAAAAAAGAAGAAATTTATCCCAAGGACGCTTTCATCCATAATTTATCCTACCCCGGTGGTTTGGAGCTAGGTGCCTTTGATAATGACCTGCTTATCGGTATAGCAAGTGCAACACTGTGGGAAGAAAGCAATATGCGTAAAGATCTGAAAACGGTTTGTTTGGATAACATCTATGTTCTACCCACCTACCGCCGTAGAGGAATTGCTGCGAAACTCTTTTCTGAGGTGGAAACCTGGGCAAAAGAGCAAGGTGCGATTCGTTTGGATCTGCACACATGGGATTTCAACAAGGGTGCCATCGCTTTATATGAAGCTATGGGAATGACTCCCCAGCGATATGTTTTTGAAAAGAAATTGTGAAGTGA
Source organism: Faecousia sp. (assembly GCA_045644345.1). Lineage (GTDB taxonomy): Bacteria > Bacillota > Clostridia > Oscillospirales > Oscillospiraceae > JAZOXB01. The sequence continues at coordinate 8,299 of JAZRGR010000074.1, read as the reverse complement.
AAGCTATGAGCATTTATCAGAATACATTTGGCTAAAAGGCTTACGAGGGATAATGTAATGTTTGAAAAAGTTAAATTTACAAATATGTGCATGGTCTGCGACGGAAACAAAGTCGTCGTCATTGAGAGATTAAAGAAGGATTGGCCCGGGATCACCTTCCCCGGTGGTCATGTGGAATTAGGCGAATCCTTTACAGATGCGGTCATCCGTGAAGTACAGGAAGAAACCGGACTAACGATCTCCTCTCCCCAATTATGCGGTATCAAAGATTGGCAAGAAAATCAATGTCGGTATGTAGTTCTGTTATACCGCGCTACCCAATTTAAGGGAGAGTTGCGTTCAAGCCCCGAAGGCAAGGTGTGGTGGGAAGCTGTTGAGAACCTCCCCAAACTGAACCTTGCTCTTGATATGGAAGATATGCTCCGGGTTTTCATGGAAGACGATTTGAGCGAGTTTTTCTATTATCAAGAGGACCGCGAGTGGAAATATACTCTGAAATAAGGAGGAATAGAGTATGGCCTACAAAGCTCGTTTTGCAACACCCGATGTCCACGACTTGATATGTGCACTCTAGTCCGAGTCTGTCCGTCCCTATATAGAAAGAATGAGGCAATCTTATGACAGATACTATATTTTACAAAGACTTTTACTATATTGAAGGAGAGAGCATTGAACTTCGTCTGATAGATACATACGATGGCGAAGATGGAGAATTGCCATTCTATTGGTGGGATATTCTCCTAAAACCAAATCACATCACAGTAGGAAAAATCAGTTTCCAGATTGGGCATAACTACCATTCCTATTATAATGGCAACATCGGCTATGAGGTGGACGCGGAATATAGGGGACATCATTATGCATTGTTAGCGTGTCAGCTTGTACTGAAAGTTGCACAGCATCACAGGATGGATAGGATTTATTTGACCTGCGATTACGATAATGTAGCATCCTATAAAACAATTGAAAAACTTGGGGCAAGATTGATAGAAGAAGTGCTCCCTCCTAAAGATTGGATATTTTACGATGACGATGTTGAGATTCACAAAATATATGAACTGAATATAGGGCAATAAAAATCAAGGAGTAGAATCTATATGGTTGATTGGAGAATAATTAAGAAGATTGATGCCCACATACATATTCTCCCGGATTCAGTACACGAAGCAAATCCGGATTCTGATGATGTGTGGGTCTATGCGAATCTACATAAGTACCGCGCAATGATGGAAAGACTTGGCATAGAAAAAGCAGTCATCATGCCGCTAAACGACCCATGGCTTATGTCTATGGAGTTTACTGTTGAAGCCGTGCATAAGAATCTCTATGAAATGAAGCAGCGATATTCGGGCAAGTGCTATGCTTTTGCGGATATTGATACACGGAATTCTTCTGCTGAATCTGTGGATGCTATCCGCAGAGCCATTCAGGAATACGGACTTGACGGTATCAAGATTCATCCCAATAACACCGGAGTAGATCTGAACAGCGAATATAACCAGGCCATCTTTGCTTTTGCACAGGAACACAGAATCCCCGTGGCAATCCATTCCTATCCGAATTCAGAGAGTGATCGAAGTGCAGCTTATCGGGTTGTGAATGTATTGGAGCAATACCCCAATTTGACCGTAATCGTATCCCACATGGGAGCCTATCAATGGGAACTGTTATTGCCTACTCGTGCTTATGTGGACTTTTCCGCGATTCTGCCGGACTATGTGCGTACATACGGCGTTCATAAAACAAACGAGATCCTACGAAAGTTCGGTACAGACAGATTGATCTTTGCCACCGACTACCCGGACAGCCGAATCCTTGCCCCGGAAGATATCTATCATACTTACTTCGGCATCCTCAATCAGATGGATTTTACCCAAGAAGAAGCCGAAATGATTTCATACGGGAATATAGAGAAGATTCTGAATCGATCATAAGACAGATCAACAAGCAACGAAGAATGAGAAAATAGACTATGATCGTTTTGTGCAGGGGGTGCTAATGTATGGGTGAAATACTGTTTATAGGATTCAAGGGCAAAAATAATACATCTTCTGCACTTGCGAAGAGTATTTCTGCTGACAGCTATTTACTGACCAATTCGTTTGTTGGCCTAAAGCGAGACATCGATTTGCTAAGCACCTCTTGCAGTTGCATCATTCTCTTTGGGATAGACAAAGATCTTATCCATACTGTGAGGATCGAAAGTATAGCAAAAAAAGAAACTGAAATCGTCTCAGCCTTGAATCTAAGGACCATATCCTCTCAATTAAACGATGTGGGAGTAGTAAATTCCATTTCTAATAAGCCAACAAGCTACTTGTGTAATGAAGCATATTGGCATTTGTTGCGGAAATTTCATGGGAATGCTGTGCTAATTCATATCCCATCAAGCAAAAACACTTCCGAAACACTTATGGAAAAACTGAGGATGGTATTTACAACATATCTAACCGATAAATAAAGGAAAACAACTATGACCATAGAAGAAATCAAGCTCCGCAGATTGTGCGGACAGCATCTTCTTGCGCCCGCTGATACGCAAACCGTAGTGAAAGATCTTTGCGGTGTGCAAGCACAGTTTTTGAGCCATGCGCTCCGTGGGCTTTCGATCCGAACCGAAAAATTAAATACCGACGGTTTGGTCAAAAGCTGGACAAACCGCGGAACCATGCATCTATTTTCCGTGGACGATCTGCCGTTGTTTCTCCATGAAGGTAGAAGCCGTTTTCTCCGTCCTGTGGATACTATGGACTCAGATGCCTATATGGATGCCAACCGCAAAGCCTATTTTGGAGATGTGATCGTTGATGCAGTTTCACGTGGGATCTCTGAACGACAAGCTCTGAAAACTCTGTGTGAGCAAGCAGGCATGAGTGAGAATGAAGGAAAAAGCATCTTTGATCCATGGGGTGGTCTCATGCGTGCTTTGTGTGAAAAAGGTACTCTTTGCCACAAGGTACAGGAAAAGAAAGCATATGCCCTTTGCCCTCCCTTTGAGCCAATGGAAGAGGAACCTGCCCACTTAGAAATGGCTCGTCGCTATTTCACCCACTTCGGCCCGGCAACGATCAAGGATGCCGCCTATTTCTTCGGCACTACCCAAACCAAGGTCAAAACATGGCTAAAAGCACTCCCAATTTCTGAAATCACATGGGATGGCAAGTCCTATTTCTACATCGACAATGGCCTACCCACAGGATATATTCCCGAATGCGTTTTCTTAGGAGGCTTCGATCAGCTCATGCTGGGTTACGAGAAGAAGGAAAGCCTTTTCCTTCCCACGGAACACATCCGTGATATATTTACCCTTGGTGGGATCGTCCATCCGGCGATCCTCATAAACGGCACTGTTGCAGGATGGTGGAATCGGAAAAACAGCAGATTATCTGTAACTCTGTTCGAGAATCAAAACCCCGGCCTAATCACAGAAGCAGCAACCAAACTGTGGCCGACCGTTAAAGCCACTGAACTCAAATAAAAAACGATATTCATCAAGACATTAGACAACAGGTGGTGACAGGAATGTTTAGCGATTTATATATCCGTAGTGTTCGAATCGAGAGCCCATTGCCCGAAAACAGTTATTTGAATCATCTTCCCATCATCAAAAGTTTGCAGAAGATGGAGCGGTTAGACTTCTCAAAACGAGTCACCTTTTTTGTAGGAGAAAACGGAACCGGGAAATCCACTTTGATTGAGGCTCTTGCAGTCAACATTGGATTTAATCCGGAAGGTGGAACTTTAAATTTCAATTTCTCAACGGAGGATTCTCACTCAGAGCTTTATAAATATCTCCGAGTTACGAAGGGCTTTGCTCCAAGGAAGGACGGTTTCTTCCTCCGTGCAGAGAGCTTCTACAATGTGGCAAGCAACATTGATCAAATGGACAGACTCCCGGCACCCGGTCCAAGTATCATCGAAAGTTATGGCGGTGTATCCCTCCACAAGCAATCCCATGGCGAAAGCTTTATGGCACTGATTGCAAATCGCTTTGGTGGAAATGGACTTTACATATTGGACGAGCCTGAGGCAGCCCTCTCTCCTTCCAAACTATTGGAGTTAATGTGCCATATCCATGATTTGGAGAAAAGGAATTCTCAGTTCATTATCTCCACCCATTCTCCTATTCTTATGGCCTATCCCGGAGCTGATGTATTATATCTCACTGACGCCGGGATCCGTTCTGTTTCCTATAAAGAAACAGAGCATTACCAAATCACAAAAGAATTCTTGAAGTCTCCGGAGAAGATGTGCCAATATTTGTTCGATGACGAATAAAAATCATGGATGAGTTATGCGGCCTGATGCTTAATCTGATTGCCGGCTGATAAGCAATAGCATTCCATCTGCAATTTGAACACCTGCAAATTCCTGCCAGACAGCATCTGATTTTTGAAACAGAACGCTGTGAATATCCTACGGATCTGGAGGACGAGCTACGCCGTAAGGCAGTCAGCGAATGGCTCCCCTCCTCCGGCTATGAACTGCGGGCTGCCCCGGAAATCGGCGTGATCCACTGGTTCTGGGAGGAAGGCAACGATAAAGTCAACAACTCCCGCTACTGCGAACTTTGGCTCCCCATTGAGAAGAAATGACATACCGAACACTAATCTATGGATCGAAAATGAATTTACCGAGAAAAACGGCTCCTGTCTTGTGGGACAGGAGCCGTTGGTATAAGAAACTCTTGTTTACGGTTGTTCTATTGTGACCTCATTGCAGATCCCGGTAGTCATGTCATAGACCTTGGGAGCTTCGTTGTATCCCTCGATGCAGATATACCGATCCGCAAATACAGAGAAGGTAAATACATTTTCTGCAAGGGAACCTGTCTCTTCGGTTTTGCGATCATAGTATTTCAGAGCCTTTGCCCCTTCTTCCAGATACAGGATCCGATCCTCCACCACCTGATAGAGCCAGGAATATACAGGCAGGTCTGTCCGATTTTCCCCTTCAATCAGGCTGATTTCATAACGGTGTCCCGTTTCCTTCTGTTCATCAGCATCCAACCATCGGCAGATGTACAGTGATTCCCCATCAGCAAGTACCTTGTTGGGAACAAAGTCCAACGTAACAGGCTCGAATTGGATCATATCCTTTGGGCTACGGTAGAACTCTCTTTCGCCTCTTGTCTGCACCGCATAAATGTAGGTATCATCTACATAATAGGAGCTAACATCTTGAAGAAGCTCTGTGATCTCCAGTGTCACAAGGTCAATTCGACACAGATCCGTACCACCGCAATGAGTATATAACATCCGACCATCTGCATAGGCATTGGTGATTTCTGCCCCTACGTCCACGCTGTAGGTCTCACTTCCGTCTCTCGGTTGCACAGTCAGTGCCCTGGATGCCCCATCCGTAACATATACAATGGCATCTTCCGTAGCAAACATATATCGGGGTGCTTCTTGGTCGTTCGCCAAGGAATAGGTATTCAGCACATTGCCTTCCATATCGTACCGATAAATCTTACCAAATGTTCCGTAATAGACGCTGTCCTCGTGATACACGAAGCTTCCCATACCGCTACTGAGATTGGCAACGGTAGCACCATTCTTACCTGCATCCAACAGTCCCTTGAGGATCCCGGTGCTTGCCATGACTGTAAATACAAAAACAGCAATCACGGCAGCTACCAGTGCGATCCGTCTGACAGGGTGTAATTTTTTCTTGGAAGTCCCTTCGCTCTCATGAAGGTACTGCTCATTAGCTAAGCCGATGGCTTCCAACAGATCCATGTTTTTCATAAATATCCCTCCTGTTTCAAATAGCTTTGCAGTTTCTTTCGTGTGCGAGATAGGATCATACGAACATTCCCTTCCCGCAAACCATACGTACGGGCAATGACGGGAATATCTTCCATATAGAAATACCGTCGCAGGAAGATGCCTCGATGCTGTTGAGATTGATTCTCCAAAAACCGGTTTATAGCTTCTCCCAGTTCTTTTGTGTCCAGTTCGTTTTCTGGAACCCCAAAAGAAGAAACACATTCCTCCAATTCTTCCAAGGCAGATATTACCTGATTTCTTCCACGGCAACCGGAGTTTTGCTTCCGTAGCAAATCTACCGCCCGATTCCGTGCGATCCGCCCTAAATACAGACGTAAGTATTGGGGACGCTGAGGTGGTATGGTATTCCATGCTCCGATCCATGTATCTGCCAAGACTTCTTCCACATCTTCTTGATCCGATAGGATCCGACTGATCACTGCACGGCAATATGTAGCATAGCACGCCACACTCTCGGCAATCGCCCGTTCATCTCGCTTGAGGTATAATTCTATAATCTTATCATCTGTCATTTGATCCCTCCCAACTAAGTTAAAAGGCCTTTCACTCAATAAGTCGTAAATTCTATGTCTATTGTAACACATAGCCTCCATTATTTTAAATATACTTCATTCTTTTACCGTGAATTTCGTAAAACTTAACCCCAATTCATGATTACACTGCATACAGCAGATAAGCTTGTATGGATCAAAAATACAGCCCTGCGAGGATCCCAAAAAAGGTTCCCGCAGGGCGTAGTACTATGCCATAATGATACATGCTCTATTGAAAATCATCGATAAGAAAAGAAAAAAGCTCGGAAAAAATCCGAGCATGTCTTTTCTTTGCATTTATATTATAGCAGAGATACGGAGACTTTTCAAGACTTGTATTTATCTGACTTTGCGGTAGAATATACGGTAAATATAAACAACTACAAGGAGTGGGCTAAATGACTATGACAAACCGCATTGCAGACTTATCCATGCTATGGAAGCAAGCTTCTATGATTTTCCCTTATTTTGACCGGCACCACATGGATTGGGACAACGCATATCGGGAGTATCTGCCGAAGATCGTAGATGTGAACACAGACCGGGAGTTTCATTTGCTTTTAACAGAGTTTATGAATTTACTTGGGGATGGACATACAGATTATTTACTTCCAAGGTCGTTGCAGGATGAAACCGGTTATCTTCCGTTTGCTCTAAAATATATCCGCAATGCCTATTACATTGATGCGGCAAATTCGCAGCATTCAGATTATATTGGTGCCCGGGTCTTGTCGATAAATGGCATTCCCTTTGCAGACCTAATAGAGAGCATCAAGCCCTATAGCTACCATGTGGGGAATTATGTACCCAAGTACAGATTGCACCAGATGCTTCCGTTTTTCCTAAACCGAAAACAGAATGCCGCAAAAACTACCAAGGGCAGTTTTTTATTTGATCTGCTTCCAACAAGAACGGATGGATTTACGTCCAAAGAACTTAACTTGCCCGAGTATTACCATTCACTTAAGTGTGGCAAGCTGGACATTCGGCTATATGGTGGTGGCGTTCTTTATGTCAAGATGGATGATTTTATGTATAGCAATGCTGTTGACGAAGTCCGGACAGCAATTTGCAAGACACCGGATATTGCCGGAATTATCTTAGATCTGCGTGAGAACATTGGTGGCATGACAATGAATGGTGCGAAAATCGCCGAGTTATTTATTCCCGGGGAGTTTCATGGCTGTCAGAAGCGTACCCGCTCTATGACCGGTATCGGTTTATCATCTGCCAGCCAAATTGTTCAATGGAGTGATGAAGCTATTGAGAAGCATATTGCAGCAGGCCTTTCTACTCGTGAAGAAATTGAAGAAAGCAAGAGCTTTGTCGCAAATACACATTACGATAATTATATCGACACATACGGTGGTGAATCTCACACCGCCTTGTTTTCCGGACCATGTGTGATCTTAGCCTCCCGTTATACCGTATCTGCTGCGGAAGATTTTATAGCTATGTTCCGCACTAACCACAGAGCGACGATCATTGGGACAGAGACCTGTGGAACTACCGGTACACCGTTTGTTCAACAACTGTCCTGTGGGGGTTGGATGCGTGTCTGCTCTGTGGGTTATCGGCTTATGGACGGCACAGAATTTATTGGATGCGGTATCAAACCCGACATATACTGTGAGATCTCCCCCGATGATTATGCAAACGGATACGATTTTGTCCTAAGTAAAGGATTGACTTTGTTAAGATAGCTATATTAGATTGCCCTTGCTTTGAAATCAATCATTAGTTGAAAACGAAACAACGAATTGATAATTGTATATCCTCTGGAATGTGATATGATATAGGCACACCGGTGAATCACACTTTTAGGAGGAACAATTATGCAACTCGAATTAGGAAACAATATTCGGCAACTCCGCCGCCGTGATAAAAGAACCCAGGAGCAGCTTGCAGAAGCTCTGGGTGTTACCTCCCAGGCGGTATCTCGTTGGGAGTCGGGTGGAAGCTACCCGGACATGA
>JAZRGR010000073.1:0-6705 GCA_045644345.1 Faecousia sp. | reverse complement strand
TTGCAGCAGCGGCCGTTCCAGCAGATATTCATCACTGAAAAGGCTTCGGGTCAGTTCCTCGCTGTCCCTGGAGCCCATATTGACCTGAATGGACAGCAGTTGCTTTTGATAGTTCCACTCATAGAGTGCCTTGCTTTCGTCCAGCCCCTCATAGCACTGCAGGCGAACCAGGTCCCGATCCAGTGCAGTAGCCATGACCTTAGCAATTTCTGTTTTGCCAACGCCTGCCGCACCTTCGATCAGCAGTGGTCGCCCTAACTGCAGAGCAACAAACAGTACCGTTGCCAGCGTGTCATCGTAAATGTAGTGGGATTCATCCATTTTTTGCTTTAATTCTTCTATCTTCATTGTTAGCCTCCCGGATAATTTCTATTTGGTCAGAGGAATACTTCTCTTTTAGACTTTTGGCGGTAGTCCATGGGGCTAATGCCTTGGGCTTTATGGAAAACCTGGGAGAAGTAGCTCGATGAGGAAAATCCTAAAATCAGTGCAATTTGGGAAATAGAAATGTCGGTTTCTGTCAACAGATTTTTGCTTTCCTCAATGCGGCAGGAGATCAAATAATTGATGGGCGAAATCCCATATTCCCTTTTGAACGCATGGGAGAGATAGTATTTGTTCATATGTGCCGCTTCGGACAGTTGGTCCAATGTAAGGGATTCCTTAAAATGCTGATCAATATACCGCTTGACGATAGTGCACTGCCGACATCCGGAATCTGCTCGAGACTCGGATTGCGTGAACATGGCGATAGCACGCATAAGCCGAATGATCAGGATCTCCATATACGCTTGGCAAACATCCTCGTACCCGGTGTTCTTCTGCTCCATTTCCCGAAGAATATTCCGAATACAAGTGGACAGTTCCTTACTTTGGAAAGAATCCAAAATACAAAATTGTCCGTTGCTGATCCCATGACCGGACAATTCCACTCCGCTGATGCCCAGTACAATATATTCCAGAGGCTGCGCATTGATGCTGGCCTCTGTGTGGGGTACCTTTGGGTTGATGATCACGATGTTATTGACATCTACAGGGTAGACTTGATCTTGAATCAAGAATTTCCCTTTGCCACCGGTAATGAAAAACAGCTCCGTATACGTATGGGAATGTGGGACGGAGTGCCAATCAACGTCATATTTGCAACTGGACACGTTCAGCAGGTTTACATTGCCGCGGACGGTGAATGACCGATCCTGCTCACTGCGATAGTATGACCGACTCATGACGCAGCCCCCTCTCATTTTATGGAATGTCTGCTGAACAAGTCGCCCTTGCGACCTGTTCCCCGCAGTCATGCTGTGGGGATCTATAAAACGGCTTTATCAGCCGTTTTTATAGGTTTGCAGACTTTATACACTGTGAATTTTCAAACGAGCATCATGATGCTCGTTTAAAACACATTATGTATATTGGCATTATATCACGAAACATTGCTCTGTGCAACAGTAAAGCGGTGAATTATGCCGAGAATCACAGCAAATTGAATTCGGTTTTTGAGCAGGATACACAAGTATAAAGCCTGCACGAAAGGTCAAAAACTGTTGAAAGCCCTTACAAAAAACAATATATATAAAAAAATACGCAAAATTCATATTGAAAAATTAGGGATATATTGTATACTAAATGTAAGTGGATAACATCTACAAAAACTAAAAAATTAACGGAGGAACACACAATGAAGAAGATCATCGCGCTTGTATTATTGTTGGCTATGGTTCTGTCTCTGGTCGCTTGCGGCGGCAAGGACACCAAGGACAACGAAGAAGTAACCCTCAAGGTCGCTGCTATCGAGACCGCTTACGGCTCCGAAGTATGGACCAATGTTTGCAACGCTTTCACCGCTCGCACCGGCATCAAGGTTGAGCTGACCACCGACAAGGAGCTGGAAGACGTCATCTCCGGCCCCATGCAGAACGGCGAGTATCCCGACGTTGTTCACCTGGCTACCGGCCGTCCCGCAGGTCTGACCGAGCAGCTGGTTAAGAGCAATGCTCTGCACGATCTGACCAACATGCTGAGCCTGACCATCCCCGGCGAGACCGTTAAGGTTTCCGAGAAGATCGCAGGCGGCTTCACCGACAACAACATCGTTGCTCCCTACGGCAACGGCAAGACCTACATGGCTCCCATGTTCTACTCCCCCTGCGGCCTGTTCTACAACGCAAAGCTGTTCGAGGAGAAGGGCTGGACCGTTCCCACCACTTGGGACGAAATGTGGGCCCTGGGCGACAAGGCAGCCGCTGAAGGCATCTCCCTGTTCACCTACCCCACCGCAGGCTACTATGATGCATTCATGTTCGCTCTCATGAACGCTATCGGCGGCCCCGAGTTCTTCAATGCTATTACCACCTATCAGGAAGGCGCATGGGACACCGAGAACGGCAAGACCCTGCTGAACATCCTGGGCAAGCTGGCTACTTACACCCATCCCAACACTCCCGCACAGGCTAACAACCAGGACTTCACCAAGAACCAGCTCATGGTTATGACCAATGATGCTCTGTTCATGCCCAACGGCACTTGGATCACCGGCGAGATGGCCGGCGCTCTGGAGACCCTGACCAACGAGTTCGCATGGGGCATGACTGCTGTTCCCGCTGCCGGCACCGCTCCTTACTCCTTCTGCTGGTTCGAGCAGGCATGGATCCCCGCCGGTGCAAAGAACATCGAGGCTGCTGAGCAGTTCGTTGCTTTCCTGTACTCCGACGAGGCCGCTAAGATCTTCGCTACCGCCGGCGCTATGCAGCCCATCCTGGGCATCGCTGACATGCTGGAAGGCGAGAACAAGATGTTCTACTCCATCTACGACACCGGTGCTAAGGCTGCTATGGGTGGCTTCGCTGCCTTCGGCGAGATCCCCGGCGTTGACGTATCCGGTACCTTCTTCGCTCCCATCGACTCCGTGGTTGCAGGCACTATGACCATCGAGGAGTATGCTGAGCTGGTAAAGACCAACTCCGCTAAGATGCGTGAGAATCTGCTGGGCTAATCCCATTCTTCCACAGACCACACAGTAGTTCGTTTTGGGTGGCAGTGACTTCTGTCACTGCCACCCCCTTTTTTAAGCAAGGGTCCTTCCCTTGTGCAGGTAATGCCCGCTCGAGGGAAAGACCCTTTCGCAAAAAATATAAGGAGTTGGTTCAACAAAATGAGAAGTAACCGTAGGCGCAATGCTTTCTTACTGGCATGTGTGGCACCTGCTACGATCCTGTTTGTGATCTTCATGGTGATCCCCACCTTCAATGTATTCCGCTTATCCCTGTTCCAGCGAAGCACCTTCAATCCCAACGAGACCTTCATCGGTCTGAAGAACTTCCAAATGCTCATGGAAGATACCACCTTCATCCGCTCCATGCAGAATATGTTACTGCTCATCGTCATGGTAACCATCTTCACCATGGGTACGGCTCTGGTGTTTGCGGGGATCCTTACCCGTGAAAAGCTGAAGGGGCAGAATTTCTTCCGTATCGTTTTTTACATCCCCAACATCCTGTCTGTTGTTGTTATTTCCGGTATTTTCTCTGCCATTTATGATATCGACAAGGGTCTTTTGAACTCCATCCTGAATCTGTTTGGTAAGGAAGGCATCCTGTGGAAGGGCGAACAGCACGTCATTACCAGTCTGGTCATTGCCATGGTATGGCAGGCTATCGGCTATTATATGGTCATGTACATGTCCTCCATGGGTGCGGTGCCCGGCTCTACCTATGAAGCCGCGGATCTGGACGGTGCCAATCGTGTCCAGCAGTTCTTCCAAGTTACGCTTCCCCTAATTTGGACCAATATTCGTACCACCCTGACCTTCTTCATTATTTCTACCATTAACATGGCTTTCCTGTTCGTCAGTGCCATGACCGGCGGTGGCCCCAACAATGCTTCCAACGTGGGACTGCTGTATATGTACAACCAGAAGAACCTTGGCGGTGGTTATGGCTATGCTATGGCCATTGGCGTGGTGATCTTCCTGGTGTCCTTCGGCCTGTCCGCTCTAGTCAACAAGGTCACAGAGCGAGACGTTCTGGAATACTAAGGAGGTGCGGATATGAAACTGAAAAAAGAAGCCAACCGTTCCGACTTGCTGTATAAGACCTTTATCTATCTGGTACTGGGCATTCTGGCTGTTCTGATCCTGGTTCCCGTGGTGTGGGTCATTGTGGCCTCTGTCAAGGAGACCTCTGAGCATTACGGCAGTCCCTGGGCATTGCCCTCTCACATCCATTGGCAGAACTTTGCAGATGCATGGAACAAGGCCAACATGGGCGGATATATGCTCCACTCCGTTACGGTAACTGTCATGGCATTGGCCATTCTGCTGGTAGTTGCACTGCCTGCGTCCTACTGCCTTGCCCGTTTCAACTTCGTGGGTCAAAAGTTCCTGAAAACCTGCTTCATGGCAGGTCTGTTCATCAACGTCAACTACATCGTCGTTCCCATCTACCTAATGCTCAGCGACGGCGATAAGTGGCTGAAGAACCTGTTGGGTAACGGTTTCCTGCTGAACAACCACTTCGTGGTGGCTGTGGTTTATGCCGCAACGGCTCTGCCCTTTACCATTTACCTGCTGTCCAGCTATTTTTCCACTCTGCCCCACGGCTTTGAGGAAGCGGCATATGTAGACGGTGCAGGCTACGGCAGAACCATGGTTCAGATTATTTTCCCCCTGGCAAAGCCCTCTATCATTACCGTTATTCTGTTTAACTTCCTGTCCTTCTGGAATGAGTACATCATTATCAAGACTCTGGTTACGGATCGTGATCAGTGGACACTGCCCGCAGGTCTGCTGAACCTGATGCAGGCACAGCAGTCTGCAGCAGAATACGGCCCCATGTACGCAGGTCTGGTGCTGGTCATGCTGCCCGTTCTGATCCTCTACATCTGTGTCCAGAGGAATTTGACCAAGGGTATGACCGTGGGCGGTCTGAAAGGCTAAGGTGAGACTATGAATTTCTGGAAAAACCATTTGATCCTTCGTGCTGTGCTCATTGCACTGTTCTTTGTAGCCGGTTTGGTATTGACCCTTGTAGGCTGGAATATGACCGGGCAGTTGGTGGGCTTAGGCATTATGTTGGTAGGCGCCATATTCCTGCTGACCGCCATCTTTGTGTACAACGCACTATATAAGTAACATCCACCAAGCCTTCCTCTTTTAGTGGAAGGCTTGGATCATGAAAGAAACAAATTCCGTCAATATTTCGTTTTTAAGGAGGACTGACATATGTTAGATACAAGAAAAGCAGGTCGTGTTACCATTCCTACCGACCTGGATGTTGTTCCCCAGACACTGGAGATCATGAAGCGTTGGGGCGCCGATGCCATCCGTGACTGCGACGGCACCGATTTCCCCGCAGAACTGCAGAGTCAGAATGCAAAGATCTATTCCACCTACTATACCACCCGTAAGGATAATGTTTGGGCTAAGGCCAATCCCGATGAAGTCCAGCAGTGCTACATTATGACCGGCTTCCACACCGCTACGGAAGGCCCCCTGCAGATCCCTCTCATGAAGGGCATCAGCCCCGAGCTCATGGAAGTCAACACCCGTGACGATATCAAGCGTTGGTGGGAGGTCATGGACCGCACCACGGGACAGCCCCTGTGTCCCGAAGCCTGGGATTACAATGCCGAAACCGGCTGTGTCGTCATCCGCGAGCCCGACGCCTTCCACGAATACACCGTAGCATTCTTGGCATATTTGATCTGGGACCCCGTGCACATGTACAATGCCGTTACCAACAACTGGCAGAACTTCGAGCATCAGATCACCTTTGACGTCCGCCAGCCCAAGACCCACAAGTTCACCATGGAGCGTCTGCGGAAGTTCATTGCAGAACATCCCTATGTCAACGTGATCCGCTACACCACCTTCTTCCACCAGTTCACCTTGGTGTTCGACGAGCTGAAGCGGGAGAAGTATGTGGATTGGTACGGCTACTCTGCTTCTGTATCTCCCTACATCTTAGAGCAGTTCGAGAAGGAAGTGGGATATAAGTTCCGTCCCGAATTCATCGTGGACCAAGGATATCACAACAACCAGTACCGTGTGCCCTCCAAGGAGTTCAAGGACTTCCAAGCCTTCCAGCGTCGTGAGGTTGCCGCCCTTGCCAAGGAAATGGTGGACATCACCCACGAGCTGGGCAAGGAAGCCATGATGTTCTTAGGAGACCACTGGATCGGCACCGAACCCTTCATGGAGGAGTGGAAAACCATCGGTGTGGATGCAGTAGTCGGCTCCGTGGGTAACGGCTCTACCCTCCGTCTGATCTCCGATATTCCCGGTGTGAAGTACACCGAGGGACGTTTCCTGCCCTACTTCTTCCCCGATACCTTCCACGAGGGTGGCGACCCTGTGAAGGAAGCCAAGGAGAACTGGGTCACTGCCCGTCGCGCCATCCTCCGCAAGCCCATTGACCGTATCGGCTACGGTGGCTACCTGAAGCTGGCACTGGAATTCCCCGAATTCATCGACTATGTGGAATCCGTGTGCAACGAGTTCCGTGAACTGTACGAGAACATCAAGGGCACCACCCCCTACTGTGTCAAGACCGTCGCTGTGCTCAACTCTTGGGGCAAGATGCGTGCCTGGGGCTGTCACATGGTCCACCACGCTCTGTATCAGAAGCAGAACTATTCCTACGCAGGCATCATTGAGGCCCTGTCCGGTGCACCCTTTGATGTTAAGTTCATCTCCTTCGATGACATCCG
>JAZRGR010000072.1:0-13760 GCA_045644345.1 Faecousia sp. | reverse complement strand
CTCAATATGCTCTACCAAATAATCCTTTAATAAATCCTGCATGATATACTTCCTTTTCTTCTTGTTCTTGCGTAACCACTGATTCAATCAGATTCGGACGTGGACGGATCTTGCGATTGAATCATCGGTTACTTACAGGGCATACAGTGCCGCTAAGAGATACTTCCCGGTGAGGGACGAATAGTAGAAGGCATCTATACGACCGGACCGCTTTGCCTCGATGACACTTTGGGCAATTTCCGGTGAAACCTTCTCGTCGCAGAGGAGGACGATCTTGCAATTGGGGAGTAGCTTGCGAAGCTGCTCACTCTCATACAGCCGAGCCTCTAAGGAGGTATTATGCACCCATGTGACCTCCATGAGTACAATGTCTGCTGCACAGGCAAGGCAGGCATCAACGGTATGATTGGGTCTGTCTACAGAGGTGCGATAAGGCTCAAACTCACCGGAGCTCTGAAAGAGCTGAGTCAAGGCTTCAGCTAAAAGGCCGTTCTGGATACTGACTACGATTCTGCGCATTGTCCTCTCTCCTTCTGTGACAGAAATACGGTTAATCCTACGGGGGAGCCCCCCGGGGTACAGTTAGATACAGTATAATTTTACCAAATCTGAAAGGATTCCACATCGTACTTTCGTGCAAAGTTTTCAGAAAAAGAAAAAAGATGCTGTCTCAGAACAAGGTGAGACAGAGCCTGTATACATTCGCCGCTAAATTCCGATTTATGGAGCAGTTCGATTTCCGAATTTGTTCGTAGGGGCGACCTGTGGTCGCCCGCAAAATGTTTCGATTTTGTCGGAAAACTCGTGATAATCCCGTAATTTCGTCATTGTCGTTTAACGACAATGACCGGGCGACCACAGGCCGCCCCTACGGTGTTATACGATTAACAGCTCGAATAATCGGAAGTTGTGTAAGAATTCGATGGGGGATCAGTTGCCGGGGGCAAGTGTGATGGCTCCCAAGGTGGTGGTGATATCTACGGTTTTGGGCGGGTGGTTTGTTAGGAGCAGGTCTGCAAGGGGTGCTTCGATCTCCTGACGGATCAGGTGGCGGATCTCCCGTGCGCCACCGGGGCGGTGGAGGACCCGTTCTGCAATCCCCTCCGACAGGGCAGGGTCCCTATGGAGAAGGATGCCCCGATCCTCGGCACGCTTTGCCAGTCTATCCAGCTCCAGAGAGGTGATACGTGTCAGATCCTCCTTCTCCAGAGAGCGGAAGGTAGCAATACAATCGATGCGCCCCATAAACTCCGGTGGAAACCGTTCCCGTAAGGCTCTTACAGCAGGCTCCTCTCCTCCGTTGCCGAAGCCCAGAGTTCCCCGATTCCCCTTATCACTGCCTAAATTGGAGGTCATGACCAGCAGAGTGTTCCGAAAATCCACCCGTCTGCCCAGAGAGTCCGTCAAGATCCCATCCTCCATGATCTGCAGGAGGATACCGCACACATCCCCATGGGCCTTCTCCAGCTCATCCAGAAGGATCAGACTATAGGGTCTACGGCGGACCTGCTCGCAGAATTCACTGCCCTCCTCATGCCCCACATAACCGGGAGGTGCCCCTATGAGACGTGACAGGCTGAATTTCTCCATATATTCCGACATATCCACACGGATCATCGCCTTCTCACTGCCGTATACTCCCTCTGCCAGAGCCTTGCACAGCTCCGTTTTCCCCACTCCTGTAGGGCCGGTAAAGAGGAGGGTAGCAATGGGCCGCTTCTCCTCTGCTATGCCGCTCCTGCCTCGACGGACAGCCTCACAGACCCGACGGATGGCTTGATCCTGTCCTACTACCCGTTTTCCCAGGAGCTGCTCCAGGGATCGCAGACGCTCCTTCTCCGACAGGGACAGGACACCTACAGGGATCCCTGTACGGTCTGCCACAGCCGCCGCTATGTCCTCCCTGCTGACAGCATTCCCCCCTGTGACACCGGACCGCAGCCGCTGTCTCAAGGTTGCGGCAAGACCGTAGTCCCCTGTCTCTGCCGCATGGGACAGTTCCCGTCCCACAGAACCACCTGTGACCCTCCGCAAGCCTGCCAGCGCAGCTCCCTCATCCAGCAGATCCACTGCCTTGTCCGGCAGGAATTTGTCGCTGAGATACCGACAGGACAGCTCTACCGCAGCCACAATGGCATCCTCCGTAATGGGGATCCCATGATGGGTCTCCAACCCCTGCTGTAAGCCGCGGAGGATCTCCTCTGTCTCCCTCTTAGTAGGCTCCCGTACCTGGACACAGCGGAACCTCCGCTCCAGAGCACCATCCTTCTCGATGAATTTCCGATATTCCTTCAAGGTGGTGGCACCGATCAACTGGATCTCGCCTCGTCCCAAGGCAGGCTTTAGCAAATTGGCGGCATCGATCGCCCCCTCTGCCGCCCCTGCCCCTACTAAGGTATGCATCTCGTCTACAAAGAGGATCACATTCCGTACCCGTCGGATCTCGCAGAGGATATCCCGGATCCGTTCCTCAAACTCTCCCCGATATTTGGTCCCGGCGAGAACGCTTGCCATATCCAAGGAGATCAGCCGTTTCCCCCTGAGCTGTTCCGGCACACGTCCTGCGGCAATGTATTGGGCGACCCCCTCTACAATGGCAGTCTTTCCCACACCGGGCTCTCCGATCAGAGCCGGGTTATTCTTGTGCTTCCGAGACAGGATCTGCAGGACTGTCTCGATCTCCCCCTGCCTTCCGATAATGGGCCGATCCATATCTGCCTGTTCTACCAGGTCCACACCGAATTGGTCAAGTAGTCTGGTTGTCTGCATAGCTTTCTCCTTCCCTATGAGGCTTGCCTCCATAAAATCCGTAAACAGCAGGTTCCTGTCCGCTCCGCACAGGTTCAAGACAGCAGCCGCTCCCCCATCCTCCCTGCGCAGTAACGTAAGGGGTAGGGGCTCCTGCCCCTGCAACACGGAGGCGGCGGCAGGGGTCAAGCCCCAAGGTAGCTTCCCCACGGGGCTCCCCCTGCCCCTCTGTCGGATCAGGCAGGCTAACAGCTCCCCTGCCGTTAAGCTCTGCCTGCTCCAGGGCTTGCCCGGATCCATTGCCAAGGCAATGAGCAAATGGGAGGTTCCTACGGCACTATGCCCTAAGAGGGCCGCCAGAGCGTATGCTCTGGGTAATACCCCATGATAATTTCCATCTATTCCCATTTCCATCCCACCTTCTCCAGAAAATTTTTACCTTTTTTAAAAAAATCTATTCAAGCATCTTGCTTTTTTCTGAAAACATGATAGAATGTAGAGGCAACTAATATAAATAGGAGGCATAATCATGGCATATTACATCACCGACGCTTGCGCTAAGTGCGGCGCTTGCGCAGACAACTGCCCTCTGGGCATCATTACTGAAGGCGACGACAAGTACGTCATCGACGCTGACCAGTGTGTCGACTGCGGTTCCTGCGCAGCCGCTTGCCCTCTGGAAGCTATCGAGCAGCAGTAATCCACCCCACAAACACGCCGTCCGTAAGGGCGGCATGTTTTTTATCACAGAACGAGGACTTGCTATGAACGCTCAGACAGAAAGCCTGTGGAACGGCATTGTTTTAAAAAGGGGTCCCTTCCCCCTGGGGACGGACTCTGTTCTCCTATCTCATTTTGTTTCCCTGCGACGGGGAAGCCGTGTGGCAGATCTGGGGGCAGGCTGTGGCACCCTCGGTCTGCTCCTGGCAGGGAGGGATCCCTCCTGCACCGTAACAGGCATAGAGTTAGATGACGCTGCCTATGCCATGGGGCTGGAAAATCTCACCCTAAATGCCCTGCCACAGCTCCGTCTGATCCAAGCAGATATACGGCAGATCCGTCAAGTCTTGCCACCGGGCAGCTTCGATCACGTGATCTCCAACCCACCCTACTTCCCCGTAGGCAGTGGCAAGGCTGCCAATGCCTACCGCAGTGAGCTGACCCTGACCCTACAGGAGCTCTGCCAAGGTGCCGCATGGCTCCTGCCCAGTGGCGGTACCTTCTCCCTGGTCCACAGGCCGGAGCGACTGTGCGACCTGTTCTGGGAGCTGCGGAGCAACGGCATGGAACCTAAGCGGATCCAATTCGTCCGTCACAAGGCGGACGCTCCCGTGTGCCTGGTTCTCATAGAGGCACGGCGTGGGGGCAAACCGGGGCTGACCTATTTGCCCGATTTTATCGAATTCCATCCCGACGGCTCAGAGACTGAGGAGTACCGAGCCGCCTATCACAGAGGAGACAGTCTATGAGCGGTATGCTATATCTGGTCCCCACTCCCATCGGCAATCTGTCGGACATCTCCCTGCGGTGTCGTCAGACCCTGGAGGAGGCGGATTTTATTGCGGCAGAGGACACCCGTGTCAGTCTGCGGCTCTTGAATCACCTGGACATAAAAAAGCCCCTTGTGAGCTACTACGAGCACAACAAGGAGGTCAGCGGCCCCAAGATCCTGGCACGGATCTTAGAGGGCGAAACCTGCGCCCTGGTATCCGATGCAGGCTCCCCTGCCATTTCCGATCCCGGGGAGGATCTGGTTCGGCTGTGTGCAGAGGCAGGTGTCACGGTCTGCGCTATCCCCGGTCCCTGTGCTGCCATTACGGCACTGAGCATTTCTGCCCTGGCTACAGGTCGGTTCTGCTTCGAGGGCTTCCTTTCCACCAACAAGAAGTCCCGTCAGGCTCATCTACAGAGCCTAATGGGAGAAGAACGGACCATGATCTTCTATGAGGCACCCCACAAGCTCCGCGGAACGCTGAAGGACCTTGCTTCTGCTTTCGGTGAGGATCGGCGGATCTCCCTGTGTCGGGAGCTGACCAAGCTCCACGAGGAGGTCCTGCGTATGACCCTGGGAGAAGCCTGTGCCTATTATGCAGAGCAGGAGCCACGGGGAGAGTATGTCCTGATCCTGGAGGGCGCCCCCCAACAGGAAGAAGAGGCTCTCACGGAAGAGACCGCCCTCGCCATGGTCCAAGAGCGGATGGATCGGGGTATGAGCCGCAAGGATGCGGTCAAGGAGGTCTCCAAGCTCACCGGTTTCCCCAAGAACAGCCTCTACGAAGCCGCCCTGCGATAACTCCCCTCGGCTGTAGGACACCCTCGGAGGTGACAGAATGTACAGAACTGCCAATACATATTACCGGGAGAAATTCGGCTGTAAGGTGTACAAGCTCTCCTTAGACGGAGGCTTTAGCTGCCCCAATCGGGACGGGAGCATCTCTGTAGGAGGCTGTATCTTCTGTTCGGCTCTGGGAAGCGGCGAATTTGCCGAAGGGGGCGCGGACATCCCCACCCAATTGAAGCGAGCCAAGAAACGGGTGGAGAGCAAGGTCAAGGACGGGAAGTATATCGCCTATTTCCAATCCTTTACCAACACCTACGCTCCCGTAGAACGGCTGAGATCCCTGTTCCGGGATGCCATTGCCCCGGAGGATATTGTGGGGCTGAATGTGGCAACCAGACCGGACTGCCTGCCCCGGGAGGTCATTGACCTGCTACGGGAGCTGAACGCTGTCAAACCGGTGACAGTGGAGCTGGGGCTACAGACCGCAGAGGATCGGGTGGGCGAGTACATCAACCGCGGCTACCCAACAGAGGTCTACAGGGATGCTGTGTCCCGTCTGAAGGATGCGTCCTTGGAGGTCATTACCCACATCATCATCGGACTGCCCGAGGACGATCCCCTTGCTACTACGAAATTTGCAGTAGACTGCGGAACAGACGGGGTAAAATTCCACCTGCTACACATTCTCAGAAACACCCGTCTTGCCGAGGAATATGAGGCAGGGAGGGTCAAGGATCTGACCTTGGAGGAATATGCCCGGCTCTTAAAGGCATGTATTGCCGTCCTGCCGGAGCACATCGTAGTCCACAGGATCACAGGAGACGGTGCCAAGAGAGATCTCATCGCTCCCCTCTGGTCTGCCGACAAGAAGAAAACCCTCAATTATCTCACTGCATATCTGCAGAAACCATAATACAAAAAGGAAGGTGTCCTGCATCGGATGCCTTCCTTTTTTGTTAAGGAAACTCTGAATAAATAGCCGAGAGCAATCGGCGATTTATTCAGAGCTTCCCTAATACGATTATTCCATTTCCATGATTTGTATTACGGCTGTGTCGCTGACGGTATTATCTCGGTTCCTTCCCCTCTTCGAAAACCCGAACCATTTCACGTGTGAGGCTGATGCCGTCATCGTGAGCAGGGAGGGCATCTCTGTGGTACCAGTCTGCCATGGAGAGCTCGTTTTCGTCGATATGTATCTCGTCGCTTCCGTCTACGTCGCAGAAGAAGCCCATTAGAATATTCCCGTCGACACCCCATGGCTGGCTTTTATAATAACGAAGGTTCTTGACCCGCAGTCCAACCTCTTCCATCACCTCACGGTGGACGGTCTGCTCCAGAGTCTCACCAATCTCCGTAAAGCCTGCGATCAGGGCATAACGGGTATAGGCACGGCCTGCATATTTGCTCAGCAGGAGTCTGTCCCCATCGGTCACTGCCACGATCACCGCAGGATTGATCCGGGGGAAGATCATGTTGCCGCAGTTATGACAACGAAGCATCCGTTCCTGATCGTCATGGTCCGTAGGAGTACCGCAACATCCGCAGAGGCGATTCGTACGATACCAATTGTACAAATGCCAGCCGGTCATGACAGCAAAACAGATTGCCTTGCTCTTGAGCTGCCGCAGCTGCCGCACCGGCTCATAGGCAAAGCCTTCCACAGAAGTGGGGGAAGGTCCTGTCCATAAGAAGTAATTCTGCCCCTCCATACGGAAGAGGTACCGTGGAGCCTCTCCCCGTTCCATATGTGCAAGGGTAGGCAATGTCAAGCTGTCATCTGCCCCCCGGGACAGCAGTACCTGCCCCTGTTGAAAGCAAAGGATCACATCTTCTTCCACCGCAACAATATTTCGAAATTCGTTTTCCAAACGACCTACACCGATATCCTGAAGCATAGGGAGCCCTCCTTGTTGTAATGATACAGACGGTAACACAGCATCACCTTCGGTGATATGATATTATGCTGCTCATAATGATGTTGCTCGTTTCACTCGCAATGATGCGATGTTTGCCCAAAACATTAGGCGAAGCCGACATCATTAGCGTTAGCGACATCATTTGTCAAAGGCAAACATCATTCAAAAAGACCACATTTGTCTACCAGACAAATGTGGTCTTTTGCTGGTGATCCGTACGGGACTCGAACCCAGAGCACAGGGAACAGCCCTCTATTCGTTTAGATTGGGGTATTAACCGGCAAAGTAGGATCTTGCGCTGTCGGAGTAGGCAAAGAGTGCTTTGCACAATTCTAACAGGTCGCCGGTCTTGTTGTTGCCGTAGGTATCGGCACTGTACTGCAAGGTGCAAGACACAGGAGTATTCCCTGAATAGACCTGTAGGTCTACCACAGAGCGGAGCTCGGAGGCCAACATTGTGTCCAGAGTAAATACATAGTATTTCATATCTGCACTGTACAGTTTTGCATTGGTAAGAACCGATTCCTTAGTTTCCCCCTTGATGTCCGTGTAGCTGACATGCAAAGTCAGGTCGGATACATCCCCTGTATAGGTGCCCATGGAGAATACAAAGTTGAGACACACCTTGGAATCTAAGGTCAGAGACTTCCCTACCCAAGCAATGGATGCATTGTCAAGATCAGGAAGAACCTTGTTAGTTTTACCGAATTGTACGGCATCTATATTGGACAGGTATGCCTTGTGGGCATGGGTCATCTTGGCATCTGCCAAATCCTCTGTACGGTAGTTCTTGAAAACCTGTGCCTTTGCGCCGTAGCGCAGAAGATCGGCACACAGGGTCTTGAGTGCATCACTTGCAGTAGCACGATCCAACTGGGAATATGCGTAAGTTGCAATGGAATAGCTGTCTACCATGGAAACATATTCCCGGTCGCCCTTGGTCATGCAGATCCTTGCATCGAGGATATCGTTCATCTGAACCGCCGAAAGACCTGTGAGCGGAAAGTAATAATAGGATCCATCAAGCACAGGCAGGATCACCCGGGACCGGTTTTCCATCTTGCCGCCACCCACATAGACGGGAACGGAGCATTCCAGATAGAAGCTGTCGTAGGAGCTTAACTGCGCTTTAGCTACGGCATAATTGAGGGTAATATCATTTGCGAGACTCAGGCTATGGTGGATCACCACAGTTTCATCCGTAAGGACTTCCTTTGCACCACAAGGGCAGATGCCCTCTACATAGTTGTGACCGGCAGCAGGGATGACCGTAGTCTCTGCAAAGATTTCTGTCGTCAGTGCCTGATCTATGCAGTAGATTTGGCAATCCGGGCAGTACCAATAGGCAATATTACCGGGTTCCATACAGGTTGCCTCTTTCCTCTCGACCATAGTAGCAGCGGCATGGGCACAGCCGGAAGAAACTGCTTTTGCTACGATGTTGTAAATATAGCAGACAGGCGGATCAACATCAAAACTATAGTCTCTGAAAAGGGACAGAGTCAGGGTATGGGTTCCTGCCGTCAGAATGCCGGCATCATAGCTCTGTGTTACGGAGCCGGTTATCTGATCTGCAACAGTGATTCCGTCCAGTTGAATGGTCAGCACATCTAACGAAATATTGGTAGATACCATGTAATCAAAAGACAGGGTAAAATCGCGATCCGATGTAAAGGTAACCGTTGTCCGCGAAGTGTCGGAAGTCTTAATGGAATTACATCCTGTAGCACTGTCATTTTCGCTACTCACCCATAGATGGTCATCGCTGTCGGTGAAAGAGGCGCGTACACCGGTAAGGAACATCGCACACATTCTGGGATCTTTATACTCGATGTAGATATGATCGCCATTCAAACAGCTATATACCCAATAGGTTTCAGTCGCGCTGATCAAAGATCCCCGCTTATGCCCCGTGGGCGGAATCATCTCTACCTTTGTGTTGCCGCATTCCAAACAGGTGTATATTATACGACCTTCGTCGGTACAAAGCGGAGCTACTTCTTCACCATCATTCCAACGGTGTGCATCGTTTTCATAAGAATATCCATTTCCGCAGGAGTTGCAAATATAGCTAATACTGAGACAGGCTAAGATGTGGGTATAGTCCCAGACCACTGCAGGATATTTGCACTTTTCCCAGCCTTCCGTTCCCTCTAAATAGCATAGCTCCAGTTCGGAAGAGCAAGAGGAATATGCAGAATATCCTATGTAGGGCATATTGCCGATAAAATGAACATGGCGCAGTTTGTCACATGAATAGAATGCATACTCGTCAATGAAGGTCACGCTGTCCGGGATGGTAATGCTTGTGAGTTCATCACAGTCATGGAATGCATAACTGCCGATATAGGTTACGCTATCCGGAATGGTAATGCTCGTAAGTCCGTTGCAGCCGCTGAATGCAGAATCATGGATTCGGGTTACGCTGTCCGGAAAGGTAACACTCGTGAGCCCGGAGCAACCACTGAACACAGAATAATAAATGTATGTCATTCCGTCCGGGATGGTAATGCTTGTAAGTCCGGAGCAATTACTGAATGCAGCTTTGTCGATAGATTCCACGCTGTCCGGAAGGGTTATGCTTGTGAGTCCGCTGCAACCACCGAATGCATAGCTTTCGATGAATCTCACGCTGTCCGGAAGGGTTATGCTTGTAAGTCCGGAGCAACCGAAGAATGTAGAATTGGAGATGGTTTTTACTATGTCCGGAAGGGTAATGCTTGTGAGTCCTGTGCATTCGTAGAATGCACAACCGGAGATGGTGCCCACGCTGTCCGGAATAGTAATGCTTGTAAGTCCGCTACAACCACGGAATGCAGAAGCATCGATACGATATAAATCGTCCGGAAGGTCAATGCTTGTGAGTCCGGAGCAGTTACAGAATGCAAAATCGCTGATAAAGTTTACACCGTGCGGAATGGAAATGCTTTTGAGCGAGCTACAGCCGTAGAATGCATAACTACCGATGGATAACACTCTGTGCGGAAGGTCAATGCTTGTGAGTGCACTGCAGCCGTAGAATGCATAATCCTTGATATAAGATATAGTTTTCGGAAGGGAAACCCTTGTGAGTGCGCTGCAGTCGTAGAATGCATTATTACCGACGGAGCCAACACCATCCTCTATTGTGACGGAACGGATATCCTTCCGGAAGGAATACCAAGGAAATTTGTCGGGTTGATAGTAACCTGTCATGTTACGATCCCCGGAAATAACCAGCTCGCCGGATGCGCCATAGAAAGTCCAGGTTAAAGAATCTAATGTCCCACTGGCGGACACCTCTTCTCCGCTGCGAGAGTGCAAACCGTCTTGGGCACTATAGGCATAGCCCGGGTCCTCTGTATATACAGGGGCTTGAAGGGATAGGTCTGCTTCCATTTCTTCTAAGATGCGGGATTCAGCCTCTTCCGACTCTTCTGCTGCCAATACGGTCAACGAACCATATGGTAGGCAGGAGAGAAGCAAGGAGAGAACCAACAGCAGAGACAAAATTATGCGTTCCATTTTCATTCCTTCTTTCAAAATAGTATGTGCCTATTTCTACTTAATTATAGAACGCATAGGACGGATTTGTCAATGACAATTCCTTTCCCGGAAGGTTATACGATCCGTTACCTTACCTTGATTTTACACGAAGATACCCAATAGTCGAATGCGCCGTATAAAGAGAAGAGGAGCCATGCCGTAGCACAGCTCCTTGGGGTGTGGAGGGATTATAAATCTGAACGCAGGACGCTTGTGATCAGCGTCATAGAAACAGAAAATCCGAACGCCGTTCCCATTGGAACAAAGTTCGGATTTAATCTGTTTGGTGACCCGTACGGGACTCGAACCCATGTTACCGCCGTGAAAGGGCGGTGTCTTAACCTCTTGACCAACGGGCCTGGTAGCGGCAATCTGACTCGAACAGATGACACTCCGGGTATGAACCGAATGCTCTACCAACTGAGCTATGCCGCCATATGCGTCCCTCTCGGAACAGCACGATGATTATACTCGATAATTCGGCATTTGTCAAGAGTTATTTTAAGTTTTTTTCGTTTTTTTATGAGGATATGAGATACGATGGTATCGATCAGTCGATATTCTCGGTCTTGACAGCATAGATGCCGTTGCCGATCTGTGCTACCAGCACATCCATAGACTTGGTCGTGCCATAGGTCTGCTCACCGTAGAGGGTATAGCCTACACGGATGCGATACAGATCGGTAATGGTCTCTGTCATGCCGTAAGCCTCGGAAAGCTCCTGTTGCAGGGCCTCCGGCTCCACCTGCTCCATAGAATAGGCACTGGTCTCGCATCGCTGGACGTTCTGAAGCTGCATGGGACGGAGCTGGCCGTACATCTTGGGGTGGATGCAATCTGCTGCTCTGGACTCGTCATTCATCACCACTGCGTAGACGAAATCCGTTGCAACAGCCTTGAAACGATCCTCACGGGAGCCTGCATTCATGGTGCCCACAAAAATAGCCGCCGCACTCAGGAGCAGAACCAGCACCAGGATGATAGGGAAGATCCACTTGCGGCTCTTTTTCTTGTCCTTCTTCATAACAGATCGCTCTGCAAGGGTGAGCTTCTTGGTGGTGCGGTTATATACTCGAGGGGTAGAACGCTCCTTGTGGGTCTTGTTGTCGGTGATCTTCTTGGGAGCAGAAGGAGTCTTTGTCTGCGAGGTCCCGGACGTGGATTGGGTTGACTTCTTACTCCCGGCAGTCTTGGCAGGTGCCTTGGCAGGAGTGGTACCGCTCTGAGGGGACGGCTTCTTCTTGGCAGGGGAAGGGGCGGGCTTGTCCTGTTTGGGAGGCTGGGGCTCTTGTACCGGGGGACGGGGCTTCTTCTTGTAGCCGTCGGTCAGAATCTCCTGATCCCAAGGCTCCTTCTTAGGTTCCGGCGGGGTGTTCTTCTTCTCTACAAAGCCGGAAGGTCTGAAATATTCGGTTAAGGCAAGGGTAGATCCGCATCGGCTGCAAACCGTTGCATCATAGTCGTTTGCCTGTCCGCAATTTCCGCAATTCATACGAGCACCCCTTTTTTCTCTTTCTTAATAAAATATTATATCAGCTTTTTCCCCCGGTGTCAACGAGCTTCCCTCTTTTCTAAGAAAATTCTATTCTCACACTTTTGACATATGCGCTCATTTGGAAGGAAATATTTATGGACAACTTGAATATTTTTGGGAACCGGACAAAACATCCGTCGTCCAATAAGCACAAGGCTTTCACCGACATTGCTAACCAAACAAAATTTTCAGGAGGATCTCACCATGAAAAAGCTCATTGCGACCCTGATTGCCCTCACTCTGCTGCTGACCCTTTCCGCCTGTGTCAAGAGAACCGCAGACACCACAGAAGAAACTACTGCACCTACAGAACAGACTACCGCCCCAACTACTACCGATACTGCCACGGAGCCCACGGAATCGGTTACAGAAACCGAGCCTCCTGCATCTACATCGGAGGAAGATCTCCCGCAGCTCTACAGGGATATCATTACCTCTAAAAAGAGCGAGCTCGCTGCTATGGACACCGGCGTATTACACACTCTCCTTTTTGACGTGGATGCCGACGGCATGGAAGAATTATTCCTCATGTACCCCTCTCAGGAGGACGGGAAAAACACCTATGGTTTCGATCTGTACACCATCCGTGATAACGAAACCGTCACCATAACCTGCAATCACACCGTTTTCTATGCCATTGCAGGGGGACAGGGAGGTTCTGTAGGCGTTGCCCAAATAGACGGCCGTACCTATGTGTATACCCGGAATGTTTCCGGCGACTGGATGACTTACAATGAAGAAGTCCGTCTCATGAATATCGGCGGTTGGAACCTATACACTCTAAAGGATGATGAGCTCCTATTGGAGACACAGGTATCCCATAGCCTCATAACCGCTTACGAAGAAGGGATGCCTCTGCCCGACAAGCCCGAAAGCTCCCTGCCGTCGTATTACTTCCCCGAGGTCAGCGAGGTTACATTGAACGATCAGGCCATATCTCTGGAGGAGTATGGGGATTGGCTCAACAATATGGCCATCCTGCAGGATATAAAAGGCTACTCAGACGTACACTGATACTACTTTCTAATAGAAATGTTGATTTCTATTAGAAAGCGCAACGCTAAAGCGCTGCAATTTCACGATTTTTGGGATAGAAAATCGTGAAATTCCGTCTCATGCAGTTCTTGACGTGCCTTCGGCACTATAAAAAGGTTTTAAACCTTTTTAACAAGAACTAGTATGATACTACTTTCTGACAGAAATGCTTCATTTCTGTCAGAAAATGCAGAAACCGATCGGCTTTCACAGCCGGTCGGTTTCAATGCATTATTCCGGAAGCTCCCGATACATGGCAGAGGCATCATCCTTGCGGACAGCCTCTGCTACAGCCATAACCTCTACCGCCAAGGTGCGACTGCCGAAGGCAATACGGATCACATCCCCCACCTTTACGTCATAGGACGCCTTGGCAGGGCGGTCATTCACCGTAACACGGGCATTGTCACATGCCTCATTTGCCACAGTGCGGCGCTTAATGAGACGGGATACCTTTAAATACTTGTCCAAACGCATAAGTTCTTCTCCTTTGACATGAAACCAAATTCAGATTTATCGAGCTGTTATGCTGTCGCAAATGGAAAATTGAAAATGGAAAATGGAAAATGATCCTAATTGGAAATTCTAATCATAAAATATTTTCATTTTCGCAGAAAATTTTGGAAATACCAGAGATTGTATCGACAATATGTTGCTCTATTTTATACTAGTTCTTGATAAAAATGTTTAAAACATTTTTATAGCACCGTAGGTGCGT
>JAZRGR010000071.1:0-7365 GCA_045644345.1 Faecousia sp. | reverse complement strand
GAGAGCAATCGGCGAGAGATTTTGTTCCAAATTGAGGTTTGGAAAACGCAGGAATACTTTGTGTATTTCAAGTTTTTCAAACCGAATAGTTGGGACAAAAGATTCGCTGAGTGCCGTCGGCTTTTTATTCAGAGTTTCCCTAATCCAATTTTATAAGGAGGAATACATATGCTTAAGAAGATCCTTTCCTTTGTCCTAATGTTTGCCTTGCTCTTATCCGTTTTCCCCGTTTTCTCCTCCGCCGCCCCCCTTGCCGAGGAGCCGGCTCAGGACACTGTCCCCACTGCCGAGACCAAGGCTGCAGCTACCTGGGATGTAGACGGAGACGGCACCCTGTCCCTGTTAGCCATCGGCAACAGCTT
The DNA here is from genome assembly GCA_045644345.1 of Faecousia sp. GTDB lineage: Bacteria > Bacillota > Clostridia > Oscillospirales > Oscillospiraceae > JAZOXB01. The sequence continues at coordinate 7,003 of JAZRGR010000071.1, read as the reverse complement.
CTCTGTAGACGGACTCCAATATTTCTGGAATATTGCCCGTTCCCTGGGTATTTCCAAGGTGGTTCTGGGCAACCTCTATATCGGTGGTTGCAGTCTGGCTACCCATTATACCAATGCCAAGAACGACTCTGCATCCTATACCTATTATTATAACGACAACGGCACCTGGAAGACAACATCGAGCTATAAGATGAGCACCGCTCTCAAGGCTCGCTCCTGGGACTATGTCTCCATGCAGCAGAACAGCGGCAACAGTGGCTTAGAGAGCACCTATAACAGCAATCTGACCAACCTCATCACCTATGTCAAGGGCAAGCTGACCAACTCCAAGACCAAGCTGGTATGGCACATGACCTGGGCATATCAGAAGGATTCTACCCATTCCTCCTTCTCTAACTATAACAAGAATCAGACCACCATGTATAACGGCATCGTTACCGCCGTGACCAACAAGATCCTGACCAACAGCAATTTTGACCGTGTGATCCCCAACGGCACCGCCGTACAGAATATGCGATCGTCCTATGTAGGGGACACCCTCACCCGTGACGGCTATCATATGAGCTATGATCAAGGTCGGTTCTTAGTAGCTCTGATGTTCGTCAAGTCTATTACAGGTCTGGACGTAGCAAAGAACACCTACCTCCCCTCCGGTGTCAGCGATACCTATGCCTATGTTGCAGTCAATGCTGTTAACAAGGCGTATTCCGCCCCCTTAAAGATCTCCAAGTCTGTTTATAACGGCAATAACCCCAGCTCCGGCTATATTCAGCTCCAGCCCAAGCTGACCAAGGGTGGCTTCTGGTATTCCTCCAATGCCCAGTACAATACGATCCATACCACCGCAAATAACAGCTCCCAGTTCTTCTGCACCCCCCGTATGAAGAAGGCAGAGCTCCCCGTAGGCACCATCATTTTGCTCAAGAGTGGCTGGAAATACCGTCCGGAGGGCTGGGTCACCGATGCCAAGCAGAGTAGCCGTCCCGACCCCACCACCGAGAAACTCGTGGTTGTCACCGAGAATTGGTGGAGTAATTTCACCCTCCGAGCCTTTAACATCTCCAAGACCGACGGCTCTGCCATCACCTCCCTCAGTGCAGCAGACATTCTGTCCAATTTCCGCATTTTCGTCCCTGAGTCTACCTACCTCAAGGATCATGTTCTGATCCAGCCCGACCTCCACAAGGGTGCTTATTGGCATCCTCAGAAGGACGGTTCCTTTAACAAGCTCATTACCAATGCTTCCAACAGCCCTAATTTCTACGCAACCCCCAGATTTACCAAATCTCAGCTCCCCGTTGGCTCCGTCATCATTGTCAAGGGTGGTCTGCAGTACCGTCCCGACGGTTGGGTGAATGACGTTCTGCAGACAGGTACCCGTGAGGCTGTTACCTCCCAGTATTCTGTTATCTGTGACTCTGCATGGTGGGGCAAGTACACCATCCGTGCCTTTAATATCTCCCTCACTGCCGGTGGAGCCATTACGGGTAAGACCCAGGCGGATATCTACAAGAATTTTAAGATCTATATCCCCAAGAGTGCCCATACCCATACCGCTGCTTCCAATCCCACGGTTACGGCACCGACCTGTACAGCAGGGGGCTACACCACCTATACCTGCACCCTGTGTAAGCAGACCTATACAGGGGCGCAGACTGCAGCCTTGGGTCACAGCCTTACCTCTTCCGTAACGGCTCCGACCTGCGCCGCAGAGGGCTATACCACCTACACCTGCAGTCGCTGCTCCCATAGCTACAAGGACAACTATACCCCTGCCACAGGACATACCGTGGTCGTAGACCCGGCAGTAGCCCCCACCTGTACCGCATCCGGCAAGACCGAGGGCAAGCATTGCTCTGTCTGTAATACCGTTTTTGCAGAGCAAGCATCTGTTGCGGCTCTCGGACACAGCTATACTGCCAAGGTAACTGCTCCCACCTGTAATGACCGTGGCTACACTACCTACACCTGTTCCCGTTGCTCCCACAGCTACATAGATACTTACGTCAATGCCCAGGGACATACAGTGGTCGTAGACCCGGCAGTAGCTCCTACCTGTACCGCTCCCGGCAAGACCGAGGGCAGTCACTGCTCCGTCTGTAACACCATCCTTGTTCCGCAGACCGCCGTCCCTGCTACAGGGCATAGCTACACCTATACCGAGACTGATCATACCTCTCATAGAGTAGGGTGCAAGAATTGCGCTCTGTCCCAACAGGCTCCTCACACCTACACCGGTGGTGTCTGCATCTGTGGCAAGCCCGAGGTCTATGAGCCTGCATTGGCTCCCGAGCTCAAGATCAATCACAGCTTGAATCTGGCAAGTGATATCTCCGTCAATCTTGTCGTTGCCAAGCAACTGCTCCTGGACTATGACCTCTCTACGGTCTATATGGCAGTCGAGCTGGAGCGATTCGAGGGCAACAAGGAGACTGCTTCTCAGACCTTTACGCTCTATCCTGTGGAGCAGGGCAACTATTATTACTTCACCCTTGAGGGGATCACCGCCGTACAGATGAATGATCGGATCCGTTCCGTCCTCCACGGTGTCAAGGACCTCCGTCCCTATTATTCCCCCGTAGATGATTACAGCGTTGCAGACTATGCCTATGCACAGCTTAACAAGACAGACGTTGCCTCCGGGCTAAAGGCTCTGTGCGCCAACCTCCTGCGTTACGGCTCTGCGGCACAGATCTACAAGAACTACCGTACAGACTACCTTGCAGATTCCTTTATGACCGACGAGGATTCCTCCCATCTGGCCAATCCGGATACCGTCACCTTCGGCAATACCAATAGGGTACTGTCCGATCTGGCAGATCCTGCTATCCTTTGGGCAGGCAAGTCCCTGGAGCTGAACTCCAAGGTCGCACTGAAATTCATTTTCTCTCTTGGCTCCTATACCGGTCCCGTAGAGGATCTGGTGCTCCGTATTTCCTATACAGACCGCCTGGGCAAGACCTGTGAGCTTCGCCTGAGGGATCCTCAGATCTACGAGGCAGGCATTACCTACCACGCCTTTACCTTTGACGGTCTCCTGGCAGCAGAGCTCCGCAGTGTCGTCTCTGCACAGATCTATGCAGGGGACACCCCCTTGTCCTGCACCCTGCAGTACAGTGCCGACACTTACGGTAACAACAAGACCGGCACCCTCCTGCAACTGTGCAAGGCCCTCTTTGCCTACTCCGATAGTGCCAAGGCATATTTCCCGGGCAATTGATTCCGTTCCCCCTTCTTCATCTCCCACTGCGTAACTATCATCAGAAACAGAGGTGAACCCTTATGCACAAAGAAAGGAGATCCGTAACCCTAACCGCCATTTTCGTCGGGATCCTCATGGCCATTGCTTTCATCATGCGGGAAATCTATGAGGACCTGCCCAATGCCATGCTGCAAGCAGTCATGGTTACGGTTCGTAATACCATCCATATATCCCTGCTGTTTTCCTGGGTCGTCTCTGTACAGCGTAGGCTTGTTAACAAGAACGTACGGCGACTCATGTTGATCGTAGGCTGCTTACTCCTGTTCTGGCTGGTAGACAAGATCGCTAAATGGGACTTCACCGGTAGCGTGACCCACCCCTTGGTACGCTATCTGTGGTATGGATTCTATGTGGGGATGCTTTTTGTCCCCACACTGGGTGCCTTTATCATCAATTATTTGGGTAAACCCGAGAATTACTCTCATCCCAAGAAGCTGAACTACCTTCTGATTCCACCCACCATTCTCCTGACAACCGTGTTTACCAACGACCTGCATCAGAAGGTATTTGTGTTCTACAACGGCTTTCTCAACTTTGATCTGGACTACAGCTATGATTGGGTATACTTCCTCAACATGGGCTGGTTCATCGGCATGGGCTTCTATTTCGTTGTCATGATGCTCCTCAAAAGCCGTGTCCCCGGCAGTCGCAAGCTCCGCAAGATGCCCATGGCGATCATGGCATTTGCCGCTCTGTTCTGGATCGGCTATAGTATGCGCCTATACAACTGTGACATTACAGTTATGGACTGTCTGATCATTACCCTGCTGTTAGAGAGTGCCATACACAGTGGGCTCCTGCCCTCCAATACGGGCTATCAAGCTGTTTTCGACAATACCACCATTCCCGTTCAGATCGTGGATCGGGACTACCAGCCCCACTTTGTATCCGGCTCCGCTCTGCCGGTTTCCGAGGAGCAGATGCGTCAGACTGAGCACTCCACTGTGGACCTGGGAGACACGCTCCTAAGCAGTGCTCCCATCAAGGCAGGCCGTGTGGTTTGGCAGGATGATATTACCCGTCTGAACGATCTTAGGATCCGACTTCGTGATACCATGGAGCAGTTAGGGGAGGAGAATACCCTCCTGCAAGCAGAATTGGAGCTCAAGGAGAGTAGGGCAAAGGCAGACGAGCAGAACCGTCTGTATGATCGGATCACCCAAGAGGTCGAGCCCCAACTGATCAAGGCAGACGAGCTCCTGCACCGCATTGAAAAGGGCGAGCATAACAGTCGCAATCTCATTGCCAAGGTCTGTGTTCTCGGATCATACATCAAGCGGCGAGGCAATCTCCTGCTCCTTGGTGAGGATAGTGGCATCGTTCAAACACGAGAGCTGGAATATTGCATCCGTGAATCCATGGACAACCTCAATCTTGCCGGGATGTTTACGTCCTTCCATAGCTCTTGCTCCGGCTCCATGTGCTTAGATCACATTATAGCCGCCTATGATTTTTACGAAGTCCTTGTAGAACGCCTCTTGAACGAAATGACAGCCATGATGGTGAATCTGACCTGTATCGACGGGACAATCTCTATGAATATTCAAATGGGGTGCACCGAGGAGATTGCCCGACAGACACTCGCGGATATTCCCTTGACCGTCGGCAGCTTCCGTTATGAGATCATGGATGAAGATGTTGTGATCGATCTAACCATTGCGGAAGGGGGTGGCATCGGATGATCCGCTATTATGATATCTCCATGCCCCTGCGCTGTTTGGTCATTGTGTGCCTGTTCTTACTTGTGTGCATGGGAGGTTGTTTGTTCCTGCCCACCCTCCGTCGGAAGAAGCTGTGGCCTAAGCTCCTGCTCCCTCTGTCCGTCCTCATATGTGCAGTCCCCATGATCATCTATACAGCAGAGGCAAGGGCAAATCTGCGACACCTGCAGATCCCTCCCATATCCCTGTGGCTGTGCAAGCAACCCCTGGTACTCCCCATACTGTCGATCCTCCTTGTCGCAGTGTACTACAGCTACTTGATACGAGAGGAACAACGATTCCGCAATAATACCATTACCCGTTCCTCTATTCGAGAGGGTGTAGATCAGATCGCCTCCGGCCTGTGCTTCTATGTAGAGGGCGGTCGCGTGATCCTATCCAACAGCCGTATGAATGAGCTGTGTCATGCCGTTGTAGGCAGAGATCTGCAGAATGCAGAACTGTTTTGGCAGATCCTCAGCGGTGGCGAGGTGAGACCCGGGGTAAAACGACTATCCTTCGGTAACTACCCCAATTTCCGTCTAAAGGACGGAACCGTATGGACCTTCTCCCGTGAAAGGCTGGACGGTATCATCCAGCTGACTGCGGCGGATACCACATTACAGCAAACCTTGACCGATGAGCTCCGGGAAAAGAATTTGGATCTTGCCGCTATGAACCTCCGCCTGCGGAAATACGGCGAGAATGTTGACGAGCTCGCTCGCAGCAAGGAGCGCTTAGAGACCAAGGTCCGCATTCATGGAGAGCTGGGACAAGCCCTCCTTGCAGCCCGTCGATATTTGGTGGATCCCAATGCACAGGAGCCCCCCTTGGATATTTGGCGACGGAATATCGCCATGCTCCGCAAGGAAATGGCTTCCAAGAAGGCAGAGGATCCTCTGCAGATTTTGGAAAAGGCTGCCGAATCCGCAGGTATCGAGCTTGTGATTCGGGGAGAACTCCCCACAGGTAGAGATTACCGTCAGTTCTTCCTGGTGGTAGCATCTGAGGCATTGACCAATGCAGTATTCCACGCAGATGCCAAGACACTGTTTATTGACCTCCGTGAGGAAGCTTCCCGATGGATCATGCGTTTTACCAACGACGGCATTCAGCCTTCCCTTCCCATCGTTGAGGGTGGTGGCTTAAGCTCTCTGCGACACAAGGCAGAGAATATCGGCGTCCGCATGACCATCGAAAGCACACCGGAATTTGCCCTGATTCTTTCGGGCAGAAGGGAGTGACGTACTTGATCAACGTTATGATCGTAGAGGATGATCCTATGGCGCAGAAGCTCTTGGATATCTTCGTCAGCGGAAACAGCGGATATCGGGTGGCTCATACCATAGAAAGTGCCGCCATGGCTGAGTTCTACTGCATGACCCACCCCATTGATCTGATCCTCATGGATGTCTGTACCGCTATGAATATCAGTGGCTTGGAGGCCGCGGAGAAGATCAAGGTGCGTTTCCCTCATATTAAGATCATCATTATTACCAGCCAGCCGGAATGCAGCTTCATCGATCGTGCACGAGCTGCCGGAGTAGAGAGCTTTTGGTATAAGTCCGCTTCTGCAGAAGAGATCCTTACTGTCATGGATCGTACCATGGCAGGGGAGAGCATCTATCCCGACAGCACCCCCAGTCTCAAATTGGGCAATGTCCTCAGTGAACGGTTCACAGACCGTGAAATCGAGGTGCTCCGCCTGGTAGTTGCAGGGGAAACCGATGCAGTCATTGCAGAGAAGCTCTTCCTGTCCGTCAGAACCGTGAAACAGCATATCCAATCTATGCGGGATAAAACCGGCTTCCGTAACCGCACAGAGCTGGCAGTCCGCGCCAGAGAAAGCGGTCTGGTCATTAATGAACCAAGAACTGAATAACCGTTCCACAGAAAAGGTTCTGTCTCAAAATAATCATTTTGAGACAGAACCCTTTTCATTTTCATTCAAATTCTGATTTATCGAGCTGTTTTCGTATAACACCGTAGGGGCGACCTGTGGTCGCCCGGTCATTGTCGTTAAACGACAATGACGAAATTA
>JAZRGR010000070.1:0-4353 GCA_045644345.1 Faecousia sp. | reverse complement strand
GGTGCTTTGGTAGTGGACTTGGTATAGTCCGTGGTATTGAGCTTGGGCAGGGTCACGGTGGTAGTACCGTTACACTTGGAGCAAGTTCCGGTCAGCACGCCTGTTGCGGAGGTAGTGGGGTTCTTGGTTGCCTTGTAGCTGTAGGAGTGACCCAAGGCGGCTACAGAGGTGGTTTTGGTGCCTTTACAGGTGCTGCAGGTATAGGTTCTGACACCTGTTGTCGTACAAGTGGGCTGTGTTGTAACAACACCGCTGTTCCAGCCGTGTGCGGCAGTGATGGTATGACCACAGGAACAGGTTCCCTTGTGATTGGTGTTATCCACTTTAGCATAGGTGTAGCTGTGTGCTGTAGCAGTAAACTGTGCGGTTACTACAGTATCCGCTGTAATATTGGTCAGTACCTTATCCCAACCCTTAAAGGTATAGTGATAAGAATTGTCCTTGATCTTTGTAGGTGTTGTACCGGCGTAGGATGCAGTACCACCTTTTGCTACGGTTGCAGTTCCCAAGGTGCTTCCGTCAGCACCCTTAAATGTAACAATATACAGGGGATTGGGCATTTCTGTTCTCTTGCCTGCAAAGATGTAGTCAATTTCAACAGAACCTCCGCTGCTTGATGTGGCTTTAATATCTCTGAATCGGATACCTAAAGATTTAATATATTCAACTGATTGGAAGTCTTTTGTTAAGGGGATGGATACTACTTGATATGCAGTAGATTTTCCGTCTATGGGAGCGTTTAGGTTTTCGTAGGCTTTGTAAGTGCTTCCTGCCAGGGTGTCGTAGCAAAGAATAGCCTTGGGATTTGTTCCCGCTGCAGTGCAGCCTGTAAGCTTGAATCGTATCTGTACATACTCGGCAGAGGACGGCTTGTATTTTAGTGGGTAGTATGTGCGGTAAGATTCGCCACTCCATGGATATTTGCCGTATGTGTTGGTGGTTTCGATATAGGGACCGTAATTTCCCGCAGAGTCCGGATCTGCAATGACTTTTACAGTCATGGTTCCTGTAGAATTGTTGATGGTCACATTGGTAGCTCCACCATTCGCTCCTGTAGCCCAGTAGGGGGAAGATACTTGGTCAAAATTATACCCACCGTATATAGCTAAAGTGTATCTTGCCTTGTCTGTTGCTGTATTTTTAAAGTCAAAATATAGGTTGTGGGAGTTGTCTACTACACCGCAGACACACGCTCCGTTACTATAGCTATGGTTGGCTGTAGAGGAATGATCGCAGCGAGAGCAGGTGATGCTATGATTGGTACCTGCATTGGTGTAGACATATTTATGTCCTAACTCGGCGGTATAATCCTGTTTATAGGTATAGCCACAGGTAGAGCAGGCTCGTTTTACATAGCCTTTTTCTGTACAGGTAGGTTTTACAGTTGAGGTTTTTGCTCCGTGGGTACATTCATCCTTTCGGACGAACTTTACGGCACTGACACGTAGGGTGCTGTTACCGCGAGTCGCTTGAACATAACCTGCTGTTCCTTCATCAAATTCAAAAGTTCCTAAGCTGACAAAGCCCTTAGTACCGGTATGACAGTTCATGGTGGTTGAATAGGTGCCGTTTTTATGTTTGACTTCAATTTTGGTTGCCTCGTCTGCGACCTCGGTAGCACTGACTACCATTTTGTAAATGTATACTTGATAATGTCCTCTACGGAGCAGAGGACGCCATTGCACTTGGGCTCCTGTGGAGGAGCTGCCCTTGACAGTGCCACTGTAGCCTGCATAGCTACTGTTGCTCCAGGTTCCTACGGTGGTTTTAAAACCGTAGGTGTTGGTATCTACGATGATATCTCCATAGATTCCGTTTGCTTTCACATATTTCTGGACGGAATTGGATTCAGAATATACATTTGTAGTAGTGCTACTGTCTACATTGGTGCCTGTTTCATAGGAAACACCTCCGTGGTAGATGGTGTTCCCTGTAAAAACCACATGGTCTGCATTGGTGATAAAGACATTTCCACCCGGCTTACCGCTTTTCTTTGCGGTAGTGCTTGCATTGATGAAGGAATTATTCCGAATGATAATGTTTTTAGAGGAGAAGGTGCCAAAGGCAGCCCATGGAGTAGTTTCCACTGTATTCCCTTCTATAAGGACATTGGAGGTAATGCGACCGGAAACAGGGTTATAGTCCGAGGGTTGCTCATCAATACCACCGCCTACAAACATGGCTGCGGGATCTCGTAGAGCCTTATTACATGCCTTTAGAGTGTTATTGCGGATGATCACGTTGTTAATGGGGGTGCCGATAGCCCACCGATCCCAGCGGATCAAACAATTCAGGATCAATCCGGGATAAGCGAAGTTATTGACAGTATTGTTTTCTACCGTACCATTAGGAAGACCCAAATACATAGCATGGGCGAGTCCACCGTCAAAGGTGTTATTCCGAATAATATAGTTCCCTTTGTTCTTGTCCATGTTCCAGAACTGATTTGTTGAAACATAATTAGAAGGCAGAGGATCGGCAAATTTAACGGTACAACGCCAGGAAGCATTCCCATCATCAGGGAAGTAATTTTCCCAAGTGTAGCTAACGACCTTGGATTTCCAGCCTGTATCCTTAAAATTTTTGTCACGCATCCCGAAGGTTGCACCTTCGTAAACCTCTGTATAGTGCATCCAGTGTGCCAAATGATCCAAAGCTACTGTATAATTGTCGATTTTGGGATTGCCGGAAACACCTCCACCGAAAAAGTGGTTGGACAGATGAATGTTGTCGTCATTGATACCTTTTAGGAGACAGTTCTCCATTCGGAAATGTCCGTCTACAGAGTGGACTTCTATACCGCCATAGGAGGAGAACCGTTCCTTTGTGTTGGGAGGAGGCTCTACAGAGGAGTTAACGATTTCAAAATATTCCGAATCATTGCTGAAAATGGCTTGATAAGGAACAGTGTACATATGGAGATTGTCGAAGGAAATATGATTGTTTGTCTGCATGCGGAAACCATTCACCAACTCCTTAGGACGGAACCAGAACTGTCCGTATTGCCCAACAACGGCAGAGGAAACGTTGTTGGCATTCTTGTAGGTTAGCCGAACCTTGTTCGACGCCAGCTTAGTCATGGAAGAAATGCCACTGGACCCTCCGGGGAATTGGAAACCAACCGTTTCGGAACGGTTATCACTTGCCGGATCCCAGCTTCTGCCACCGCCGAAAATGGCATTGTCAGGAACGGTAATATCACTGAATTGAAAATCCACGGTGCCGTTGGTCTTATTCACTGCTGTGACCTTGCCGATGCCGTAAATGGGGTAAACAGAACGATCCCAGTCCAGTGTCAGATTCCGAATAGCAATGGTGTTGGAATTATTCATGGTGATGTAGGCAGGGGTGTTATTTAGGGTGGTGCCTACAGAGAAGATCAGTGTAGAGCCATTCCCTTCCAGAAGAACATTGCTGAGATTGGAGAGACTAATGGCCTCTTTTCCTGTAAGGGCTACTGCATAAGTGCCTTTGGGGATATTTAACTTCCATGCTTTGGTAGATTTTACCTTGGCAATGGCGTTTGCGAAGGCGGTTTCGTTGGCGGCAGGGGTGTTAGATTCCGAAAGACCGAAATCCTTCAGATCCACCACAATGCCGTTGTCCACCGGTTTATTAACAGTAAATTCTTTGGCGCCTGTGATATTTTTAAGAATATTATTTGTTTCAGTCTGCGCTGCCTCAGATATTGCCTCAACCTTAAGAGAGGGCGAAAATGTACCGAGCAGTAGCACTAAGAACAGAAGGAAGCATATTGCGCGAATGAGTTTTGAGAGTTTCATAAAAGACCGTCCTTTCATTCGTTCAAAGGAGAGCGCTAATCATTTCGGAGGACCGTATTGCATCTCATTGAAGCACATAATCATCTGTGAACTCTGTACGCAGAGGAGAATGCAAAATCCCTTCTGTGAGATATTCGGTCTCGGCGGAGATGTGGTGTTTTGCTGTGACCCTTTCTGATAGAAACGAAACGCTTCTATCAGAAAGGGCTGTTTGTACTTATTGGAAGTATGCTTTTGCACTGTCAGAGTAGGCAAAGAGGGCTTTGCACAGGTCTAACAGAATGCCGGTCTTGTTATTACCGTAGGTGTCGGGGCTGTACTGCAGGGTGGCAGATACAGGGGTGTTCTCTGCATAGATCTGCACAGAGACAACAGCTCTCAGCTCCGCGGCAAGGAGGCTGTCTACAGTGAATACGTAGTAGCCTAACTGGGCGTTGTACAGAACGGGATCGGCTGCGGTGGCTGTCTTGGCATTGCCATATGCATCTGTGTAGGAGATCCGCAGGGTCAGTACAGACAGGTCTCCGGCATAATTGGCAGGGTTGAAAACAAACTTCAGAGCCACCTTGGA
>JAZRGR010000069.1:0-2757 GCA_045644345.1 Faecousia sp. | reverse complement strand
GGAAACTCTGAATAAATAGCCGTCGGCACTCAGCGAATCTTTTGTCCCAACTTTTCGGTTTGAAAAACTTGGGAAACTCTGAATAAATAGTCATCGGCACTCAGCGAATCTTTTGTCCCAACTTTTCGGTTTGAAAAACTTGAAATACACAAAGTATTCCTGCGTTTTCCAAACCTCAATTTGGAACAAAATCTCTCGCCGATTGCTCTCGGCGATTTAATCAGAGATTCCCTTGAAATACACAAAGTATTCCTGCGTTTTCCAAACCTCAATTTGGAACAAAATCTCTCTCCGATTGCTCTCGGCGATTTAATCAGAGCTTCCCTATCTTTTTCTTGTTTTACTACGGCGCTCGTAGAGCTTGCACCCGGAGATCTTGCTGTCGGAATCGGACATAAACTGCTTGAGCTTCTCATCAAAGGTCATAGGTGCAGCCGGAACACTCTGTGTTGCACGGGGAGCCACGGATTTAGGTGCTTGCCGTACAAGGGGTTCCTCAGCCTTCTTAACAGACAGAGCGATCTTGCCGTTGTCCTCGATCTTCGTAACCCTTACCTTAACACTCTGTCCCTCTGTCAGATGCTGCCGTATGTCACTGACATAACAATTGGCAACCTCCGATATATGGACCATTCCCGTACGGTTCTCCGGCAGTGTTACAAATGCGCCGAAATTGGTGATGGTCTTGACCTTGCCTTCCAATATTGCTCCGACTTTAAATTCCATACGATCCTTCTGTTCCTCCAGTAAAGAATAGCGATCCGTTCATCTGATCGCACGTTATGATAACAACCTGTGCTGGGCTTACTGACCTGCATCGATATATACGATCTCACGATCATATACCCAGTGCAGTCGCTCTCTGGCAAGCTCCTCAGCGGAAGCATCCGTTCCAAGAGCGGCGATCCGTTCCTCCCACTGCAGGTTCTCCTGCTCCAACGCAGTTACCTGCTCTGCCAATTGCAGGGTTTCAGCCCGATCTCGGTGCAGAGCTCTCTGCATCACAGTGATCCCAATCAAGGACAGCAGCAGGAAAGCCGTAATCAAATATAAAGTGACTCGCGAGGGTTTGAGCCTACCCACTGCATTCACCTCCGTTTAAAGAACGTTGTTTTTTTATTTTAACCGATTTTTTCCCATTTGAAAAGGGGGTTTTGAAAAATTTTTTCAAAATTTTGACGATTTTTTTCAAAATTCTATATATTTTACGGGGGAGCCACAGCAATCCCCGCCAAAATCCTCTGATCCCTCTGCGAGCCACAGGCCGAACCGTCACAGTCCATAGGACGAAGCCCGTTGCTATCCCTATGGGGAAGAAGATCCGATACTCTCCCTCTCCCACATACAGCATTAGGAGAACGTTACCCACCAGCACCGTTATCCCAAAAAGCAGATCCCCAACATGGGTCATCCATTTCAGCTCCATGCGTAGCCCCCACAGCACATCATACACCACAGCCAAAGCAACTCCTGCGACACAGGTCACCAGAAATTGCCACCCCTGTACTCCGATTCTTAGTTCCATCAGCGGAACATTCTGCGGAAGAAGCCTGTAGTCTTCTGTTCCTCTTCATAGGACAGGCAGTCGATCAGCCCATTGACACTGACCTGCCCTCCGTCAATAGACAAGGCTTGAAGCTGGAGCTTCTCCCCTCGTACTACCAGCAAACCCCTAACGGTACGCAGAACCACCACCGCTTCGTCAAAGCTCTCTACATCCTTGACCCCTGTTACAGCCAACCTTGCTCGATTGTCCAGTCGCAGTTCATGTGGCTGCTGCAATTCTTTGTCCATTTTGTCCATAATGATCCCCTCCCATTGATATATACGCCGGGAGGGGAAAATTATGAATAGAAATCAAAAGAAAAGGGACGATCACATGCAGCACCTATGCATTATACTCTGTCGGGATGGTACATCCACGACTCCATGACATCGGACAGCTCTACCAATGCCGGATGGAATTGACCGTACACATTGGGTCTGTGACGTTTCTCCTTAAAGGGATAGGTAGGCTGGAGCTTGCGGATGCTGAGTACGATGCGGCAATCCTTGCCTCCTTGGTCAAATTGGAACAAGGCACCCTCGTGGAGTGCTCCGATCGCTCTGACCAGCTCCAGATCGGGATATTCCATACCCTCGACCTGTGTTGTTCCATCCATGGTATAGCTCAGGTCGAAACGGATATTGTTGCCCTGCTCACGAACTGCCAGTACCAGCTCCGTACCCTTGGCACTGCAAGAAACTCCATGGACAATCACATAGTACAGTGCCTGCTGCATCAGCTCTCTGTCAATATTGCTATAGAGGGTGCCATGAACAGGTGTCATAGACAGCTTCCACCCTCCGTCATCCAGAACCTCAGCCAGAGACTGTGCAAAATCGCCTACGAATCTATGGAGCTCCGTCCGCTCCAGATAAGGTGTGATCTCTCCGGAGAAGAGCTGTTCTGCCCAGCTCAGCTTGTTGCTCAAACGCAGGAGCCGGTACAAGGACCGATTGACTCTTGCCGCCTCCTTGAGCAGATCCTCATCAAATTCCATATAATCCTGCAATATCATACACGCAGGAAACAGATCCTGCAGGATCTGTCTGAGCTTGCCGGAGGTATGGATCTGCTCCTTCCGGGCAACATCAGCCTTGTCAGATAAGGGCCGCAGTATAAACAGATCTCCCGACTCCATTGGACAGATCTTAACAGTATAAGCTGTTTTTTGCAGGGTAAGCTCCGTATATATCATGCTCTGTCGATCCCAC
>JAZRGR010000068.1:0-7671 GCA_045644345.1 Faecousia sp. | reverse complement strand
GGACGGAGGAGGAGCCTGCGAACTGAGCATCGGAGTGCATACGGCCCATGGTGTCGGTCATGCCATAGGAAGCGGGGCCTGCAGCCATGTTGTCGGGATGGAGGGGACGGCCTGTCCCGCCGCCGGATGCAACGGAGAAATACTTCTTGCCCTGTTCGATGCATTCCTTCTTGTAGGTGCCTGCAACGGGATGCTGGAAGCGGGTGGGGTTGGTGGAGTTGCCGGTGATGGAAACGTCAACACCCTCCAGGTGCATGATAGCAACGCCCTCACGGACATCGTCGGAGCCGTAGCAGCGAACCTTGGCACGCTCGCCGTCGGAGTATGCGATCTCCTTGACCACGTTGACCTTGCCGGAGGCATAGTCGAACTGGGTCTGTACATAGGTAAAGCCGTTGATACGGGAGATGATCTGTGCAGCGTCCTTGCCCAGACCGTTCAGGATGACGCGGAGGGGCTCCTTACGAGCCTTGTTAGCGCTTCTTGCCAGACCGATTGCACCCTCAGCAGCAGCGAAGGACTCGTGGCCTGCCAGGAATGCGAAGCACTTGGTCTCTTCGCGCAGGAGCATTGCACCCAGATTGCCGTGGCCGATACCAACCTTGCGGTCGTCAGCAACGGAGCCGTCGATGCAGAATGCCTGCAGGCCATGGCCGATGATTTCGGCGGCCTCAGCGGCAGTCTTAACGCCCTTCTTGATAGCCATAGCTGCACCTACGCAGTATGCCCAGCAAACGTTCTCGAAGCAGATGGGCTGGATGTTCTTAGCGATCTCGTAGGGATCGAAGCCCTTGGCCTTGCAGATCTCTCTGCATTCTTCAACAGAGGCGATGCCGTACTCAGCAAGGACCTTGTTGATGTTATCAATTCTTCTTTCGTAGCTTTCAAACAATGCCATTGTGTCTACCTCCTCTTATTCGTGACGGGGGTCGATGTACTTGGCGGCGTTGTCGAACTGGCCGTAGTGACCCTTTGCCTTCTCCATAGCGGTGTCGGCGCTGTCGCCCTTCTTAATGAAGTCCATCATCTTGCCCAGGTTGATGAATTCGTAGCCGGTGATCTCGTTGTCCTTGTTCAGAGCAACACGGGTAACATAGCCCTCTGCCATCTCCAGGTAACGGGGTCCCTTTTCCTTGGTGGCGAACATGGTGCCAACCTGGCTGCGCAGGCCCTTGCCCAGGTCCTCGAGAGAAGCGCCAACGGCGAGACCGCCCTCGGAGAATGCGCTCTGGGTACGACCGTAAACGATCTGGAGGAACAGCTCACGCATAGCGGTGTTGATAGCATCGCAAACCAGGTCGGTGTTGAGAGCCTCGAGGAGAGTCTTGCCGATGAGGATCTCGGATGCCATAGCGGCAGAGTGAGTCATGCCGGAGCAGCCCAGGGTCTCTACCAGAGCCTCTTCGATGATGCCGTCCTTGACATTGAGGGTCAGCTTGCAGGCGCCCTGCTGAGGTGCGCACCAGCCTACACCATGGGTGAAGCCGGAAATGTCGCTGATCTGCTTAGCCTGTACCCACTTGCCCTCTTCGGGAATGGGAGCGGGGCCGTGGTATGCACCCTTTGCAACCGGACACATGTGCTGTACTTCTGTTGTGTAAATCATTGCAAAAATCCTTTCTTATCCACCTTGACAGGCGGTAAATTCCGTGGAACCTGCAAAAATCCATACTTCGCAAATTCTACCCCTATTATACAGAAAGCAAGGCAAATTGTCAACGGGATTGTAGAAAGAATCTGCTGTAAAAGTGAATTTTACAGCAGATTCATAGTTGTTTATTCGTAATTGCCGTAGACCCAGGCGTTGGGCAGGGAACGGGATTGAATATTGGAATTGGAACACTTGGTGACATACTCACCGTCATACCACATAACAGCGCTGGTGCCGCCATCCAGATTCATAGCCACATAGGCATCGTGACGCATGAGGATCTTGGCACAGGTCTCTACATCTGTGCCGATGGAACGCCCGATCTGCCGTCCCTCGATGACCAGCATCATGATCTCACCGGTGGAGGACTGCCCGATAGCGGCTCTGGGATTGATACCGTTATAGTCATTATAGCCGTCTACGGTCATCTTGCCGTCGATTACCAATGCAGGAGCGAACTCTACAGCATCGGTCACGTCTGACGCAACAGAGGATTGCGCATTGGAGATATAGAATCTATTGTCTGCGGTTAACTCGATCCGCTTGTAGCCTGCCAGTCCGAAGTGATTGCCGTAGCTCTTGCCCTCACACATGGTATAGCCTGCAACCTTGCCGCCATTTCCTCTGCCCTCGGGATCGTCGAAGCCACTTCCGGTCATGCCGATAAGTCCACCGGAATTCTTGACGATGGTGCCTACATCCTGTCCATAACTGCCGATGCCGGAGGAAGCCTCGCAACGGAGCTGTGCAGGATCCTTACAGACAGCCAGGATGCCGAGATAGCCTGTACCCTGTACACGGATCAGGAGCAGCCGGTTCTTGGCATCCAGTGCCAGGACCTGCTCGCCCATGCTGGTATAAATGGATGTTCCCTTGTCGTTGAGTCCTGCCTCGTTAATAGAGATGTTTTCCCAGCCGTTATTAAGAACATCGGGGTGCTTCTCTACATAAGCCTCGAAGGTGCTACGATTCAGCTCCCAGAACAACTCATAGAAGGCGGTCTCGGCAGGATCCTCGCCGGGAACGGTGACTGTGGGCGGTTCGGTAGTCTCGGGAACATCTTCGGTGGGGCTGTTGGGCTCAATCTCGGTGGGCTGAGTGGGCGTTGGCCGCTGACTCACATCATCCTGCTGTTGAAGCAAGGCTTGCTCCTTGCGCATACGGATGTCATCTACCATATATTGGGGGAGGAAGCTGTCTGCCAACCACTGATGACTCATAGTAGAAAGTGCGGTGGAAATAAACTGGTCTCGCCAGTATTTAATACCGGGAATATTGGTAAATACCAGGAAGCAGTAGGTTGCTTCGCAGAATAGGATGATGCTGAGAATGATTGCAGTGATACGCAGACCCCTGTAGGGTTTACGGTCCTTCTTTTTGCGCTGCTTTTTCTTGCTGCTCCTGCTCTGACCATGGTATTTATAGCTCTCATTTTCGATATTGGGATCGTAGGTATCGATGTCAGAACGCCTCCTTTATAGGGATTGAATGAGGAGAAATCTCATGAAATGCAAGACATATTCTATCATAATTTGTCCTGAATGTAAACCAATAAAATATGAATTTTTTGCATCATAAAGAAATGTGCATTCCTTTGTTGTTTTTCCTTAGGGAATATGGTATAATTCCGATGGGGAAATGAAATTCTAGCGGTTTTAAGAGGGTGAGGGTATGTGGCATTTGGGAAACCGTAAATCTGTTGACAGATACCTGACTCGGACACTTTCCGGCTCGGTATTTACTTGGCATGAGATCTTTAAGCTTATGATCCCCGGGATTTTGGATAATCTGTCTATTACCTTGATCAGCATGCTAACCACGGCACTGATCAGCAAGAACGGAGAAGCCTCCATTGCTGCAGTTTCTCTTGTGGGACCTGTGACGGGGCTTATGGTGTGCTTCTTTACAGGGATCTCAGCGGGAGCCTCCGTTATTGTGGCACAATGTTGGGGTGGCGATGACGAAGAAAAGTTGAAGCGAGGGATTGCAACAGGCTTCCTGCTAACCGTTCTGGTAGGCGTGATCGTGAGTATTCCGCTACTCCTGTTCCCGGACTGGATCCTAAGGGTGCTGTATTCTGATGCTGAGCCACTGGTGTTGGAGAAGGCCAAGGTCTATCTGTCCGGCAGCGTGTGGTCTATTCTGATCTTTACAGTCTACACAGCAGGTTTTGCGATCCTTAGAGGCTTGGGAGAATCTAAACGCTGTCTGGTACTTAGCATTGTGATCAATTTAGCGTATTTCCTATTCAGTGTCTTGTTCCTCAATGTTCTTGATATGGATATTGTGGGCAGTGTATGGGCATTGATCTTGGCACGTTTGGTAGGCACAGTTTTAACATTGATCCTGCTTCTGTATTGGAGACCTCCGGTAAGAATGTCCATCCGGAATTTGTTCCGTTTTGATAGGGAGCTGTTAGGCAGGACACTACGGATCAGCTTGCCCTTTGGATTAGAGCAGATCTGCATTTCCTTCGGCAACCTGACGTCCAAGATGTACATGGTACCCTTGGGAACCTCTGCGATCAGTACCCATGCCATTGCAAATTCCGTTTTGACCGTATTCACAACTGCGTCCCTATCTGCGGGTAATCTGGCTGTGACGGTAGTAGGGAAGTGCGTGGGAGCGGGAAAGACGGAGGAGGCTCATACCTATGGCAAGCGGTGTAATCAGCTTGCGACGATTCTCATGGTTTTGTCCTGTATGGTATTTGTACCCCTACTCCCATTCCTGCTGAATCGGTTCCATCCCACTGCAGAAGCCTTTGCTATGGCAAGACAGCTCCTGTTGTGGAGTATTCCTTCGCTCCTATTGTTCGCACCCATGTCTAATACACTGCCTTTCACACTACGAGCGGCAGGGGATTCTGCCTATCCGTCCTTTGTATCCCTGGGAGTCCTGTGGGTAGTCAGCATTGGCTTGGGCTATGTCCTTGCCATTCCTATGGAGTTAGGACTGTGGGGTATTTGGATCGCTCAATGGGCGTCCTGGGCAGTTCGCAGCATCCTATTTGACATTCGATTCCGCAGAAAACACCGTCGGGATCATGCAAAGGTATAAACAAATGAAATAATCTGAATAACCGGGGCTGTCTTAGTTGGTGTGTATCATCATTTAAGACGGCCTCTTTATCCACTGCAAATGAAAGCTTGATGGTCGTTTGTATTTTACTGAAATAACTGTAACGCTTTAGGACTTTGTGACTCTAACGGATAGGTGATATAAATGATTCCTGTAAGAGAAGCAGGGTATTGCAATCTTAAGCTGTTTCTGATATATCTTGTGATATTGGGGCACTGGATTGAACCGCTGATAGAGAATAGTAGTGGACTCTATGTAGTCTATGGCGTGATATACAGCTTCCATATGCCGATGTTTGCGTTCCTAACGGGGCTGTTTGTGAAAAATCAGAATGGGTGTAAAAAACAGTGTATTCGATTGCTGAAGGTATATATCCCACTCCAGGTTCTTGCAGTGCTCGTCGGATGGGGGAAGGTGTCGATATTTACCCCATATTGGCACCTGTGGTATCTCCTGAGTGCTGCAAGCTGGATGTTTATGACCTATGTATGGTTCCGTTATGCAGGCGGCAGATGGGGATTGCTATTTCTTGTGCTGTCTGTTATGGCGAGCTGTGTGGTGGGCTATATTCCTATGATCCATAGAGGATTTTCTCTGTCTCGGACGATAGTGTTCTTTCCGTACTTCTTTGTAGGGGTTCTTACGGATCCCGGAGAGAATTGGTCGAGATTTCGGCTCGGCTCTATTCTGCCTGCAGGACTTGCGGTATGCCTTCTGATACCGGGGCTTAAATATATCCCCGTTGAATTTCTATATCAAGCAGAGGCTTATGGTGAGATCACTTGCGGAGCCTTGTGCAGATTGGCTACTTATGGGATCGGTGGAGCTTTATGTATATTTCTTTTGGCATTTTTGCCGAGGAGACGCTGTTTTTTAACGAAATTCGGAGCAGATACCCTTCCTGCGTATATTGTCCATGCACCGATAGTATCTATCCTGGGAAAGCTGCCGATTCCGTGGTATTGGATACCGATTCTTGGGCTTGCACTCTTATACGTCATCAACGCTATCGGTAGTTGGTACAGAAACCTCTACGGTATTACTTGTAATCGAAAATGTAGCTGAGTATTTTCTTCAGAACAGAGAGGAGGGATAGGACTTTGGCTACCTTTCAGAATATATATGAAGAATATGCCCGACCTGTCTATCGCTTTCTGTTGCAATTGACCGCTAATGAAGATAAAGCGGAGGAACTGCTGCAGGAAACGTTCTATCGTGCACTGCAGAATATTGATCGATTTGAGGGGCGGTGCAGTCTGTATACCTGGCTCTGTCAGATTGGGAAGAATGCTTGGTACAAGGAGTGCCGTCGGAACAAACGATATGAACAGATCCCTCTTGGGGAATTGCATGCTTCGATCGAGGAGGATCCCGAGGTGCTGCTCCTTGAAAAAGAACAACATATGCTGATTCGCGATGCAATACTCAAACTGGAAGATCCCTATCAGGATGTATTTATCATGCATATTCTTGGTGAAATTAAGCTTGGAGAAATCGCTGCCCTCTATGGAAAATCGGAAAGCTGGGCCAGAGTGACCTTCTTCCGAGCAAAGCAAAAAATATTGAAGGAGGTATTAAAATGAAGCTGTCCTGTGAAATCGTACAAGATCTGCTACCCTTATACCAGGATGAAATCTGCTCTCAGCAGAGTAGAGAGGCTGTGGAGCAGCATCTGAGGAATTGCGCATACTGTAGTTCTCAGCTTTCCTGCAAGGAGCTCCCTAAGCCCGTCCTCATCACTCCCCAAAGAGAGGAGCAGGCTGTTCGAAACAGCTTCCGCAAGATAAAACACCGATGGTGGCTGTCTATCCTTGCTATTGCTATGATCCTGCCTCTTTTCGGACTATCACTCATGATACGGAACGAGCACAGACAAGAGGGAATATGCTTCTCAAACCTAAAGGAGCTATGGAATTGCTATGGGTATTTGGAGGCATTAGAGGAAGGGAATGGGGAAAAGGCGGCCTCTTATATAGATTTCTCATCCTTGTATTCGGAATATAGGGATGCAATCGAAATGAAGCCGGAGGATCATATGGCTGTTATGAAGGAAATTCGGCTGAATGGAGAGACTTGGGTGGTGCAGGAAGGATTTATGGACGCTACGAAAGAAGAAATCAAGGAAGAAGAATTCTGGATATCCATCCTGGAAGGCGGTCGGGCAGATGTAATGATTCCTATTGAGGTATTTCATTCGCTTGCTCAGGATCGGGGAGATCTGATGCTTCAAGGGCAGGGCTATCGGCTGGACGATGGTACATGGTATTTGCCCTATGAGACCGAAAGCGGCGTCTTTATGATCCATGAACACACTTGGGATCTGATGAAAGCTGGGGACGGATATCTTGCTGACTATGTCTGCATGATGCCAAAGGCACTGTATGACCAACTGGAGCCCCTGCTGTGGAAACGGGCGGAGCAGTGGTGCCGGAATACACGGGATAGATTATCGGATATTATAGATCTAGATGAGACTGCGTTTAAGGAATATATGGAAAAGCGGTACGGGGATCAGTTGAATGAACTGTTCCAACAGGGGATCCATTTTAGAGAGGGTGATTACAGATCCGTTTATAAGGGCGCGGGATACTGGGATGCAGACTTTACAGTGTATGCAGAGCTTAAGGGACGCGGGGAACGGGTTGTAATCCATTTCTCCTGCAACAACGAGGGGATCAATCGTATGTATGCAATGGACACTGAGATCGGGCAAGGATTCCGGGATCAACTGGAGCTTCTTTCCCCACGGATCCCGTAAAAGGGATAGCACGTATTAATACTTCTTTCTGATAGAAATGTTTGATTTCTATCAGAAAGAGCACCGCTAATACTACTATTCAATTAAAAGTAGACACTTTTAATTGAATCTTATGTGCCCTGTAGGGCACATAAGTCGTCTTGTACGAGTTCCTACGCCCTTGTGGGCTATAAAAAGTAGC
>JAZRGR010000067.1:0-6560 GCA_045644345.1 Faecousia sp. | reverse complement strand
ATTATCACGAGTTTTCCGACAAAATTGAAACATTTTGCGGGCGACCACAGGTCGCCCCTACGAACAAATTCGGAAATCAACAGACCGATAAATTGGAATTTGCTCTGCTTACTCCTCTGCCAAGGCGGATTTGACGGCCTCCAGCTCAAGGGGGGACATGTTTTCCCCGAAGCAACTCACAGATGATCCACGGTTCCCCCCACGGCTTGCTAAGTAGGTGCCAAAGCGCCTGTTGTAGGAGCCGGTACTGCGATACTTGTCCGCTCTCTTGCTCTTGTCATAATTGGTGCAATATGCCTCTGCCTGCTCCTTGGTACGGATCTCCTGCTTGCGCCACCCCTCCATAATGGTGCGGACATATCCCCAGGTCTTGCCGTCATACCGCTTAGCCCGTTCAACGGCAAAGAGGCACAGCTCTTCCCCGAGGGTGGCTACATAGTGCCCGATATCCTCACGGACATAGCTGTAACAGCTAAACCCACACAGAGTCTCTACGGCGGCGATCACATGCTCAACGGCGGCCTGCCGGACTTCCTCCACCCATCCCTGCTCCGACGATTGGGACAGGTCTTGATCCTTCTTACAGAACACTTCTCTTTCTCTATGATCATGATCATTATCACGATCATTATCATGATCATTATTTTTATCATTATCATTATCATTATCATGATCATTATGATCATAGAGAGAATCTTTTATTTTATTATTATATAATATATTATTATTTATTATATTATCATTATTATTATAATTATAATATATTATATTATCATTAGGGGCATCCTGTGCTGAGTCATCGGCATGGGGTGCCTCTTCTGCTGCCCTCTCTGCTGCGGCGGCAGGCGGCTCATTCTCTGACGGGACATCTGCCCTGCATTGCTCCCGAAGGTCCACAATGCGCTGAAAAATCTCCCTCTCCCCACCGACGAAGGGCATAACCTCCTCGGTTACCACATACTGTATCAGCGCCCGATTCAGCCGATCCTGTTCCTCCCGGGTCATCATCTTGCCCTCGTCATAGAGAGATTTTGCCTGCTGCCTGTAAAGCCACTTCCTCGAATCAAGGGGCTGCTGTATCTGCTCTGCTACTGCTGTGCCACGTTCTGCCGTTGTTACCACGATCATACCACCTTTCCTCTCACCCGTATTCCATACCGTTCCGACCCTGCAGTTCCTCTCTGATGCATAATCACCTTGCTCGGAATTTTTGCCGAAAAGCCTAATACTCGAACTTATGTTCGATGATAGTATATCACAACTTATGACCTCTTGTCAAGGGACTTTTGGTAAATTTCAAAAAAAATTTTTTATTTGAATTTCCCCCTATTTCTTTTGCTTTTCCTTCTATAGCACCCCAAAAAAATCGCAAATTCAACTTATCGATCTATTACGCTTTCGCAAGATGAAGTTTAAACGCGAAAAATGATCCAAATGGCAATTCCGATTTATCGAGCTGTTTATCGTATAACACCGTAGGGGCGACCTGTGGTCGCCCGGTCATTGTCGTTTAACGACAATGACGAAATTACGGGATTATCACGAGATTTCCGACAAAATCGAAACATTTTCGGGCGACCACAGGTCGCCCCTACGAACAAATTCGGAAATCGAACAGCTCAACAAATCGGGAATTTCATAGGGATTACTTCATCCTCCGTTCCCATTTGCTCTGGGTTAAGCAGGTGAGGAATTTCCGTCAAAGTCGATGTGTTGGTCAAGATATCTTTCTTCATTGACTTTATTTCTTTATTTTGATAAAATATAGAAACAGAAATCCTCGAAAGGAGCCCTTGTTTATGAAAAAATCCGTTCTCGCATGGATCTTAACCCTGGCATGTCTCGTTTCACTGCTCCCTGTAATCGGGAGCACTGCCACAACAGTACAAGCATCAGCGGCGATCCCCGACATCCTGCTCTATGACCGGTATCCCAACGCAAAGGAATTCCAAATTTCCACTGCTGAAGGTCTGGTTAAATTCTCCCAATTGGGGCAATCCAACACCTTTGCCGGCAAAACTCTGCGCATGATCTGCGACATCGACATGAACGGCTTTAGCTACACTCCTCCCGTGAGCTTCTCCGGTACTTTTGACGGTGGCTTCCACGCTGTTAAGCGGCTTACCGTTACCACCAGCGAAGCCAACTGTGGTTTTGTCGGCAAGCTCACCTCTACCGGCATACTGCGGAATCTGGGCATGGAAGGCTGTGTGTTCACTGCTTCCTGCAGCAAGGATAATTGGCGTGCCGGCTGTCTGGCAGGTATTATGGAGAAAGCACTGATCGAAAACTGCTGGAGCTCCTCTGACATTTCTATTTCCGGTGGCTATGACTACCTGTCTGTAGGTGGCATCGTAGGTGGCATGCATAGCGGTGGTGTGGTTAGGAACTGCTATTTTGCAGGAACTGCCACAGGCATCAATGTGGCCGCCGGCATCAGTGGCTGGGGTCAGGGTCATTATGAGGGCTATGTAGGACAAATCTATAACTGCTTCAATATGGGTCAACTCGTTGCGACTACCAAATATGCCATCGGTCGATACAGTGACAAGATCTTAGCCTCCAACAAGCCTAATGCAATGTTCAACAACTTCTATTTTGACAGCCGCTATTCCGGCTACGATTGGTCCGACGGCGACACCCTGATTTCCAAATCCCATTTAGGTAGCGGTCATTTGGCATATGTCCTGGACCGGGACTCCGTGTTAGGCGGCAGCCCCGTTTGGTCTCAAGGCGCCCTGTTCCCCGAACTGAGAAAAACTGCGGGTGTCTATCCCCTGTCCATGTCCTATGTTGCCAAGGGCAAGACCACCACTGCTACCCTGTATCTGAATCAAGGAGACACCTACACAGTCGGCGTACCCGATAGCATCCCTGTATCCCTCAGTGCCACCGCAGGTACGATCAACGGTCGCAGCTTTGTTATGCCTGCCAAGGCGGCTTCCCTCACTGTTACGATAGATGCCGCTAATATTGCAGACCACAGTTCCTACCCCGACGAGTCTGCGTACGTCATCACCAATCGTGCCGGGTTCACTACTCTTGCCACAGCAGTCAACGGGGGCAAGACCTTTGCAGGCAAGAGCTTCTACATGTTGGGCGATATCGACATGGGCAATACCAACCATACCCCTATCGGCAAATTCGATTCCAACAGCAGCTGGCGCACCTCCTTCTCCGGCAAGTTCTACGGCAACAACTTCAAGATTCTGAATTTGAATGTAAACAACACCTCTCTCAACGGAGGCGGTCTGTTCGGAAGCTGTTATCAAGCTTATTTCAATGACCTGCATATTTTTAACGGCTCCGTCACTGTAGCCAACCGTGCAGGTGGCATTGCCGGCTATGCCGATAGCTGTACCTTTGAATACTGCACCAACGGTGCGAGCATCAAGTCTACCACAGGCTCTGACGGTATCGGCGGTGTTGCCGGTGTAGCACGTATAAGCTCCGTCTTTAACTACTGCGGCAACTACGGTACCGTTACCGCAACGGTCAGTGCCGCAGCAGGTGTTGCGGGTTGGGGACAGGACAACATCCGCATGACCGGCTGCTTCAACGCAGGCAAGGTCACCGCCCCCTCTGACGTTGGAGCCTTTGCCCGTGTTAAAGCAGGGTATACCCCAGAGTTCAAAGATTGCTACTATATGAAGAGTGCCTGTTCCACCTCTGTTGCAGGAAAAGCATATACCGAGAAGGATTTTCGAGCCGGGATCATCGCCTCCTATATTAACACCTCCTATCGTACACAAGCAAGCAACGGGGTCTTCACCGGCACACCCGTGATTCCCGCTGTTCGCAATCAGAATCAGCAACCTGCCATCTGTACCCGTCTGTACTCCTATTCCGACGGTGTCAATTTGGGCTATCAGACCATTTGCGCCAACTTAGGGGATGATATCCCCTATACCTCCGCCTTGAATTACTACAGTGAGGTTCCCTTCTCTGCACCGGATGCCGTCACAGCCAAAGCCTATCCTACGGGAGTTCCCTTCCTCATTACCTATCATGCAAATAACGGTAGCTGGCAGATCCCCGGTCCCTCCTCCTATACCCGTGCCACAGGAGTAGGATTGCCCGAAGAGCCCACCATAAGTCGCGAGGGCTACCGCTTTGCAGGCTGGTTCGAGGCATCCGATCTTACCGGCCAGCCCTTGGCAGTGATTCCTCCCGAGACCACGGGGAATAAGACCCTATACGCCAAGTGGTCTACCCCTGTACCCATTGGCACCACTGCAGAATATCTCGCCTTCGTCAATGCAGTCAATGCCGGAAACAGCTACACTAACAGCTATGTATATCTTACTGCAGACTTAGACTTCGGTGGTCAGACCATCCCCTCTTTGGGAACAGAGACTGCCCCCTTTGCCGGAGTACTGGATGGCAACGGTCACCGAATCACCCGTTTTGTCATGACAGGTAACGATGCACAGGGTGTCGTGGGCTATCTTAAGCACGGCACGGTTAAGTTCCTCCGTGTAGAGGATGCCACCATTTCCGGTAATACCAACACAGGCTCCGTCGTAGGTGTCAATCAGAACGGTCTTGTCCTGGGCTGTACCAGTTCAGCTGAGGTCAAGTCCACCCGTGGGACCTTCGACTACACTCTCATGAGCCAGAATGTTCGTCACGGCAATGACCCCTCCCCCAACTCCACCAATGAGCGGATCCCCCGCATGAAAACCTTCCTAAAGAATTACAAACCCGACATTATCGGCTTCCAAGAATATGACGCAACATGGAAGCCCGTAATCGAAAGCGTTCTCACAGGCTACGGAAAGCAGTGCGTCTTCGGCAACACCTCAGCACAGAACGCAGGCAGTCCCCTGTATTGGAACAGTGAAAAGTTTGTAGCACTGGAGAAAAACACCTTCTGGCTCAGTGAAACGCCGGATGTGATGTCCCTTGGTTGGGGCACTCCCCACTATCGCACCTGTAGCTATGCTGTTTTAAAGGTTAAAACCAACGATATAATTGTTATTGCCGTCAATACCCATCTTGATCATCAGGTGGTTGCCTCTCAGGTCAACGGCATGAAGCTAATCATGAACCGCATGAATGCCCTAATGGATAAATACAAGTCCAAAGGCTACAAGGAGATCTATTTCCACATCACCGGCGACTTTAATGTAGAACCCTCCAACGCACTGATCAAGGACGTCAGCACCCAATGGACCGAAGCTCGGTATGCCGCAGTCTCTCTGGGCACCCCGGTGAATCAGAATTCCTTCAGCGCCTACAATGCCTCCCCCACCAAGCTCATCGACTACATGTTTGTCAGCAACAATGTGGATGTCATGACCTACAAGGTGGCTCTGGACAAGATCAACGGAGGAGCTGTCTCCGACCACTACGGGCTGTGTGGAACCATTCGTGTCGGCGGCAATTCTCACGGTGGCATTGCCGGTGAGAATAACGGCATGATCATAAGCTGTGCCTATACAGGCAGAATCACCTCCAATGCAGGCACTTCCGGTATTGCAGCAGAGAACAGCGGCAACATTCTCACTTCCTACAGCCAATATACCTCCACAGCCACCGGTGTATTTGCCAATGCCATTACCACCAAGTACAACACAGGCAGAGTAGATCACTGCTACTATCCTGCCAATGCCGGTCTCTCCGGTGCAGGGACCACAGTTGCCGATCTCAAGGCAAAGGACATCCCCACCAAGCTGAACAAGCTGCTCTCCCTGTGGGTTCGTAACGATGCTGTCAACAATGGTCTGCCCTTTATCTGTCGGAGTCACGACTTAGTCTTTACGGATAACATGGACGGAACCCACCGTGTCACCTGCTCCCTCTGTGGCACGGCTACCAACGAGAAGCACACTTCTGTTACAGACGAGGCTGTTGCCCCCTCCTGTGAGGCAGGCGGCAAGACCGAGGGCAGTCACTGCCGGGTCTGCATGGGTATTATCGTTCCCCAACAGGATATTGCGCCCTTGGGTCACAATTACATAGCAGAGATCACCACAGCCCCCTCCTGCACTGCAGGAGGCATCAAGACCTACACCTGTAAGAACTGTGGTCATACCAAGACCGAAGCTCTCTCCCCCGCAGGTCACAGTCCCACTATCCTGCAGGGTACTGCCCCCACCTGTTTGAACTCCGGTCTGTCCGAGGGGCAGAAGTGCGGCACCTGTGGCACCATTTTGGTAGCACAGGAGGTTCTGCCTCGCTTGGGTCACGATCCCGTATACAACGATAACGGCGACGGCACCCATACCGAGGGCTGCAGCCGTTGCAGCAAGTCCTCTGTCAAGGACCATGTATTCACAGGTAGTTCCTGTATCTGCGGTGCCAAGGAGCTCACAGCTCCTGTAGAAGATCCCGCACTGAAGCTGGGGCATACATTGAACCTTGCCAGCGACATTTCTGTAAACTTTGTGATCCTTAAGCAGAATATGGAAGGCTTCGATCCCGACTCCATCTATGTGGAATGCGTATTGGATACCTATGAGGGCAATATCAAGACAGGCACCCGGACCGTAAGACTGGAGCCTGTGGACAAGGGGATCCACTATTACTTCACTCTCACAGGGCTCACCGCCATCCAG
>JAZRGR010000066.1:0-24132 GCA_045644345.1 Faecousia sp. | reverse complement strand
ATGAGACGGGATTTTGCAATTTTCTATATCAAAAATTGCAAAATCGCAACGCATTAGCGGTGCTCTTTCTGATAGAAATCAAACATTTCTATCAGAAAGTAGTATTAAACGACAATGACGAAATTACGGGATTATCACGAGTTTTCCGACAAAATCGAAACATTTTGCGGGCGACCACAGGTCGCCCCTACGAACAAATTCGAAAATTGAACTGATCGATAAATCGAAATTTGACAAGTTGTACGACTTAGTTGGCAGAATAGATGCAGGAATTTGGGACTTTGGCGAGGGGTTTTGCCATAGAGTCCTCATAGTCGTATAGGGCAAAATCCCAATCCTCCGGGAAATCATCTAAGTAGCGGAATATCTCACCGTAGATATCCTCCATTTCCTCCTCGTCAAGGTCTTTGCGATATTGGAGAACGAAGGAGCTGGTTGCATAATGCTCATTGGCAGTCTCATGGACCAAATAGACCCTGTCAACTCGTCCTTTTGCCACATCCAGGATTTTCTGCAGAATAGTGTCCTGCCAACCTTCCGGGAGAGTCTCAGTAGACAGGTCCGCCTTGGACGTAATTCCCTCAGTGGTATGGTCAGCTGCTTTCTGCATGAGCTCTGCATACCTGCTGCGATACTTCTCCAATTCCTCTTCCAATCCCAGAAGAAGGGCAGCGGAATGAATGTCCTCTAAGCCCTCTTTAATATAATTGCTATTTGCTTCGAGGGCTGCATAAATGTGAGAGATCCCCTCGGGATCATATTTCCGAAGGAGGGTTCTTCCCTTCCAGAAGTTTGCAAAGGCGGCTGAATAAGGTGTCCCCTCAGCAATCAAACGATCACAGATATCCTCCGCTTCTCTCGGTCTTCCTACAAACAAATAGGCATAAATAACAGGGCGTAACTCATCCGGTGGCAGATCCGGTCGCTTACTCTCGTAATCCTCAATGACTCGCAAATGCTCTAAGTACAGAGACTCTCTCTGCTGTGCGTATTCCTCGGGATCCTGTTCCCGAACCAGCTTGTCTGCCAGAACTATCGTAGCAGCACATTCTCTACCGTAAGCAGTATCCAATGATGGGATCGTAATTGTATACTCGGGCTTCCCCAGGGTCTCCCACCGTTGGCGGAAGGTAGGATGGGAATCCACACGGGAAGGTAGCGACTTCTTCATGAGCTGATCCCAGAACGCCATCCTTTGCGGAAGGGCTTCACAAAAGTCTCGCAGGAGATCCGACGTCAAGTGTGCAGGGGGTATTTCCTCCTTATAGCTACAACGGGTAAGTGAATTCTCATACCAGTATAGCTGAAAATAGCGCCCCTTAGCCAAAGCTGCGGCGGTCGTCTCAGGCGCATGATCCCACGCAGCCTTGGCATCTGCTTGTGTTTCGACATTACGGGAGTTTAGGTAGAAGTAATATAGGGCTCTAACAGCCAGATACTTCCTTGGGAAACTCAAGGCCAAATCCGTCGGCATGTCGAAGAACCCATCTCCCGGTGCAAGAAACTCCGTTATCCTAATGATCCGCTCCATGGACGCACTATGATCTAAATCTACATGGGCAAACTCATGCTGCAGAACCTGGAGCAGCTCCTCACGGGAGAGTATGCCCATAAGTATGGGTCCCAATTGAATATGGACATTTTTTCCTTCCTGCAGTACCGAAGCATCTATCGCTTCTTCCCCGTCGGAGGATCCGAGGAAAAGATAAATAGGCGCTTTGCATTTGGGTCCTGCAGCCTCTTCTGCCAGGGCATATAGCATGGGATATTCTGCCCGATCCAAGGCATATTGGGTATCCACAGATTCCCGTTTCCGTAGGAATCGACTTACATGACCTGCCAGTAGCATTAAGTTAGGGAATGCTGCACCCACCAATCCCGCTACGGCCGCAAAGAAGGATGCCGCAATGCTCACCAAAAACAATAGGAGCCAAAATACTCTGCAAAGAAGTGCAATACGGTCCAGCCTGCGCCCCTCTGACTCCGGATCATGCACGATCCGCTCACGGACACTATCATTGTGAGCAATGGTCTGCTTTACAGTCCGGGACGAGCGCTTCTTATTGAAGCACATATAACACACCACACTGGTTCCTGCGAGGAAGAGCCATAATGCTATGGTCCCATAATAGAACCACTTTCCATGTGCAATGTAGGATCGGCAATAAACCCCCGGAATAGTCAGAAAACACTGCATCAATAACGTGAGTCCAAAAACCGCCCAAAACTGTGATCCTATAAACTTTCGGATTTTATGTTTCATACAGCCTCCATTACTATCATTTATTGCGCATACAATTATAGCATAATACAACAATCACGTCAACATAACACCTATTATCTATTTCGCATATACACAACACTTGAATTACCTCTTTTTTTGTGCTAAAATAACTTTAGAGTCTGGTTTTTTGTACCATTTTCATTAGGAGGATCGACCATGAAGCACTTATTTGCACGCACTATTGCCGCCCTTTTATGCCTATGCTTCCTGATAGGCGGTATTCCTGCAGCCTCGGCAAGCAGTCCATCAGAAAAGCCGACTACCCGAGGAAGCTATCCTGTTCCCGAGTTCCGTTCCCAACCCCTTTGGGAGAAGATCGATCGGGGCATCCCCTTGGCCATCTCACACAAGAGTGACTGGCGGAATTACCCGGAAAACTCCCTTCTGGGCTTCAATTCTTGTATCAAAATGGGTGTGGACCTCATTGAGGTCGACTTCCATGTAACTAAGGACGGGGTCCCTGTTGCCCTCCACGACGACAATCTCCGCCGCGTAACCAACGCAGATACCCTCGTGTATATCGCTGATATTACATGGGCTCAGGCAAAAAAATATGCCCTTGAAGATGGCATGGGAAATAAGGGCGAGAACTACATCCTCACTGCCGAGGATGCAAAGGTCCTGAACTCTATCCCCACCTATGTATCTACTGTTGGCACTGCCAAAGCCGGTGGAACGATGCCCATTGCTCGATTCGATTCTGTTTTAGAGCTTGTGAACAAACAAGCCATGCTCCTTATGGACAAAATCACCACTGCAGAACCCTTTTCCTATGCCTTTGTATGCGCCAAGGAATGGGATATGCTGGATTATGTCGTATTCAAGGGCAATTACACCATTGATCAGTTGGAACCCTGGTTCGTCGAAGGTGCTGCCTTGTGGAACAAGAAGCACCCTTCTGAGCCTATTACCGCCCAAGAGGTTAAAACATCCATCGTTTTTGAGTATAACAACAACAGACCTGCAAATATACAGAAGCTGTTAGACGCCGGTGTTCGTGTCATTGGTCTTGCCGCAGGTGTAAATGCTTCAAACGAAGACCACATTCGAAACACTTTAGTCCCCTACTGCAGAGAGCATGACATTTATCTCCGTTGCAACACCGGCGATCCCAGCTACATGGGTGCAAGTGCCAAGGTTGACTCGGAGATCGGTTGGGCAGAGCTATTCGAAATCGGCTATACAGGCGTTATGACAGACCGTCCCGGTCCCCTGGTCAATTACATCCAGGAGAGCTATCGTATTCGCCCTGCCTCTGACCGCATCGATGCAGAGCACTTCACTGACTTTAATCAGGACACCTTTGGCTTCACCGTTCCCGAGGATTGGAATGCAGGCAAGAATAAGACCGTTGACAATCTCACAAGCAAGGATACCCTCACCTACGCAAATATCGAATTCGACGGCACCGAGAACATTCTGACCGCAAAGGCAAAGGGCACCAATTGTTCCGTCACCGTCTATCTGGACGGAACTGATGCCGCAAACATGGTTGGTACCCTCAAATTTAACAGTTCCGGCTATGCCTCTACTCATGTCAAGATCAAACCCGTAACTCCCGGAAAACATACAGTCTATTTGAAGTTTAGCGGTACTGTTTCTCTGGATCAATTCCGCTTCACAAGAGGGCTGTACTTCGGTTTCTCTAATGAAAGACTCGCGCGTTTCCGCTATCAGGACAAGCTCTACGGTAGCATTAACTATGATACCGGAAACTGGTTCCCCCGTCCTGCATCCATGAGCAGTGCAAAATTAGACAACACTGCCGGAACTATGAGTGTCAACCTTACCGCCGGCGGAAACCACTATATTCAGACAGGTAGCGTGGTGGGTGACAGACCCCTGCACTACATCCCTCAAGCAGGAGACCATTTCCAGATCCGTCTGAAAATCAGTAACGCTATGCCCAATGACGCTGCGACCGCTATGGCCGCCGGCATAGTCTATTCCACAGCAAGTAACACAGATTTCAGCTACGGTGACAGAGTGGTTCAGACCATTACCGAAGCTCAACTCAACGGGGAGTATTTTACCATAACACTGCCCATGAATGCCGCCTTTACCGGTGCAAAGGAAATTACCGGATTCAGGCTGTACTTTACCAATCTTGCGCCGATCAGCGGAAAAACCTCTACTATCACCATTGATCAGGTTTACATCGGACCCAAGGCATATTTGCCCCAGAAAGACTACCTGTACTTCGATTTTACAGACCGTGACACAGACGAAATGCGTTATATGACCGCCCAATACGGATATCAGAATTTCGATAACCGTCAATGGCTGGCACGAACCGCTACTATGCGGGGTACCTGGTATGATCACGCTGCAACCACCCTCCTTGCCCGTGTAACTACAGGCGGAAACCACTATATCCAGACCGGTACAACCTTAAAGGAACGTCCCCTGCACTATACCCCCTCTGACAGTGACTACCTGCAGATGCGACTCCGTATCGACAACGGTGTTGCTTACGATGCAAGTCTACCTTTATCCATCGGCATTGCTTATGCAAGCACCGCATACACTGATTTCCGCTATCACCCCAGCCTTCGTAAGGATCATCCTGCCACTGTGATCGACAGCGGATTCTTCACTGTAACGATCCCCATGCCTTCCTTCTTCGCAGAGGAAACAGATGTGCAGTCCCTGCGCATCTACATCAGCAACCTTGCCCCCAAGGATGGAGAGGCGGTCATTGAAGTAGATTCCTTCTATATCGGACCCAAGGACACACTCCCCTGTCCCTTGTACACCGTGACCTTTACCGGCGAGGATGGCACTGTCCTTGCAACCGAGCAGGCTGCACAGGGAGATTCTGTAAGCTATACCGGCATCACCCCCGCCAAGGCTCCTGACGAAGCATGTCACTACAGCTTTGCAGGCTGGAGCATTTCTCTGACCAACATCACCACCGATATGACGGCCGTTGCTCAATTCCATGCCGTACCCCACAGCTTTTCAAACGGAGTCTGTGTCTGCGGTGTAGAAGAATACAAGGCTCCTGTGGAAGATCCCACCCTCAAGCTAAACCACAGTCTAAATCTTGCAAGTGATATTTCTGTAAATATTGCCGTTTCCAAGACTCTGTTAGACGGCTTTGATCTCAGCACCGTTTATGTGGAAAGCACCATAGATGTCTACGAAGGCAATCATAAGACAGGTACTACCACCATCCGTATAGAGCCTACCGAAAACGAATATTACTATCTATTCACCATTAACGGTCTGACTGCCGTGCAGATGGGCGATCAAATTTCCTCGGTTCTCTACGGAACAAAGGATGGACGTGTCTATTACTCCCCTACAGATATCTACAGTATTTCCGACTATGCCTATTCCCAGATGAATAAGAGTAGCGTATCCGCCTCTCTAAAGACACTGTGTGCGGACCTGCTCCGCTACGGCTCTGCCGCTCAGACCTTTAAGAGCTACCGTACGGATGCCCTGTGCGACAGTGCCATGACTGCAACTCACAGAGCCTATCTCAGTAGTACTGAGAACCTCTCCTTCGGCAATACCAACACAGTGCTCACAGATCTGGAAGCTCCTGCAGTCACCTGGGCAGGCAAGTCGCTAAATCTGGAATCCAAAATTGCTGTCAAGTACATTATCAATGCCCAAGGCTACCATGGTTCCCTTGAGGATCTCAGCCTCCATATCAGCTACACCGATCTGTACGGTCAGCTCCGGATGGCGATCCTAACAGAGCTGGAACCCTATAACAGCGAAATGCAGACCTATGCCTACTCCTTTAACGGTCTGCTTGCCGCGGAGCTCCGTACAGTACTGTCTGCACAGGTCTATGCCGGTAATACCCCCGTCTCAGCCACACTGACCTACAGCCCCGACACCTACGGCAACAACAAGGTCGGTGCATTGGGTGATCTGTGCACCGCTCTCATAGCCTACAGTGACAGTGCTAAGAGCTATTTCCTTGCTCAAGGGTAATTTCACAACTGCATCCATATAACAATGGGAGGAACTGCATCGCTGCAGTTCCTCCCATAATCATAATGCAATTATGCGCCAAAAGGATCCAGAGGCAATTCCGGGGCCCCGGGAACTTCCGGATCTTCGGGTACTTCGGGATCCACGGGCACATCGGGGTTCTCCGGCACATCGGGATCCTCGGGCACTTCGGGTTCCTCGGGCACTTCGGGATCCTCGGGTTCTACAGGAAATTCATAGGTCAGTAGGAAGTCATATGCTCGCAGGAGGACAGTTGCCGCCTGTGCACGTGTTGCGGTGTTACCGGGACGGAAACTCCCATCCTCATAGCCCAGGATCAGCTCCATGCCACTCATAGCAAGAACATCCGCATACGCCCAGGCAGAGATCTCCCCGCTGTCCGCAAATTCGTTGCCACCCTCCGGCATGATACAGCCATACCATTGGAATGCACGTGAGAGCATGACACACATTTCCTCACGGGTGATCTCCTTGTTAGGAGCAAAGGTACCATCGGTATAGCCATAGACGATTCCCTGCTCTGCTCCCCAAGAAAGGGCATCTTCATACCACTGCTCTGTAGCATCGGGGAATTCTGCCCCCTTCTCGTAGGACACATCAACTCCCAGCTTTTCCATAAGGCGATAGAGCACTGTAATAAACATAGCCCTATTCACGCCCTTTGAGGGAGCGAAAACGTAGTTGCCCATGCCATTAAACAATCCCTCTGTTACAGCACGGTCCACTGTAGGTGCATACCACTCAGTTGTGGGAACATCACGGAACAGATTGCCGTTCATCGTCACATAGAGTTTAACCTCCGGACCTGTTACACCGGTACCGATCACACGGTAGCGTAGCTCACCGTCATAGAGCTCCAGAGGCTCTGTATACAAAGCGCTCTCCTCACTAACCGCCGTTCCATCAGTACTGATCCTTAGATCCATCCCCTCGTTAGGGTTCGTCATATGGATCTTACCATCCCGAACCGCTATCGTTACAGGCTCCAAAACAGGGGCAGTAGAGGTCACATAGGACACCTCTGCACTGCGACTGCCATTGAGATGATAGGCAGCAACAGCTCGAATATACGCTCCCGGTGCAAGAGTCAAGGGTGCCGTGTACTTCTGATTGCTATACGCAGGGTTAGATCCGTCTGTAGTGTAGTAGATAGAGGCGCCCTCCTGTGCGGTCATTACTACCTCTCTACCGCCGTATGTATCGACCTCAGAGATCACAGGCGCCTGCACAGGACCGAGATCCGAGCCTGTGGGCTTACAGTAATGGACATTCTCTCCTGCAGGAAGGACCTTCCCCCGTCGCCGGAAGAGTTCATTCAGTGTTACAAACTCATACCCGTAATCCTTCAGAGTATCGATAGCAGACAGGATCCCGGTCACTGTAGAACCGTAAATATCATGGACCAACACGATAGCGCCGTCAAAGGAACCGGATACCACTCGGTTGGCAACGGTATACGAATTACGATCCTGCCAATCATAGGGATCTACCGACCAGATAATAGAGGCTGAATTGTATCTCTCCTTAAACACAGACAGTACCCGTCCGTTAATATCTCCGTAAGGGGGACGGATGGTGTAGGAAAAGTCCATGCCCAAGATCCCGTTTAGGATGCCCCGGGTCTTATCCATCTGCCATATGACCTGCTCATTGGTCTTGGTGGTCAGAGCAGGATGGTCATAGGAATGGGAACAGATCTGGTGTCCCTCTTCATAGGCTCTGCGGACAGTATTGGGGTAATTGGCAGCACAGGACCCCAACATGAAGAAGGTCGCCTTTGCCCCTCTTGCCTTCAGTCCGTCTAAAAGTCTCCCTGTAACACTACTGGGACCATCATCAAAGGTGATAGCGATCAGCTTCTTCTGTGACGGTGCCGCCGTAGTCATAATCGGCAGGCAGGTCAGCAAGGAGCAAAGGATCAATATCATTGCCAGTATTCTGCGTGTGTACTTCATTCTTTATTCCTCCCTTTTCTTTCTCTATGCGAGGTGGCTGCTTGTCATCCCCGAGATCCACCCGGATCATCGATCTGCCTGCAACCGTTTCTCTACGTCCAATATCCTTCCATTGGGAAAGCTTCTCCCATTCTTCCCGACCGATAGCAAGACTCCATCCGTTCTTACCCGAGAGCAGGAAGCAGTCGTACAGCATGGGACCAAAGAAATCTCCGCTCCAAGGTAGCCATTGACTCGGATCTGCATCAGACACGATCACCCGTTCCGGCATTGCCAAGTACTTCCGTGGGGTCCACCGCTGAAGCTCTCCGTTCCTATCCGGGATGCCCAAACAGGTCACAACCGTCCCACAGATGCCATATACACGTCTAACACGATCATCTGCGCGTAGCTTGCAACAAACCTCATAATACAGTCCTGCAGGCTCTATAGAAAGCTCACCCACAGGCTCCATTGCCTCATATACAGTGTAAGTCATAAAATATCCCTCCCGCATAGTTTATGCGAGAGGGATCGGTCATTATGCACGCGGCAGTCCAAAACTTACCGCTATTGCTTCATCTACACGGTTCATCATGCCCTCATCAAGCCTTCCCATATGTTCACGTAGGCGACGTTTGTCAATAGTTCGGATCTGCTCCAGGAGCACTACCGAATCCTTGGTCAGCCCAACATTCTTGCCGATCAATTCAATGTGTGTCGGAAGTTTAGCTTTATTGAGCTGACTTGTAATTGCCGCCGCTATCACCGTAGGGGAATGTTTGTTACCGGTGTCATTCTGCACGATCAGCACAGGACGGGTTCCTCCCTGCTCACTGCCAACCACCGGGCTCAGATCCGCGTAGAATATATCGCCCCTCTTTACACTTGTATCCATTTGCTTCACGCGACCTCCTTTGTTCCGCCCATAGACGGTAACAATATTTTCCCACGCAGAAGCAATCTTTATTCAACTTTCTTAACCGGAAGTTCCGTACCATCCTATGCAGGATCATACGATATATTGCAGGATCTCCGTTTCGTTTTCTCCATCCATATAGATCCGAGGGATACGCTTGTTGATACCGCACAACAGCTCATAGGGCACAGTACGGAGTCTGCCGGTCATATCATCTACATCGATACGATCATCCCCGTCTGTGCCGAAGATCGTGACCACATCCCCTACCTTGGCATCGGGGACACGTGAAATATCCACCATACACATATCCATGCAGATCCGCCCGATCTGCGGAACACGTCTGCCGTTGAGGAGGAAGGAAATATTGCCGGAGAAGCTACGGCTGAGACCATCAGCATAACCAATGCCCACAACAGCTATTTTAGTGGGATCCAGAGTGGTATAGGTCCTGCCATAGCTCACCGTAATCAGCGGATCAAAATCTCTGATCTGGAAAATGGTTGATCTAAGCTGCATTACAGGCTTAAGATCGATCATACCCCGAAGATCTGCACAGGGCAGAACACCGTAGGTAGCCAATCCGGGACGCACCATATCCAGGGCATATTCCGGGAATTGGATGGTTGCACCGGAGTTACAGCAATGGCGGATCTGGGGCTCGATCCCCACGCCCTTTAAAGTGGTAAGCATAGCCATAAACCGCTCAAATTGGGTACGGGTAAAGTTTTCATCCGCCCCGTCAATGGAATCTGCCACCGGGAAATGTGTAAAAATCCCCTCAATCACCAAATGCTCCATCTGGGAAATTTCTTTCAGTTCGTCTACAGTCTGCTCACAGTTGTAAGCAAAGAAGCCCAGACGGGACATACCCGTATCCAACTTTAGGTGAACACGGAGCCGACGATTGGTCCCCCTAAGTCTGTCGTTCAGTTGACGAGCATACTCCAGACTGTGGATCTCCTGTCTCAGTCCCAACCGTGCAAGCTGCTCTCCATATACAGGTGGCGTATATCCCAAAATAAGTATGGGACCGCGGATGCCGCCCTGTCGGAGCTGAACAGCCTCTTCGATATTGGACACCGCCAAATATTCTGCGCCCAGCTCCGTTAAATATCGGCTCACAGGGACTGCACCGTGGCCGTAAGCATCTGCCTTGACCACTCCAAGGAAGCGGCAATCAGAGGGTAGTCGAGA
Organism: Faecousia sp.; assembly: GCA_045644345.1. GTDB lineage: Bacteria > Bacillota > Clostridia > Oscillospirales > Oscillospiraceae > JAZOXB01. The sequence goes on along the minus strand of JAZRGR010000066.1, from coordinate 13,826 downwards.
TCGGATCTGTTTATAATTGTACTGCAGATTATCCAGGGAGATGTCTGCCCATGTTCTTTTTAAATATTCCATACAAATCTCCTTAATGGAATGTAAAGTCCGTGATTTTGATATTTACTATCCGATATCCATTATAACACAGTTCTGCAGAAATTGGTACATGATTTTCAAAATATGTGTCAACTAACAAGTCTTTCTCATCGATTTTTTTCTCATAGCTTACACGACAGATGCCTTCTGTCTCACCGGCAGAAAGGATATACTCCCTGAGCCAGCATTCCACCATCAAGGCAGGCGCAGATACAGGTGATATACGGTCATTAGCCAATAATGGAAAAGCGAGCTGTAGTCCATCATAGGTCACAGTGCCCTCTTTCCCATCCATTTTGCCTGTAATGCCCTCAATCGTATCCGGCTCCTTCACGCAGAAGGTAACTTCCCCGTCCCCGTCAGACTCACACTCTACTGCAAAACACTGTATCTCCTGCCCGTAATCCACCGTGATCTGAGCATGGAAGCTACAACCTCCCCGAGAGATCAGTTCACTCCGAAATGCGATCCCCTGAGCTAAAAGGCTATCCTCTCCCCCACACCCCGTAAGGAGCACTATCAAAAGGCATAAAGAAAGGATCCGACGCAATTCCTCACTTCCTCATGGTAAAAGTCGTGTCAGCATATCCACCAAATCCGAAGGGATCATGCTCATCTGTCCATAGCAGGCCGCACACAGATCCCCGGCAGAACCGTGGATCCATGCTCCTAAGGCAGCCGCTTTGGTCGGTGTCAATCCTTGTCCCAGAAGCGCCACAATAATCCCTGCCAACACATCGCCGCTGCCACCGGTAGCCATCCCCGGATTGCCCGTGGCATTCTTATAGCACCCCTTGCCGCAGATTAAAGTTTCATGCCCCTTAAGGAGTACTGTAGCACCCAACTCTCGTGACAGCTTCTTGGCACTCTCTAAACGGTTGGTTGGATCCCCACCCATTCTGAGGAATTCTCCCTCATGAGGTGTAAGGATCACAGGACACGCCGCATCACGCACTATATCCATATGCCCGGATAGCACATTTATGCCATCAGCATCCAGGATCACGGGGCAAGTTGCATGTACAAGAACTTGACGTACAACTGCCTCCACCCCTACACTACGGCCCAACCCACATCCAATCAGACAAGCATCCATCCTCTTGAGACGCAATAGTATCTCCGGAATTGCATCCTCGCACAGCATTCCGTTGTGATCCGGAAGCGGAAATACCACAGGCTCTATCAGATTGCTTGCGACAATGGGATAGACTAACCGTGGAACCCCCAGATAAATCAAGCCTGCACCGGTACGGGCAGCCGCTCTTGCTGCAAGGACAGGCGCACCTGTATATCCCTCTGCACCGCAGAGTAGAAGAATCCGTCCGTAGTCCCCTTTATGGCTGTGAGACAACCTCTTAGGGAGCCATCGATAAAGATGCGACATATTCACCTGCAGCAGCGGTAGCTTTACCTGCTTCATAAACGATTCCTCATTTCGTTAAAACGCAAATGCATAAACACTGCCTCTCCGGAAGAGGTCTCCGGAGAGGCAGACAGATAGAAATCAATTACTTGCTCAGATACTCGTCAATTGCCTTGGCAGCAGTCTTGCCTGCACCCATTGCAGAAATAACCGTAGCCGCACCGGTAACAGCATCACCGCCGGCATACACAGCATTGCGAGAGGTCAAGCCATCCTCGTTGACGATAATACCGCCACGGGAATTAACCTCCAGACCGTCAGTGGTAGCCTTAATCAGGGGATTGGGAGATGTACCGATAGACATAACAACGGTATCCACTTCGATCTCAAACTCACTGTTGGGAATTTCTACAGGACGGCGGCGACCCTTAGCATCGGGTTCGCCCAACTCCATCTTGACGCAACGCATACCGGTAACAAAGCCGTTCTTGGGATCTCTGGGATCCTGGGGATTGTTATAGCCAAGGATCTCAACGGGATTGCACAGGAGACGGAACTCGATACCCTCTTCTTCTGCGTGTTCCACTTCCTCGCGACGGGCAGGAAGCTCCTCCATAGACCGTCTGTATACGATGTAGACCTTGTCTGCACCCAGACGCAGAGCAGTTCTTGCTGCGTCCATTGCAACGTTGCCGCCGCCGACGACAGCTACGTTACCGCCCTTCATAATGGGGGTGTCGGAATTGTCCAAATAAGCCTTCATAAGGTTGCTGCGAGTCAGGAACTCATTAGCGGAATATACGCCCTTGAGAGCCTCACCGGGAATGTTCATGAAGTTGGGCAGACCTGCACCGGAGCCGATAAACACTGCCTCGTAGCCCATATCAAAGAGCTCATCAACAGTCAGAGTCTTGCCAATGACAACATTGGTCTCGATCTTAACGCCCAGCTTTTCCAGGGTCTCAACTTCCTTGGCCACGATAGACTTGGGAAGACGGAACTCGGGAATACCATACACAAGAACACCGCCGGCAGTATGGAACGCCTCAAATACAGTGACCTCGTAACCCTTCTTAGCAAGGTCGCCTGCACAGGTCAGACCGGAAGGACCGGAACCAACGATGGCAACCTTATGACCCTTGGGCTCGGGACGGACGGGATCCTCGGTAGAGAAGGTGTTGTGCCAGTCAGCAACAAACCGTTCCAGACGGCCGATACCAACGGATTCACCCTTGATACCACGGATACACTTAGACTCACACTGGGTTTCCTGGGGACAAACTCTGCCACATACAGCGGGGAGAGAGGAGGACTGAGAAATGATCTGATAAGCGGCCTCGAATTCGCCTTCCTTGATCTTGCTGATGAATTCGGGAATATGGATCTTGACGGGGCAACCATCTACACAGGGCATATTCTTGCAGTTCAAGCAACGCAAAGCCTCATCAATGGCAGTTTCCTCGGAATACCCCAGGGCAACCTCCTTAAAATTATGAGCACGGACCTCGGGATCCTGAGTGGGCATAGGATTACGGTTGAGAGACATGTTGGGCTTAGCCATTTCAGTTGACCTCCTTCTTAAACAGGTTGCAGGCAGCATCATGTGCATGACGCTCGAAATCGAAGTACATTCTGCCACGGGACATAGCCTCGTCAAAGTCTACTTCGTACCCGTTAAAGTCGGGACCGTCCACGCAGGCAAACTTGGTGACCTTCTTGCCATCGACATTGAGGGTCAGTCGGCAACCACCGCACATACCGGTGCCATCAATCATAATGGGGTTCATAGAAACGGTCACAGGGGTACCAAAGGGCTTGGCAGTGGCAACAACAAACTTCATCATAATCAGCGGTCCAATGGTAATGATCATATCGAAGTTCTCACCACGCTCCAGCATCTCCTTAAGGGGAACGGTAACATTACCGTGTTCGCCATAGGATCCATCATCGGTCATGATGCGGAGGGTGTCAGAGCATGCACGGAACTCGTCCTCCAGGATCAGCAGATCCTTGTTACGGAAGCCAATGATGCTGGTAACCTCAACGCCCATCTCGTGGAGCTTCTCTGCAATAGGCATTGCAATGGCGCAGCCTACACCGCCGCCGACGATACAAACCTTCTTAAGTCCATCCAGATGAGTAGCAACACCCAGAGGACCGCAGAAGTCCTGGATGAACTCGCCCTCTTGCTTGTGGCTCAGCTTCTCAGTGGTGCCACCGACGATCTGGAAGATGATCTTGACAGTACCCTTGGTCTTGTCCGTGCCGGCAACAGTAAGGGGAATACGCTCGCCGTTCTCATCCACACGGAGGATGATGAACTGACCGGGCTTAGCCTTGTTGGCTACCAGGGGTGCCTCGATCTGAAGCTGTACCACAGTGGGGTTTAGGACCTTTTTTTCAACGATCTTATACATGATATCTCTCCATTCTCAATCATCCAGCAGAGGGACGATTGTAATTTGTTTCCGAATACCGTTCTATTATACCACAGTTTTCCCTATTTGGGAAGCAGTAAATTTATATATTTCTGAAATATGGCAATTTTTCACCCCTATACACATTGCACAATTTGTAAGAAATATACGAATTGTCTTAGTTGATTTTGTATAGTATTCCATCTTGTTTTTTGGACAATCCTTGAGTATACTAAAGGTACAAAGGATGTATGTTTCTTGTAGGTACCACATGAAGCGAGTATTCCTTTGATACATATACGAGGGTCGGCTCCCCTTCTTCCGATCATATATGATCCCCGGGTTCGTATCTGCCTATGGAATTGTCTACGGAAGCAATTCAACATCGAAGCCGCACCCATCTTGCAGAAAGAGAGGTAACCAATGATGTTAGATACAAAACTGAATGAAAAGTAACCCCTGACAGTCAGAGTGATTAGCTGACTGTCAGGGGTCTTTTCATTTTAACCAAAGAGTATTACAAGGAACTGCGATACCAGTACCACGGCGATCAGTGCAATGGGATAGGTTGCGGCATAGGCAGCAGCCACATCCTCAGTACCGGCAGTTCCGATCAATGTGCCCAGAGCAGGCGTGCTGGTCATGCCACCGGTAATAGAGCCCAAATTATTGAGTAAGGGCATCTTTAGCACATACTTGGCAAAGCAATAGCCCAGAAACATAGGCACAACAGTCATGATCATACCGTAAACGAAATACATGGGATTAAAATTCGCTACAAACTCCGCTCCTCCGGGGATCCCTGCGCCTGCCAGGAAGAATACTAATCCAAGCTCACGGAACAGCTTAAGTGTAGCAGTCTGAGGCATGATATTCAGCTTGCCGATCCGACCGAAGTGCCCAAGCACCAAGGACACCAGCAAGCATCCACCCGTAGTAGTCAGCGAGAAGCAGGTGCCGGACAGCCCCTGTCCGGTCATGGGGATCTTGATCTTACCTACTATGGTACCGAGGATCGCAGCCAAAGCGAAGGCGGCTACGCCCATATGATCCAGCTCCAGGAGCTTGCGTGTTTTCTTCGCTTCGGTAGCCTTTTGCTCTATTAGGATCTTTGCTCGCTCTGCCTCCATGTCAGCCTTGTTCACCTTGGGCATCAACTGGACAAAGAGAACAACACCGATCACGCCAAAGATATAAGCAATGCCATATCCTACAGAAACCAGGCTCTGATACTCTGCCGCCACTGTTGCCTTAGCAGAGCTAAAGGCAGGGGTAGAAGTCAACGCACCGGACAGTAAGCCTACGATCATGGCAACAAAACCCTCGGAATTCTGAATGGTATCCGCACCATAACCAAAAACATGCTTGCCCAGCATAATGCATCCAACTGCTGCAAATCCACCGGACAGAATGATGATCACACCCAGAAGAACATAGCTCTTAAAGTTCTTCTTCATATTGGCAAAAAACTTAGGACCTGCAATGAATCCCACACCGGTAACAAATAGGATAAGACCCAGGCTCTCTACCACATCCAGCCATTCTGTCTTCATCTCTACTGCGCCACCCTCAGTGCAGAACAGAGCACCAAACAGCAGGGCAATGATAAACACACCGGCATCTCCCAAGGAAACACCCTTAATGGTGATCCGTCCCAGGGCATAGCCTGCGAACAACACACCAAACAGGCACATTAGGAAGAAGGACACTCCCGTAACAGGGATCACGCCGCCAAATAATTCCATTTTCTTTCTCTCCTTTTAACTATGATTCATAATAGCGAGAGCATCGGAGATGGTTTTGTCCGAGGCTTCTTCGCCATACTGATCCACCTGAGCCTTATTCTTCTCCCCGTGAGTCAAGCAGCCTGCACCACCGATACAGCCACCCTTGCACGCCATGCCCTCAATAAAATTCTCCTTTAGGAGGTTCTTACTCTTCTTAAATAAGGCTGTGCGGCATTCCTCAATACCGTCGCAGGTCACAGGGCAGAAGTCGAATGCACTCCCCTGCTCCTTAAGTGCCTGGGTCACAGCGTCTGTCAGTCCCCCGGATCGTGCAAATATCCTGCCAAAGTAGGACGCATTGTCCAATGCAGTCTCCTCCATAGCAGTAATATCCAGATCTCTGCTATCCAAGAGAGCCTGCAACTCCTCAAAGGTCAGGACAGCATCCACATAATCCTTCACATCATCCTTCTTGACCTCAGCCTTCTTAGCTGTGCAGGGCCCAATAAATACGACCTTTACCCGGGGTCTGTCCTCCTTGATATATCGAGCAAGCGTCGCCATCGGGGACAAATTATGTGAAACATGGTCCTTCAGTTCCGGGAAGGCCGTCTCAATATACCGCACAAAGGCAGGACAGCAAGAGCTGGTAAGAAAGCCCTTTTCGCCAAGCTCCTTTGCCTCCTCCCAGGCAACCATATCCGCACCCAGCGCAGCCTCTACCACAGTATGGAAGCCAAGTGCTTTTAATCCCGAGATCACCTGCCCATGCTTGGCATAGGTAAACTGCGAGGAAATAGAGGGAGCTACAATGGCATAAACCTGCTGTTCCGGCTGCTTGAGCATATCGATCACCTTAAGGATATAGGACTTGTCCGTAATGGCTCCAAAGGGACATTGATATACACACGCACCACAGTCAATGCACTTGTCATAATTGATGGATGCGGCATTGTTCTCCCGGATAGTGATCGCCTTGACCTTGCAAGCACGCTGACAAGGTCTCTTGCGATTGATAATGGCACCGTAAGGACAGACCGTTGCACACCGTCCACACTCGATGCATTTGGCCTTGTCAATATGTGCTACATGGTTATGGTCAAAGGAGATCGCTCCGCGCTTACACACATCTTCACAGCGGTGGGCCAGACAACCGCGGCAGGTGTCCGTAACCTCAAAGCCTGCGGCGGGACATTCGTCACAGGCAATCTCGATCACCTCGATTACACGGGATGTACTAATATCCTGTCCCATAGCAAGCTGAACTCTCTCCCCCAGAATGGCGCGTTCTTTATAGACACAGCAACGCATAGTAGGAGTATTGCCGGGGACAATCGTCTTGGGAATAGACAGGACATTCTCCGTAAGGCTGTCCTCCCATGCAAGACGTGCAACCTCACGGAGGACCTTATATTTCAAATACTGTACCTTGGTATCAAATTTACGCATAGATTCATTCCCTCCATATCTCTATTCCAATCATATATTTTAGCACTATCGTCAAGAAAAATCAAGTCACCGAGGTTTATCTCCCATATTTTCCGCAAAAAACACTGCTCCGTCGGCTCACTCAAAGGAACCGTAGGAACAGTGTTCATCTTGCTATCAATATAATACACAGCTTCGACCCATGACAAGATCGCACACCCACACCTGAAACAGAACTATACCCGTTTCCCCGGCAGTTAGCTCAGAAACGGCTGACTCACGGCACACGGACAGGTCCGCTTAATGCTGCTCGGTTCCCCGCCTGACATGGTTCACGGGAGCCCGTTGCGTGAGACCGATTCCTCAACACCACTTACCGGGACAGACGATACAGCAAAGCCCCTCATATGGGAATTCATCCCTGCTGTAGCGGATTGCAGGTTACAGGGCACCGCTATCTCCCCAACTAGTGCGACCTTGTCACAGGTCGAAGCTATGTAGAAATCGATATGATAGTAAATTAGTCCAGCTTGTCCTCGATGTAGTCAGCAAGCTCGCCGATGGTCTCGAGACGGACATCGCCCTCGATCTCGAAGTCAACGCCAACTTCTTCTTCCATATCCACGATCATCTCAGCCATATCCAGGGAATCCAGGTTGAGGCTCTCGAAGGTGGTATTGGCATTCAAGCTGTCAGCAGAAATGTCCAACTGCTGGGAAAGGTAGGAAATAATCTTGTTCAGCATTTCTCTTTCTCCTCCGTTTATGTTTCCTATAATATAATAATGATTTTTTTCACTTTGTCAAGTACATTTTTGAAATTAGGTCCAATAATCTTTTAATAAGCCTGATTTTGACCGTCTATAGAGCTGGTGCATAGCCTTGTATTCTACCTGACGGACTCGCTCACGGGTAATGCCCAGCTTTTCACCGATCTCCTCCAGGGTGTAGAGCTTGCCATCCTCCAGGCCGTAGCGCAGACGTAGGATCAGTTCTTCCCGAGGAGATAGAGTCTTAAGCAAGAGGGAAACCTGGTCTCCCATCATCTTGGCATCCACTACGGTTGCAGGCTCCAGATCTCTGGATCCACTGATAAAGTCGCCCAGACTGCTTTCCTCCTCGTCCCCCACAGGAGTCTGCAGTGAGATCGGCTCCTGTGCCATCTGGCGCAGCTCTGCAACACGCTCCACCGTGATCCCAAGCTCTGCCGCCAACTCCTGTGCAGAGGGCTCCCGTCCCAATTCTTGAACCAATCTATGAGACACGCGGGATACCCTATTGAGAATATCTACCATATGGACAGGGATGCGAATTGTGCGGGAATGGTCCGCAATGGCTCGTGTAATAGCCTGACGTATCCACCAGGTGGCATAGGTAGAGAACTTAAAGCCTTTGTCGGGGTCAAACTTCTTAACTGCCTTGATAAGCCCCAGATTTCCCTCCTGGATCAGATCCAGGAAGGATAGCCCCCGACCTACACAACGCTTGGCAATAGATACTACCAGGCGGAGGTTTGCCTCCACCATCCGACGGAAAGCATCCTCGTCTCCTTGGCGGATCCGATATGCCAGCTCCTGTTCTTCGGTGGCAGTAAGCATAGAGATATTTCCGATTTCCTTAAGATACATGCGCACAGGATCATTGGTGTCCACACCATCAGACAGATCCTTCAGATCTGCAAGGGGTTCTTCTACAGACAGCAGATCCTCATTGCTGGGGTCATATTCCTCATCGAGCTTCAGTGCTTCGGTAATCTTGGATACATCAACATGAATACCGTGAGCCTCAATCTCCTCATAGATCCGACCGGTCTGCTCCTCCGTTGCCTGCAGTCCCTCAAGCGCAACCACCAGATCCTTGGCTGATAGGATCTTATCCTCTCCCGCTTTTGCGATCAGACCTTCCAGGGTAGTACGAACATCCATTTCCTGTGTCTTTTTCATCATGTACCTCCGTAACCTTTCTTTTGTTTCAATCTGGCCTGCATAGCCAGAAGGTCCTCTGTCTTATTCCCTTCCTCTCTCAATATTCTGACACAGTCATCGAAGGCTGTCTCAGAAACTGTCACATCATTGTTTTGCAGAATGCCGCTGAGATGGGACATTTCGGCGGAGTCCAACAGTTCTCCCACAGATCCCAGGGACACAGGAATGTCCTGCTTCCAATTCTCTAACCACACTGCATAAACTCTTCCAAACATTGGTACAGAAAAATAGCTATCATCTATATTGTAAGCCCTCTGGAACAGGGACGGATCACGTTGCAGCATTCTGATAAGTGCTTCTTCCGCCATAGCAGATCGGAGATTGTCATAACGAATCTCTTTACTCTTAGGCTGACGAGCTGCCGCAATTTCCAGAGCACGTTTTTCTTGTGCCTTTTTCTCCCTGTCCAAACGTCGTTTATATGCTTTCTTGATCTCCAAACTCATGACCTCCGGCGTCAAGCCAGCCATTTCTGCCGCCTTAACACCGTAGATCTCTCTCTGAACTGCTGAGGCATAGGTAGAGATCAATTCCGCCGCCTTTCGCGCAAACTCCACCTTCTGATCAGATAGGGATAGGTCAAACTGCTTCTGCAGAGATACGAGACGGTACTGTGCTTGATCCTCACACCCCTCCAGCAGGAGCTTAAACCGATCGGCTCCGAATTTCTTCAGGAATTCGTCGGGATCCTTGGCACCCTGCATCCGCAGGATCCGCACCTTTAGTCCCGTTTTCTCCAGCATAGGAATGGCTCTCTGGGTAGCATTCTGCCCCGCCTTATCCCCATCGTAGGTTAGCACTACTTGATTCGTATACTTACTCAGAAGATCCGCATGCTCCTGCGTCAGGGAGGTACCCAGGGATGCCACCGCACAATCGAAACCGTACTGATGAAGAGCAATAGCGTCCATATAGCCCTCTGTCAGAATAATAGAGTCAGCCTTGGTTTTCTTTACCACATTCATGGCAAAGAGGTTCTTTCTCTTGTTAAAAATCAGAGTTTCCGGAGAATTCAGATATTTGGGCTCAGAATCGTCCATGACTCGTCCGCCAAAGCCGATCACATTCCCCCGCACATCGATAATCGGAAACATCAGGCGGTTACGGAATCGGTCATAAAAGGTCCCCTTCTCCTTATGCCGGGATACAAGTCCCGCCTCCAGCAGCTCCGCCTTCTCGTAGCCCTTAGCTGTCATAGCATCGATCAGAGCTGTCCAAGTATTAGGCGCATAGCCCATACCGAATCTTGTCACTGTATTGGGGCTGAGCCCCCGTTTGCGGATATAGTCCCATACACCGGCGGCACCGGGAGTCTTTAGCTGCTGATGGAAGAACCGGGCTGCATCCTTGCACAGGTTCCAGAGCCGTTCCTTCTTCTTGTACTGAGAATTGTCCCGGTTATCCTCGGGAACCTCCAGCCCTGCCCGTTTGGCAAGAAAACGGACTGCATCGGGATAGGTCAGTCCCTCGATCTCCATTATAAAGTTGACTGCACTGCCACCCTTGTGACAGCCGAAGCAGTAATAGATCCCCTTATCGGCAGCTACAGAGAAGGATGCTGTTTTCTCCCCATGGAAGGGGCATAAGCCAAAGAGATTGCTCCCCTTACGGGTTAGGGAAACATATTGCCCAACTACATCCTCAATAGGGTTACGGTGATTCAATTCCTCTAAAAATGCAGGGGGAAATGCCATCTCTCAACCTCCTAACCTCGAACCTTCCATACAGTGGGAATAAAAATTTCTTCATACTTAAACATTGCGTATTTGTCCGTCATGCCTGCAATATAATCGCAGACCACTCGCTCCATCCCCTCAAAGCTGAGCTGAGGCTGAAAATCCTTGGGCAACTCCAGAGGATGCTTAACATAGTATTCATAAAGCTGTTGGAGGATCCTCCTTGCCTTGGACTCCTCCCCTTTTGCCTTAGGGTTCTTATAGACTCTCTCGAACATAAAGCTCCTAAGTGCCTGCATAGTAGCATATATTTCCTCATCCATACCCAGCGTATCTCTCTGCCGGCTATGAATGATCAGATTGGTCACAAGGGAATTGATCCGATCCCTGTGGTTGTCACCCAACACATCAGATATGGATTTGGGGATATCCTCATTGGTTAGGATCCCCGCTCGCATGGCATCATCAATATCATGATTGATATATGCGATCTGATCCGCAAAACGGACGATCTGCCCTTCGAGTGTCTCCGGCAGAGGACTGCCTGTGGTGTGACCCAATATACCCATACGGACTTCATAGGTCAGATTTAGCCCCTGTCCGTCTTTCTCCAGTTCGTCTACCACACGGAGAGATTGCTCGTTATGTCGGAAGGGACGTCCCATAACCTCTGTCAAAGCGACCTCCCCCGCATGACCGAATGGAGTATGACCCAGGTCATGACCGTAGGCAATTGCCTCCGTTAGATCCTCGTTGAGTCTAAGGGCGCGTGCCACAGTTCTTGCAATCCGCGACACCTCAAGGGTGTGGGTCATACGGGTGCGGTAATGATCCCCCTCCGGTTGCAGGAACACCTGAGTCTTATGCATCAGTCGGCGGAAGGATTTACTGTGGAGGATCCGGTCAGAATCCCGTTGATAGCAAGTACGGACGTCGAATTCCACATCTCTCTCCGGACGGCTCCGCCCCTTGGACTGATCGGAAAATTGTGCCTTCTCACTGAGAGTATGATGCTCAAGCCATTCCAAATCCTCTCGAATTGTCATGGTCATAGCTCCCTCCTGTGTCATTCTATAGGAAATGCTCTGTACTCCTGTCCTACGATCATCCCTTCAATAGTGCCGGAAGAAATGTCATATACACGGTCTAAAAACGGCTGTGTCTGCGCCTCCGGCAGGAGCAGATCAAACTCTACATCCATACCGAAATCTGTATTGCGGACTATGCCCCCAAAAGCAAGAACCTCTAATTTAAGCCGCTCAAACCAACTGTAGGGGCAGGGCATGTAAATGCTGCTCCAAACCCGTTTCATGGATCTGCCTGCAGCATCCAGTCCGATCTTGGCACTATGTGCATAGGCTCGGACCAAGCCGCCTGCACCCAACAGAATACCTCCAAAATAGCGGGTAACCACGCAGGTTACGTTATAGATCTCTTCACGCTGGAGCACCTGCAATACAGGCATACCTGCCGTCCCCCCGGGCTCACCGTCATCGGAGAACCGGGTAGGACCGTCCTTAATAATATAGGCATAAACATTATGGGTCGCATCCCAGTATTTCTCACGCATTTCCTTGATCCGCTTGAGGGCCTCTTCTTCCGTTTCCGTAAGGAAGATGTGACCCATGAATCGGGAGCGACGCTCTATAAATTCGGCGGTAGCATCCTTGGTCGGGATCCGATATTCCTTCATGAACGGTCCTCCTGCAAGAATTGCCCATATCTGCCAAAGAGCTCCGTAGAACAAACTGCCTCTACAAGTATCCCCTCACCCAAATACTCTGTATTGAGCACCTGTGCTTGACGGTGGAGGATCTCTAACACACCGGCTTGCGGATAAGGAAGCAGGAATACACCGTGATGGAGGGTACCTGTCAGCACCTTCTCGATCCGCTCCAACAGTTCCTTAGAGCCTACACCACTGCGCGCACACAGATACAGATCCATATCTCCTGCAGGCAGATCCGTAGGATCCTCAAGGAGGTCTACCTTATTATAACACCGTAGTACAGGCACACCGGGCTTAGCTAACTTGTCGATCAGCTTGTCTACGACTGCAATATGTGCATCTCGCTCCGAGTCAGAGGCGTCGATCATATGAAGCAACAGATCTGCATATTGCAGCTCCTCCAGAGTCGCCTGGAAGGCTTCTACCAGGTGATGAGGCAGCTTGGCAATAAAGCCAACCGTATCCGAAAGCAAGACCTCTAAATGGTCAGAAATTCGCAACCGACGGGTTGTAGTATCCAACGTGTCAAAGAGTCTGTTATTTGCAGGAATGCCTGCCTGGGTCAGAAGGTTTAAAAGAGTAGATTTGCCCGTATTAGTGTAGCCCACCAGTGCAACCACAGGGACAGAGTTCTTCTGCCGCCGCTCTCTCTGTACCCCCCTGACCTTACGTACAGCCTCCAGTTCTTCCTGCAAACGGTTGATCCGCTCACGGATGTGACGTCGGTCTGTTTCCAGCTTGGTCTCACCGGGACCTCGGGTACCGATACCACCGCCTAAGCGAGACATGGATTTGCCCATGCCGGACAGTCGGGGAAGAACATATTTATACTGTGCAAGCTCAACCTGCAAACGGCCTTCTGCCGTCTTGGCTCGCTGAGCAAAAATATCCAAGATCAGTGCACTGCGATCCAATACAGTAACACCTGTGATCTCCTCTAAGGCTCTGATCTGTGAGGGAGAAAGCTCGTTATCAAAGATCACCATATTGGCACCGGTGGTCTCCAGGAGCTCGCAGACCTCCTGCGCCTTTCCCTCACCGATAAAGCTGTGAGGATCCGGTGTCTTGCGATTCTGCAAGACCTTAGCCTCGCAGGTGCCCCCTGCAGTCTCCAGCAGTGCCTCTAATTCGTCTAACGTTTCATAAGTAGCGGTTTCCTCAGCCTTGAAGCAATCGGCATTCAATCCCACAAGGATGGCCTTTTCGGCAACCACACGATCCAATTGTTCCATAAAATCTCCTTATGTTCTCTGAAAAAACGACAAAAGCCCGCACCGATACGGTGCGAGCTTGTCTCATTACTTCAGACCGAACTTCTTGTTGAAACGGTCAACACGTCCACCGGTGTCAACCAGCTTCTGCTTGCCGGTATAGAAAGGGTGGCACTTGGAGCAGATTTCAACCTTAATGTC
>JAZRGR010000065.1:0-36207 GCA_045644345.1 Faecousia sp. | reverse complement strand
TAATACTATTATTCAATTAAAAGTAGACAACTTTTAATTGAATCTTTTTGTACCGAAAGGCACAAAAAGCGTCTCATACGAGTTTCTACGCCCTGAAGGGCTATAAAAAGTAGCCATTTGCGAATGTCTACTTTTTAAAGAAACTCAGTATCATGCCGGTTTCTACGCTCTTACGCGCTATAGAATACAGATATCACAGTTGTCTACTTTCTAATGAAACTTGGTATCACTCGCAAAGTAGGCCTTTGCACAATCGGAGTAGGCAAAGAGAGCCTTGCACAGGTCTAAGAGGTTGCCTGCTTTATTGTTGCCGTAGGTATCGGCGCTGTACTGCAGGGTGCAGGACACGGGCGTCTCCCCTGCATAAATCTGTGCAGATACCACCGATCTCAGTTCTGCGGCTAACAGACCATCAAAGGTAAAGACATAGTAGCCCATTGCCTCGTTATACAGTTCCGGATCACCAAGAGTAACGTTTTTCCGGTCGCCGTTTACATCCTCATAAGAAATACGGAGAGTCAGATCCTTCACATCACCGTGGTAGCCTGCAGGGTTGAAGATAAACTTAAGGGCTACCTTGGATTCCAAATTCAGTGCCTTGCCTGCCCATGTAATAGGAGCATTGTCGGGATGGTTAAGAATCTGATTGGTATTTCCGAAGGTTACAGCGTCAATGTCAGACAGATAGGCTCTGTGGGCATCTGTCATATTGGCATCTGCAAGGGCGTCTGTGCGGTAGTTCTTGTAATTCTGCGCCATTGCGCCATAGCGGAGTAGGTCAGCACAGAGAGTTTTGAGGTGGTCGCCTATTGTGGTCTTATTCATCTGAGAATATGCATAGGCTGCAATGCTGTAAACATCCACAGGGGAACAATAGCGCTGCCCGTCCTTCGTGCCGTAGAGTGTGGAGGTGATCGTATCATTCATCTGCACAGCAGTCAATCCGTTCATGGTGAAATAATAGTAGTACTCACTTTCCACCGGCTCGATTCGTATGATGGTAATACCAATCTTTTCGTTACCCTCATAGATGTCTATGGAGCTCTCCAAATACACAGTATCCATATCAAAGCCTCTCAGATTTGCTTTGGATACCGCAAGGTTTACGGAAATATCACTTGCCAAATTTAAGCTGTGGACCAACATGAGCTTTGGATCCGTTACAGGCTCTTTGTGCTCTGATTCGCCACAGATGCAGTAACCATCCGTATAGGTGTGATAGGCTTCGGTGATAAGATCACAGTTCCCGCAAGTGATCCTATGAATCTGTCCATTGATACCGGTGTAGATGTAGTTATGTCCGTAAGCTGCTATGGTTTCGCACTTTACTTCTTTGCAGACCGTGCAAGAAAATACAGTATTACCGGACTCTACACAAGAAGGTTCCTCAATGATAGTCCCATTCCCCCAACTGTGGAGCTCCGTAGTACGCTTTCCACATCTGCTGCAGATGGTGGAATGAGTAGCATTGCCATCACTTTCTGTAGAATATTCATGGAAGCATTCTCTTCCACTTTGCCAGGAAAGAATAGGGTATCCACGGTTCACCCCAAAAACATCCTTATCAAATGCAGTTCCAAGGGTTTCCTCATAGGTCTTCAAAGTTGCTGAAGACAGTCTCTCCACAGATTGAGAGACCAGCCCTTCCGGCAGATTGTAAAGCATGGTACTTCCCGCTGCATAGGTGTTGATGACACGATTGTTGACGGCAGCTTCATTGACCAGTCCTACGAGACCATAGAAATTCCCTACATTATAGCAGTTTTGCAACCTAAAATTTTTAGCACTACTTGCCAAATATCCAATTAAGCCCGCAGCCATCTTGTTAGGATACTGAGCAGAAATCAAGCCTACATTGTAACAATTCTCAATCAAGCAATCAGGACCGCCCAGAGTAGCAGTCAAACCACCGACCATACTATTTCCGTAGACAGTGGCTGTAGTATAGGAATTTTGGAGTTTGGAGCCCTTTTCCATGTTTGCAATAAGACCGCCTGCGTTCTGTTTGGCTATAGAAACAGAATTCTCTAAGCCTACATTCTTAATCGTACCACCATACACACGACCGAAGAGACCGGAATGATTATTTTCCATTTCCACAGACAGCATATTTCGGATTACGTAGCCTCTGCCGTCGAAGGTGCCGAGGAATGCATAACCACGGCTTTCATCATAGCCGCCAATGGGAAGCCAGGGCTTGTTCTCCAGATCAATGTTCCCCTTGAGAATGATCTGTTTTCCGTTAAAGGTATTGCCCTTTCGTACCAGGTAGGATAATAGCCTAAGTTCCCGGCCATTGGAGATTTCATAGCTTCCATCCTTTATAGGAAGCTCTGTCTTACAGCCATCATTCTGCCAGGCAAGAACCGGAAGCAGCCTGTTCTGCACTAAATAATCCTCATCAAATCCTCCTCCCAGTGAATCGGACA
Organism: Faecousia sp.; assembly: GCA_045644345.1. Lineage (GTDB taxonomy): Bacteria > Bacillota > Clostridia > Oscillospirales > Oscillospiraceae > JAZOXB01. The sequence goes on along the minus strand of JAZRGR010000065.1, from coordinate 33,778 downwards.
AACTACGAAGTTGATCTAAGGAAACCTCTTCACAATTTTTTACAATAACAGAGCTTTGAGATGTCATACCGGGATTTTCTGAAAGAGTGTAAGTATTCTCTATAGTGGTATTTACGGCACCTGTAATGACAGCTCCTATACTCCATCCCTTAGGACCTGTGTGGTACCCATTTCGGATAGAAGCATTGATTGCTCTGTTTCCCACAGTTCCAAGGAGTCCGCCGAAAGAGCTATCTCCCAGGATGCAAGCTGTATTATAGCAATTTTCAATCAGGCTGTCGGTACCACTCAGAATGCCTGCAATACCGCCAACAGAATCCTTCCCGTTGACACCACTGCGATTATAACAGTTGCGAATCATCGCACTGCGAGCATAGCCAACTAAGCCGCCGGCATACTTCCCTCCGAAAACAAGACCGCTTTCTATACCCAAATTTTCAACAGTTCCTTCATACACATACCCAAACAGTCCTACATCGTCATTACCGGATAGAATAGACAGATTGCGGATCCTGTGCCCTTGCCCCCGGAAGCACCCCTTAAAGGAGGGAGGATCTGAGACATGATAGGAAGCGTTTCCTCCAATAGGTACCCAAAGACGGTTTTGTAAATCTATGTCTGTATCCAAACAGATAGTTTCACCTGTAAAAGTGTGATTTTCCACATTGACAAGATAGGACAGGGCATAAAGCTCGTCTGCATTATGGATATGATAGATCCCCTCCCCGTCCTTTGTCAGAACCGGGCTATCAGTAATGTGGTAAAAGAATACGTTTAGAATTGGGAATCCTCTGTTAGTAGGACGTAGATAATCATACGTGAACGCCTTTCCTAAAAGGGCGCCCCCCCTGCGCAAGTCCTCCGGCGAAATATTTCCCCCTCCTATCATACTATAGTCTGAGGTATTGCTGACAAAAGGCACTTCGGTAGCATAGCAGTTTTCAAAAGTAATGTCTAAAACTGAGCCGTGAATGTTTGACACAAGCTGTCCCGGGCTATTTCCCGCAATTGAACCTGCATTATAACAATTGGTCAGTTTAGATCCGCTTGAAGCGGAGAAGAAGTAACCTATAAGTCCTCCTGCCATATGGGTTGCAGTTACAGATCCTGTGTTGTAGCAATTGCTAAAGGCAGACTTTCCGGATATACCTACCAGACCTCCAATCAAGCTATTTCCTTTTACAGATGCTTTGTTATAGCAGTTCTCAAGTGAGCCAATCAAGTGACCGGTAATGCCTCCTACCTTATCCTTTCCGACTACCACGCCTCCTTCAATACCAAAATTCCGAATGGTTCCATAAACAGAGCCGAAGAAACCCACCATATAACGATCTGTTACTACGGAAAGGTTTTTCACCTTGTAGCCTTGTCCGTCAAAGGTTCCGCTAAAAGCCTTCCCTGCAATATCTGTTGCCATGTTCCCACCAATGGGATGCCATGCCCGAGAACCTAAATCCACATCACAGCCCAACTTCACTGTCTGCTTATAGAAGCTGTTCTTTCCGCTATTCACCAAATAGGACAACAAGCGTAGCTGGGACTCGGTTTTCAAAATAAGATCATGGGGCATTGTCACATCACTTTCCCAGGATAATACCGGATATCCCCCATTCGTCTGCTCACAATCATCCATAAAAGAGACTCCCAAAGTTACTGCCTTTGCCATCATCTGCGTCTCGGTCAGTTGTGCAACACTTTCATAGGTCTCTATTTCAGGAACCGAGAGCATTTCACCACATTTCAATGGTGTGGTTGCGTAGGAATTACGAAGAATAACAGACTTAGGGAGCATGTTCTCTACCGTAGTATTATAAAATCCGATCAAACCGCAACGATCAGCGGAATCCTCCAACATTCCCCTATGATAGCAGTTTGCAATCTCAACAGTAGCTCCGCTGGATACATAACCTACAATACCTCCTGCTATATAGGCACTATTAAGAACATCTCCATTGTTATAGCAGTTTGTAATGGTGGATATTCCGCTGAGTTGCCCGACAATTCCACCGATATGCCCACCATTCCCTATGACAGGAGCCTTGTTGAAGCAATTCTCAAAGGATGTGTTATGAGCAATTCCTGCCAGCGCAGCGGTGGTTTTTCCGCCAAATACAATGCCACTTTCAATCCCAAAATTCCGAATTTTCGCTCCATATAAGTATCCAAAGAAGCCGGTCTGTGTAAGCCCCGGGTGAAACATACAAACATTCTTCACCACATGGCAGTTTCCGTCAAAGGTTCCTTGGAAGGCTTTTCCCCACCTCCCTCCGCCAATGGGATCCATGGATCTTCCCGAAAGGTCTATGTCGTTCATAAGCCTAACAGTCTTTCCATAGAAACTGTTTCCACTATTGACCATGTGAGAGAAAGCAATGAGTTCTTCAGCGTTGCAAATCTCATATACACCGCTTTGTTCCTGCAGAACAGTACCCGGCTCATAGGATACTGCCAAACTCTCAAAATCTGTCAAAGGGACAGAAATAGGCATCTTTTGCCGATCCTTCTGAGACAGGACAGGAGTAAAGACCACTGTAAGGGCTGTGGTAATTACATCTTCTAAGTGAATGGCAAGCTTTCTGTATTCCTGCCGGCTGTATTCTCCGGTGATTACAGGAGAGGAAGGGAGCGGATCTGCCGCCATAGTCGTAAATCTGCCGTTTGCAGGCTCCACGATCTGTGCCAAGAGAGCTTTACCGTTTTGGCTCAGCTCAGCGGTTCTACCATCAGCGGACAGGGTAATTTGGGCCTTGGTATGCGCAAACCAATATATCTCCGATGCGCTCTCGCAGGTGATCTCGTCACGGAGCAAAACACGGCTTCGATCATCGAACAGAGAGACTCCTCGGCAGATAGAATCCACCCCATAAGAGTCATATGCATCCAACATATCCACAATCGCATACCCACCGTTATAGGAGCTTCGGTAATCTGTGATCTGGCACAGAGCATTTGCATCCTGGCCACCTCGCTGCGAGGGATTCACCAAAAGCGTATTCTGCCCCTCTGTCCGTTTGCGATAGACCTTCCATCTACTGTTGTCCTCACCATACCCATATACATTATCAAAGGTCCCATAGCCCGGTATGCCGTAATCATCTGCACCCAATTCCGTGATCCACCGAATTCCCATAGCTTCAAGAACAAAAGTACCAACATCCATGTCTGTATGGCTTGTGCCGTTATAGCCACTCTTTATAGCTGTATAGATCTGGTAAGCATCCTCAGGATTACTGCGGAAAGATGCAACGCTCTGTCCTTCATTGCTATACATCAAGTAGTCCAGCCGTTCTTCTCCGGAATCATAATTTGCCACCAAATCGGGGTCATACCAAAGTAACTCAAGATGCTCGTCCCACGACTCCGTCTGAACTTTCTTTTGATACAAGCTCAATTCCGGCATATGATATCGTTTTGCAAACCAGTGGTGAACAGCTCCATCTAAGATTTGCTCTCCGCCGTCTCCAAAGTTAAAACTGTTCACAAAGCCTGTCATAGCCGGAAGATATTTCCCAAATTCCTTAAATCCGATCAGCTCGGAAAGACCAAAATCTGTCCCTAAAACCGTTTCAAAGGACTCAAAGAACAAAGCAGAAAATAAAGATCCGACCTGAGAATAAGCCGGTCCTTCAGGATACGCTCCCATTGGAGCAAGGATCTCTAAGGACTTACGGATGTCTTGAACCGCTCCGGCTAAAAAAGCGGCACATTCTGCAGGGTAATCCTCATATATGGCACAAGCTGCTATGGTCACACCACCGTGACACCATGGATTCCAATTAGAAGTCAGGGTCTTAAACCAGTCTCCTTCCGCAGGGGCAACAGCATATTCATAGAGAGCTTTGGAAATGCTCTGTCGCTCCGAGGGAGTCATTTCATAATACAGCCAATCATATCCAAGTCCAACACCATATGCAATCTGTGCAATATCCAAGAAATTACCAAGCTTCCATGTAGGAAAGGCTGCCACAGACAGCATTTCAGCAATGGCACGCTCTGCAAATCGCCCATCCCCTGTAATCCGATAGAGCATAGCCATCCACGAAACTCTCTGACTGATCATTTTGCAGAGATTGGAGGGACGTGTTCCATCGGGCAATAGGTATGCCGATACCGGCCGGGAGAGTTCTTCCTCACAATACAGATAGACTCGAGCATAGCAGGTCTTTAAGTAATCATCCTCTTCTATGTTCCTACGGATCCGAAGAAAGTCTTCTTCGCTTGCCAAGATTCTGGGATGAATGTTCTCAGATCTTGACAGAAATAATTCATGAATCTCCTGTGCTGTAGCAGAAGGTAGCATATCTGTTGAATAGTTTCCGGTATACACCGCCGAAATACCGGGTGATATTAAACCTAACAGAACGACAAAAATCAAGCAAACAGATATCTTTTTTCTCATAATCATCCCTCATTTCAAAAAAATTTACAGATCATTTTAACACACAAACCAATGCAATAACTATATTCCAATATTACGCACTTCACACATATTATACTAATCTCCAATTAAAATGACATAAATGTCATTTTAATTGCGCGAAGCGCATCGGAGATTGTATGAGACGTGTTTTCGCGATTCCTACCTTATAATCGCAAAAACGCAACGCCGTCAGGCGTTGGCTATCTGATTAAAAGCATACTTTTAATCAGATAGTAGTATTAACCATATAACTCTCTCCCAGTATGATCCTATATTCACTTTACCACAGTAACCCAACGATGTCAATGCATCAAGAAAATCCACTATCCCAAATTATATAATGTGTACTGAACAACGCATACAGTCCTGAAAGCATTGCCTTTCAAGGACATTTGCGTTGTTCAGTACACATTATAATACTATTATTCAATTAAAAGCAGACAACTTCTAATCGAATCTTTTTGTACCTTTCGGCACATAAAGCGTATCACACGAGCTTCTACGCCCTGAAGGAGTATAAAAAGTAACCATTTGCGAATGTCTACTTTTTAAAGAAACTCAGTATAAAATCCCCACAGGGCGTTGTATGTGAAAATTCCGGAAAAGGCTCTGTGAGATCCGAAGAGTTCACAGAGCCTTAGCTTATTGGAATATAGTTGTTAGGCGAAGTAGCTCCTCGCACTGTCGCTGTAGGCAACCAGGGCTTTGCACAGGTCTAAGAGGGTGCCTGTTTTGTTGTTGCCGTAGGTGTCGGGGCTGTACTGCAGGGTTGCAGATACGGGGGTATCTCCTGCGTAGATCTGTGCGGATACCACAGTACGGAGCTCGGCGGCTAAGAGGGTATCCAGGGTGAAGACATAGGTTCCCTTCCCCTGTCCGTAGGGTTCGGGGTTGGCAAGGATCTCGGACTTTTGATTCCCGTAAGCATCCTTGTAGGAAACGCGGAGGCTCAGATCGGACAGCTTGCCTGCATAGGTGCCCATATTGAACACGAACTTCAATGCCACCTTGGATTCTAAGTTCAGGGACTTCCCTGCCCAGGTAATGGGAGCGTTGGGAAGATCATTCAGGATCCGATTGGTATTGCCGAAGGTCACGGTCTCGACATCGGACAGGTATGCTCTATGCGCCTCAGTCATGGCACTGTCAGCAAGGCTGTCGGTTCTGTAAGCCTTGAAGATCTGTGCCTTAGAGCCGTAACGGAGCAGGTCTGCACAGAGGATCTTCAGACTCTCTGTAATGCCCGTCTTGTTCAGCTGAGCGTAAGCGTAGGAAGCAATGCTGTATTCATCCACGGGAGAATAATAGGGCTGACCGTCCTTGGTACCATAGAGGATGGAGGTGATCTTGTCGTTCATCTGCACGGCGGTGAGACCATCTAAGGTGAAGTAGTAGAAATAGCCGTTGTCCACAGGCTCCACACGGATGGTCTGTGTTCCTGTCTTCTCGTTGCCCTCGTAGGTCTCCAGGATGCTCTCCACATAGACCGTAGCCATGTCGAAGCCTGCAAGGAGGGTCTTGGGAACCACTAAGTTCACAGAAATATCACTTGCAAGGTTCAGACTATGGTTCAGCTTCAAGGAGGCATCTTCTACGGCCTCCTTGATTTCCTTCTCTCCGCAGACACAAATACCGTTTTCGTAGCTGTGGGGAGCTGTCTCGGACAGATCGCAATTCTCACAGCCTACGGTGTGGCTCTGTGTCTCAAGGGTAGTGTATGTGTAGCTGTGCCCCTTTGCAGGAATGGCTTCCTGAGCCACAAGAACTGCATTACATACAGAGCAATGCTTGCCCTCGGTCTTTCCGGCAGCTGTACAGGTTGCCGCCACTGCCTTGTCTATTACCTCAGTGTGCCCCTTAGCCTTTGTTGTAACATTGAAGCTAAAGGATCCGTAGGTCGTAACCTTCCAGGTGTACTTGTCTGTGCCTACAGCAGTACAGGTGGGAGCCGTAGTTACCGTCTTGGTGTAATCCGTCGTGTTCAGCTTAGGCAGCGTCACGGTAGTTGTTTGGCTACACTTGGAGCAGGTTCCCGTCAGGGTGCCCGTTGCAGAGGTAGTGGGGTTCTTGGTTGCCTTATAGGTATAAGTGTGTGCTTCGTTCTTGCTATACCCACAGGTGCAGGTATTCTTGTGATTGGTGGCATCTACCTTGCTGTAGGTCCATGCATGTGCCGTTGCGGTGAAGGTTGCTGTAATGGTCGTGTCCCCGGTAATATTGGTCAGAGCCTTATCCCAAGCCTTAAAGGTGTAATGATTGGTCTCATCATAGGCTTTGGTAGGAGTCTTCCCTGTATAGGTTGCGGATTCCCCTCGATTTACCAATTGGGTTGCCAAAGTCTTGCCACGGCAGTCTACAAAGGTGACGGTATAGGCCGGAGTAGGCAGATCCGAAAGCTTTCCAATAAAGATATAATCGATGTTCACTTCGCCTACTTGAGTCTCGGAAATACTCTCTATACCACCGAAGTAGATCCGCACGCGATTGATCTCCTTGGCATTTTTGAAATCAGCTCTCAGGGGTACTGTTGCAACAAACCATGTATCGGAATCAATATATTCTGCGTGGCCCCTAAAGTCGCTTGTTCCGGCTACCGCAGAGGTGGATCCGTCTGCAAAGAAGGACAGCTTCAAATAGGGGGTCACAACATGGCTCGTAGTGGTACCATCTTCGTTTTCTATGATCTCATCTCCGATTCGGAAATTTTTCATCTTAAAGCGTATCTGGTAGTATTCCGCCTCGGAAGGATCGTAGTGCAAGGGACTCTTGTTCCCTGTGGATCCCATTTTGGTGTCCATATAGACCGCAGGCCAAGTTGTCTCTTCTAAAGTGCCCTTTGCCTTTAGGGTAGCGGTTCCGGCAGTGTTGTCTACGGTAATTCCGCTGACCACAGCGGATGAGAAGCCCCAATAATTTTCGGTCTCGCTATCAAACTGCACATAGCTGTAGGTTCTGCTGTTGTATCGTTCCCGATCCGCCTCGGTATTGCCGAAATCGAAGTAGATCGAATCCTTGATGGGCAGTTCGTCATAGGGGCCTACGAAACCATAGTCAAAGGTCAGCACTGCATCCAGATCCTCTTCTGCCGTGAAACCGGTAATGTGGAGGAGTACACGATTGACCTCTTCCAGCTGACGGATCTCCTCCTGGAGCTGTCCCGTAATGACAATATATTCCCCGGAACTGAGATAGCTCACATCAAAGGGAACTGCCTTCCCAATGACATAGGAATTATCCGTGGAATAGTAGAAATGTACCGATGCTTTGGGTTTGGTGCCAATAAGACCTGTAACCTTGAACCGCATCTGGAAGTATTCTGCATACTCGGGGTCGTAATTCAGATCGAAGTTCACAGAGTCGGCATAAATGGAGTTGAAGCCCGTAACCTTGGGGGTAACAGTCACAGAGCTTGTAGCAGTGTCCATAGTCAGATTGCCGTTCCTCAGGCCTTGGGTTCTGCCACGCCACGCTTCGGGGGTATCAAAGTTCTTGTAATTGTAGACATAGTTTTGATACCGCTCCTGTGCCTCATCGCTGTTGTCGAAGTCGAAGAACAGGGACTTGCTGAGAGTATCCATGTCTTCTGTGTAGGTGTGGGTCTTGTCATGTACGCAGGTATAGGTCAGAATCCCCTTCTCTGTAAAGGTAGGCTTCGTCGTAACGGTACCACTGTCGTAGCTGTGACCGGTCGCGGAAACCTTGGTATCTACATAGCTGTCGGAGCAACGAGAACAGGTATGGGTAGTGTAACCCTCTGCGGTACAAGTGGGTGCAGTCACTACATTGTTGTAAGCGTGTCCCAGAGCTGATACGGTTTCTTGGGCAGTGAGAACTGCGTTACATACAGAGCAGTGTTTGCCCTCTGTGAGGCCGGTAGCAGTACAGGTGGGAGCAACTGCCTTATCGATGACTTCCGTATGACCCTTGGCCTTGGTGGTGACATTGAAGAAGAAAGTACCGTAGGTCGTGGTCTTCCAAGTGTACTTATCTGTGCCGGTGGCGGTACAGGTAGGAGCCTTGGTGGTGGTCTTGGTGTAATCCGTAGTGTTCAGCTTGGGTAAGGTTATCGTGGCAGTTCCGCTGCAAGCAGAGCAGGTTCCCGTCAGGGTGCCGGTTGCAGAAGTTGTGGGGTTCTTGGTTGCCTTGTAGGTGTAGCTGTGACCTTCGGACTTGCTATAGCCACAGGAACAGGTCCCCTTGTGGTTGGCAGTATCTGCGGTAGCATAGGTATAGCTGTGAGCTTCCCCTGTAAAGGTTGCGGTAATGGTGGTGTCTGCGGTAATATCCGTCAGTGCCTTGTCCCAACCCTCGAAGGTATAGTGGTTGGTAGCATCGCTTGCCTTAGTGGGGGTCTTTCCCGTATAGGTTGCGGATTCCCCTCGGTTTACCAACTGGGTTGCCAAAGTCTTACCACTGTCGTCTACAAAGGTAACGGTATAGGCAGGGGTGGGAAGGTCTTCAAACTTGCCTACAAAGATATAGTCAACGGCGATCTCGCCCACTAAGGTCTCGGAAATGCTCTCGATGCCGCCGAAATACAGGCGCAATCGAGTGATCTCCGTTGCGCTCTTAAAAGCACTGTTCAGAGGCACGGTAGCAACGATCCAGTTGTCGGAATTGATATAGGCTGCGTGATCCTTATAATCCCTTGTTCCGCTTGTACTGGTGGTGGATCCGGTTTCTGTATAGCTGATCTTTAGATAGGGATTGACCACATTGGTGGTCACGGAACCATCTTCGTTAGTGGTTTCCGTTTCACCGACACGGAAGTTCTTCATCTTAAAGCGGACTTGGAAATATTCCGCTTCGGAGGGATCAAAGTGCAAGGGGTATGCATTCTTATTGCCGGCATCATAGGTATCCATATATACCGCAGGCCAAGAGGAGGCGTTGAAGGTTCCCTTTGCCTGAATGGTAACAGTATCGTTGGCACTGTCGGCAATGAGCGCACTGACCCCGGATGTGGGATAAGACCAGTTCAGTTTAGAAAGATCGTCAAAGTTGGTATAGCCGTAGGTTCTGCTGTTGTAGCGGATCCGATCCGCTTCCTTATCCGTAAAGTCGAAGAATAAGGAGGTCTTGGTAGGTAGTTCTTCATAGGGTCCTACAAAGGCATAGTCAAAGGTCAGCACTGCATCCAGATCCTCTTCCGCAGTAAAGCCTGTCAAATGAAGGATCACACGGTTGACCTCTTCCAGCTCTCGGACGGCATCCTGGATCTGTCCCGTCACCACAATGTATTCCCCGGAGCTGAGATAGCTCACATCCACGGGAACTGCCGTTGCGGCAATGTAGGAATTGTCCGTAGAGTAGTAGAAGTGTACCGATGCTTTCGGCTTGGTGCCTACGAGTCCCGTAACCTTAAACCGCATCTGGAAATACTCTGCATATTCAGGATCATAGTTCAGATCGAGGTTCACAGAGTCGGCATAAATGGAGTTGAAGCCCGTAACCTTAGGCGTTACGGTAAGGGTGCTTTCGGCAGTGTCTATGGACAGATAGCCTTCTCTCAGGCCTTGGGTTCTGCCGCGCCATGCATCTGCGGTATCAAAATCTGCAAAATTATAGACATAGTTCTCGTACCGCTCCTGTGCCGCCTTGCTGTTGTCGAAGTCGAAGAACAGGGACTTACGGAGGACATCCACATCCTCTGTATAAGTATGGGTCTTGTCATTCTTACAGGTATAGGTCACGGTGCCCTTGGCAGTAAAGGTGGGAGCTTTGGTAACGCTACCTTCATAGCTGTGACCTATTGCCTTTACAACCTTATCCTCGTAGCTGTGACCGCAACGGGAACAGGTAAAGGTGGTATAGCCATCTACGGTACAGGTCGGTGCTGTGATCACACCGGTGCCATAGTTATGGTAGCAAACCGATCCGCTTTCCCATGTGAGGATGGGATAGCCGTTGTTGATCCCCTTGGTATCATCTTCGTATGCGGAACCAAGGACGGAAGCATAGGCTCTCAGCTGATCCGCGGCAATAATGCCGGCATTGACGAATTGCAGTTTTTCCTGTAGGCGGATCAGGTTGACACCGTCTGCGGCATAGCAGTTCTCTACTACGCAATCGGCCTCTTCCTTACCCATCATAGTGCCGATGAGGGCATAGTAATACCCAATGCTGTAGCAATTTTTAATGCGCAAACCGGTGGTACTGCTTGAAATACCGCCTATAAGGCCACCTACAGTGGTGCCGTAGGACTTGGAACTGAGAATGCCCACATTATAGCAATTTTCAATACAAATATTCTTGCCGGTTAAATAGCCTACAAAGGAGCCGATATTGGTAGGTGCATACACCGTAGCCTTATTGTAGCAGTTGGAAATCACACTGCCGCCACCTACATATCCTGCTATGGCCGCTGTACGCTTACTACCTACCACCATGCCACTTTCAATACCCAGATTCCGAATGGTTCCGGTGTTAATAGATCCGAAGAGGCCGCCGTAGCCATAGTCCGACTCGTTGGACTTGAGATTATGGATCCGATACCCTCTGCCGTCAAAGGTGCCGCGGAACTGGTAGGAGGAGGTTTCATTGGCACCACCGATAGGCGTCCACGCCTTCCCTTCCAGATCGATATCCGCTCTCATTTCCAGAGTATCCCCGCTAAAGTTTTCTCCATTACGAACCATGTAGGAAACCAATCGGAGATCGTCTGCGGTACGGATCTCATAGACACCGTTTGCCTTGGTCAGAGTGGTTTTTCTGCCTGCATTTTCCCAATCTAAGACAGGGAACAGCTTGTTCTGTACAAAGTAGTCCTCATCATACCCCTCGCCCAGTGCGGGAACATAGTCTCGCAGATCCTTGGGAGTGATCTGACCGCAATTGGTAACGATCAGATTTGCAGGAGAGCCTGCAAGAACCGTTGTATCCGGGGTATAGCAGTTGCGGATCTCTGCGGTGGTAACTGCAGCATTGACAGAGCCTATGATGCCACCTGCCACATCGGATCGATTGTAGCAGTTTTCGATGAGGGCATCCTTTGCATCACTGGCGAAGTAGCCTACAATGCCGCCCACGGTATTGTTGCCGGAAACAGATCCTGCGTTATAGCAGTTCTGCACACGGCACCCGGAAGAAGCCAGCATGCCTACGATACCGCCAATGGCAGTTCGGGAAGAAACCGTAGCACGGTTGTAGCAATTGATGATTTTGGTATAGTTCCGACCGGAACCCAAGATGGCACCTACTTTGTCGGAGCCGATCACGGTCCCGCTTTCAATGCCTACATTTTGAATGGTAGCGGAGGAAGCAAAGCCAAAGAGACCTACATAGAGATTGCCTGTAGTAATGTCCATGTTATAGATCCGATGTCCACCGCCGTCAAAGGTGCCGGAGAACGTACCCTTTGCCTGTCCCTCTACACCGATGTTGCCGCCAATGGGGACAAATTCCTCATGGCCAAGGTCAATGTCTGCGCAGAGCAAGACGGTCTCTTTGCTAAAGGTTTTCTTCCCTACATTGACCATGTAAGAAAGGGCTCGCAGATCTTGGGCTGTATGGATCTCGTAGATGCCTTCTCCATTGGGAGTCAAGGTGGGAAGGGGTTCCCCCACATATACAGACCGCAGAAGGATGGGATATCCCCCATTACTCGGGAAGTAATTGTCCGCAACGAAGCCTTCTCCCAGAGCGGTGTATGCGACCTTCAGATCGTCTGTGGAAAGTCGGGTGCAATCGGTCAGGGTACAACCGGTAGTGTCGCCCATGAGGGCGATGCCGGTCAGAGCGTGGCAGTTGATAAATTGGATATCCGTACCGGAAGCAGACACCGCAAGGGAGCCTACAGTAGAGCCGGACACACTGCCACCGTTGTAGCAGTTACGGATCACAGAGCCGGTAGAGCTCTCGGACAACCAGCCCATAAGACCGCCGCCTACCAGTTCGGCTTCTACTGTACCCATGTTGTAGCAGTTGGCCATGGTAAGGGCATCGGGAGAGCCGATAAGACCGCCGGTATGGCTACCGCCTGTAACAGCGGCTCTGTTGTAGCAGTTTTCCATGGTGCCGGAGAAGTAGCCCGCAAGTCCCGCTACCTTCTTCTCACCGATCACGCGACCGCTTTGGATGCCAAGGTTCCGAACCGTACCCTGCACAGAGCCGAAGAAGCCTACATAAAAACGATTTGCAGTCACGGAAAGGTTACTGATACTGTAGCCCTGTCCGTCAAATGTTCCCTTAAAGATTTTTCCCTTGCTTCCGTTTGCGGCAGTATTGCCACCAATGGGAATCCATTCAACAGAATCCAAATCGATGTTGTTGCCTAATCTCACGGTTTTTCCGCTATAGGTAGTACCGGTATTGACCTTGTAGGCAAAAAGGCGAAGCTGTGCCGCCGTCTGGATAACCAGATCCTTGGGGATGGTGGTATCGCACTGCCAAGCCAAAACGGGTGCATTGGCATTTTCGTACTCGCAGTCGTATAGGAAGCTACTGCCGAGAGTCACTGCCATGGCAGGCATTTCCGCTACAGACAGCCTGGAGCAATTGGTATAGCTTTCCAAGGTGCCGTTATCGGTCACTGCACTGCTCTTAATGGCTGTAGTTGCATAGCAGTTATTCACCGTGACCTTGGTAACCAGCAGATTTTCTGCAGTGGTGTTATAGAAGCCAATGAGACCGCAACGACCTAAACTGTCGGACAATTCCCCCATGTGGTAGCAATTAGTCAGAGTCATAGTGGTAGCACTGGCGGCATAGCCCACAATACCACCTGCAATGCCTGCGGTGCTTGTAATATCGGCATAATTGTAGGAATCCGTAATGGTGTTGGTTCCGCCGATCTGTCCTACCAAGCCACCGCACTGTCCTGCGGAAGAAATGACCTTGGCCTTATTGAAGCATTTTTCAATGGTAATGGAGGAGGAAAGGCCTGTCAAGCCACCGGATTTATCTCCGCAATAGATGGTGCCGCTTTCGATACCGAAGTTTTTAATGGTGGCACCGGAGGTTCTGCCGAAGAAAGCTGTAGAGCCCACCCCGGATTGGTTGATAAACAGGTTCTTCACCACATGACCGTTGCCGTCAAAGGTGCCACGGAAGCTGTTACTTGTGCCGCTACCGCCAATGGGGGCAAAAGTACGCCCCTTCAGGTCGATATCGTCCATGAGACGAACCTGTTTCCCGTAGAAGCTGGTACCGCTGTTGACCATAGAGGCAAAGCACATGAGATCTTCTGTATCATAGATCTCGTAGACACCATCGGAGTTGGTTTTCAGGGTGGTTCCCGGCTCATAGGCATTGAGGAGGGTTTTTAGGTTAGCAATGGTAGTGGTAGGCAGAGTTTTGTTCCGATCCCCTTCCTCTAAAACAGGGGTAAAAACAACGGAAATGTTGACATTGGTCACATTTTTCAGGCAAATGGCCAACTTACGGAATCCTTCTCTGGAATTTTCTCCGGATACGGACGCAGGAGATGTGCTGAGAGGATCGGCGGTCATAGAGGTAAATGTAGCGTTGGACGGCTCTGCGATTTGGGCAATGAGTTTTTTACCATTTTTGGTAAGTTCAGCGGTTTTGCCGTCTGCGGAAATAGAAATTTCTGCCTCTGTATGGGCAAACCAGTAAACCACGGAAGCGGAACTGATCTTAAGCTCATCCCGAATCAAAACTCTGCTTCGATTGTCAAAGAGAGCAAGGGCTCTCTTACTCTGGGTCACCCCGTAGTTATCGTAGGCATCCAGCATATCCACAACGGCATAGCCGCCGTCGTATGCACTTTCGTAAGAAACCATCTGACACTTGGCATTAAAGGCCTGTCCCCCGGAGGTTCCCGGTTTGACCACCAGAGTATTCTGTCCCTCTGCACGTTTGCGGTAATAGGTCCAGCGTTTGCTGTCCTCTAAACGGCTGGAATATCCGGGAAGATTATAGTTGTCGGATCCCATTTCTGTGATCCACCGTTCTCCCAGAGCCTCCAGAACAAAGTCTCCAACGTCTAAGTCCGTATGGCTGTTGTTGTTCATGCCGGATTTCATGGCGGTATAGATCTGTGTCGCATCCCCACCGAAACCACGGAAGGAAGCAATGCTCTCATACTCGTCACTGAGGAGGAAGTGATCAGGCTGTCTCTCATTCAAAGACATCCCCTCTACCAAGGCGGGAGAATACCAGATCATAGCCAGATATTCGTCATACATAACGCTGGTACTCTGCATGGAACGCTGATACAGGGACAGCTCCGGCATATTGAAGCGGTTGGCATACCAGTGGAGCAGTGCCCCATCCATAAGAGATGCATTGCCGTCACCGAAGTTAAATGTATTGCTGTAGCCGTTCATAGCCAAGAGATACCGGCCGGATTCCTTAATGCCCTCCATGTCGGATAGACCGAAATCCGTACCCAAAACGCTACGCATGGTCTCCATGAGGATGACCATAAAGCCTGCACCCAACTGATAGTAGCCCGGCCCTTCTGCATAGGAGCCGGCAGGGGTTAGGGTTGCATTATGACTCTGCACATTGGTCACTGCTTTGGAAAGGATATAACTACACTGGGAGGGATAGCTTTCGTAAATGGCACAGGCCGCAACAGAAAGACCTGCATTACACCAAGGGTTCCAGTTACTGTTGGTACGGAGGTAGGTGCTCTTGGTCTGATCCTGCTGTTGGGAAATTGCCAGATTGTAAAGGGCTTTGGATACGGTTTTTCTCTGTGCATCGGACATATAATGGTACAGCCAGTCATAGCCGATACCTACACCATAGCACATTTGGGCAACATCCAGATAATGGCTGGGGTTCCAATCAGAGAAAGAACACACCTGCAAAAGCTCTTCCACAGCTCGCTGAGCAAACCGCTGTTCTCCGTTTATCTGATACAGGAAAGCCATCCAAGTAATGCGGTAGCTTGCCAGTCTGGACACACCCAAGAGTCGGACACCATCGGGGATCTGGTACTCCACAACAGGTTCCGAAAGTTGTGCAACACAGTACTGATAAATCCGAGCATACCAGGTCTGCAAATAGGGATCCGTCTCCAGATCCTTACGGATCCTGTTAAAGTCATCACCGTTTGCCAAAATACGAGGGTGCTGTCCCCAAGATCTGGTTGTGAAAAGCTCGTCTATTTGGCTGACCGTTGCTGAAGGGGTTACAGACTTGGTATCGGGCTTATCGTCCCCTTTCGCCCCAGCCCATGCAGGTGCAATCTGTAGGACGAAACAGAGGATCAGAACCAAGGCCGGGATCCGAAGCCTAAAGAATTCCTGAAATCGCATATTTCTTCCACCTTTCCGGTAAATATACTTTTATTCTACCATAGTTTTCATACATTTCAAGCCTATATTTTCCCATATTATCCCTCTTATACTTAAACTTTGCCCCACCACTTCCGCTGAAATGGTGGGGCTCTGCTTTTTAAATCAGGCTTTATGCGAAGTAGGCCTTTGCGCTGTCAGAGTAGGCGAAGAGAGCCTTGCACAGGTCTAAGAGTGTGCCGGTCTTGTTATTGCCGTAGGTGTCGGCACTGTATTGCAGGGTGCAGGAAACGGGAGTATCTCCGTTACAGACCTGCACGGATACGACACTGCGTAGCTCCGCGGCCAGGAGATGGTCTACGGTAAAGACGTAGATGCCCATATTTTCGCTGTAGACCTCGGGCTGTCCCACCGTTTCGGTTTTGGGGTTGCCGCCGATATCCTCATAGGACACGCGGAGGTTCAGCTCGGACAGGCTGCCTGTGTAGCTGCCCGGCTTAAACATAAACCGCAAAGCAACCTTGGATTCCAAACTCAGAGCCTTCCCTGTCCAGTCAATGGGAGCATTGTCCAGGTCGTTGAGGGTAACATTGGTATTGCCGAAGGTCACAGCCTCTATGTCGGACAGATATGCTCTCTGTTCCTCGGTCATGGTGCTGTCTGCAAGGTTGTCTGTACGGTAAGCCTTGAAGATCTGTGCCTTGGAGCCATAGCGGAGCAGGTCAGCACATAGGGTCTTGAGGCTCTGTGCAATGCCTGTCTTATTCAGCTGAGCGTAGGCATAGGCGGCAATGCTGTATTCATCTACGGGAGAATGATAGGGCTGACCGTCCTTTGTGCCGTAGAGAACGGAGGAGATCTGATCGTTCATCTGTACAGCCGTAAGGCCGTCTAATGTGAAGTAGTAGAAATAGCCGTTGTCCAAAGGCTCAACGCGGATGGTCTGCGTTCCTGTCCTTTCGTTGCCCCCGTAGACTTCCACAGTGCTCTCCACATAGACCGTAGCCATGTCAAAGCCTGCAAGGAGGGTCTTGGGAACCACTAAGTTCACAGAAATGTCACTCGCAAGGTTCAGTGTGTGCCCCATCTTCCACGTTGTTTCCAAGACCGGCTCTTTTATTTCTTCCTGTCCGCAGATGCACAGACCATTTTCATAACTGTGAGATACTTCCGCACTATATTGACAGTCCTTGCAAGCAACCCTATGGAGCAGAGCATTTACCTTTGTGTAGACATGGATATGGGTCGCAGTTCTGCTGTAACCGCAGGAGCAGGCAGCCTTATGGTTGGTAGCATCCACCTTGCTGTAGGTATAGCTGTGAGCCGTGGCGGTATAGGTTGCGGTGATAGTAGTATCAGCGGTAATGTTGGTCAGAGGCTTATCCCAGCCCTTGAAGCTGTAATGATATGCGCTGTCATATGCTTTGGTAGGTGTGGCTCCGGTATATGAAGATAGGCTTCCTTCTTGGACTTCCTGTGTTGCAAGAACCCTGCCGTCGGCATCTTTGAAGATCACCGTATATAGTGGTATCGGAAGATCTTCCTTTCTGCCAATGAAGGCATAATCCACCGTTACGCTTCCGCCGATATAAGCACTGTCATTCTTGGGATTGGAAAAGCCGGAGAAATGGATGACCAAACGCTCCGCTTCTGCCATTTCCCGAACCGCTTGATCGATCTTCTGTGTCACAGTGATATACTGATCACTGTTCAGGTATACTCCGTCATAGGTTGCCGGCGTATTTGAGATGTATCCGCCGTTTACTGTTGCTGTCGGGTAGAACTGTATCGTAGCCTTGCCACGGGTACCGTGGAACCCGGACATCTTAAACCGAATTTGGAAATACTCCGCGTTCTCTGGTCGGAAGTGTAGCATACTTTGTGCGGAGTCGGCATAGATGCTGGTAAAATCCTTGTCCGCACCGGGTGTGACGGTCAAAGTACCATCTGTGATAGACCATGAACCGTTTGACCAGCCGGTGGTGCGACCCTTCCATGTCTCGGAAAAATCGTAATTGTTGTTGCCATATGCTGTGGTACTGTACCGCTCCCGGTCGGTCTTTGTGTCATCAAAAGTAAAGTACAAGTTTGACG
Organism: Faecousia sp.; assembly: GCA_045644345.1. Classification (GTDB taxonomy): domain Bacteria; phylum Bacillota; class Clostridia; order Oscillospirales; family Oscillospiraceae; genus JAZOXB01. The sequence goes on along the minus strand of JAZRGR010000065.1, from coordinate 16,057 downwards.
GTGCATCGACCATCTTTCCTACATAGAGATAATCTACGATAATCTTGCCCACAGAGCCTTCTTTCTCTGCCTTGGTATAGCAGAAGCGGACTCCCAGAGACTTGATATAATCCGCAGCTTTCACACTGTCTGTAACGGGTATGCGTATGATCTGATATTCCCCGTTTTTCAGAGAAAACGGCACTTCTGAGGTATAGTTGCTTGTGGTGATTCCATCGGTTTCCACATTGGTGAGCATGATAAGCTTCGGTGTTTTCCCGGACTGTGCCACAAGGTTCTCCGTCTTGAACCGTACTTCTAAAATCTCGGCTCCCGATGGATCGTAGGACAGAGAATGTCTGTTGGTATTTCCAACCCAAGCAAAGCCTCCTGGATGGGCAGAGGTGGCAAGATAGGCTCCGTAATGAGCATCCTTTCCCTCGGTCCCATAATAGTCACAAGAGGTATACAGAGTCAGAGTTCCTTCTGCATTGTCAACAGAGAATGTTTTTCCAACTTGGTCTGTCAAAGCTGTTGCCCATGCAGGAGCCTCTTGGGCATCATAGTCGTAACCGCCATAGGCACCTTCTTGATAGCGGTCCGAGCCACCGCCGTTGTCGAATCCAAAGTACAGGGATTCTGTTTTGGGGCCGATATAAATGTAGTCGATGGTTGCCTTGCCTCCATGGAGATATCCGAATTTTATCTTTAGGCCGGAAATTTTCTCTGCTGTTGTGAATTTCTTTCCCTTCAGCGACATGGTGAGGGTAACGAATTGCCCTTCTTTGGCACCACCGGCAAGGAAAGCATCATCAATTGTGAGCTTAAGGGTTTCGTTATAGACATTGCTTCCTAATGTGGAATCATTCCAAACAGGCTCCCCGTCTACAAGGTAGTTCAGATAAATTCCCTGTTGGTAATTCCCCACATGAACCGCATCCTCCAGCTTCAATCGGAGTTGGAAGATCTCTGCATCCGATGGGTCAAAATTCAAGAAGTTTGCCTTTGTTACATCCGATGACCAGCCATAATGATCCACGGAATCGGAGGGGGAAATAATCGTGGAATTTGCAGAGGGCTGACCGCTCCCATCAACACGTGTCGTCAGAGGCAGGACAAGCATTGCGTCCGACACCTTTGCTTTTTGTCCATCCAGATATGCTGTTGCCCAGTTTGCGGCCTTGGAATAATCCATATAGCCGTATGTTTCAGACCGGTATTTTGCGGCAGTCTTTGCATTAAAGTCGAACATAAGCTCCTTGGACTGTGTTTCGGTAGAAAACTCAGCTGAAACCGACTTTCCGCCACACTTGCTGAAATCTACGGACAAAACCGTTTTCTCCGTACCGCTGACGCTAATTTCGCTGTCCAGTTTGCATGCACACAGTGCGCGGTTGATGGTGATTTTTCCGCCTGCGAGTTTTTGCGTGGGATCACTGGCAGAAAGCAAGTACCTTCCGTCCTTCTCTTGCACCATGAGGATCATGGGCTGATCTACGGTAATATCACCGTAGGTTCCTGCCTTCCAGAATACCATTGCGGTAATGCCCAGTTTTTTCTCCTGTACAACGTGAAGAGAAGTGGTATTCTTCAGAATCTTAATATCCGGATTCTTCGTGTAGTTCTCTGTTTCTGCCACGCTCTTTTCCGGCAGCATCACATAGCTGTAGCTGCCATTCACAGGCTTGCTTCCGTGACTCAACCAAAGCTCAAAGGCACTATAACTTCCGGTCGGTACGGTCATGGTTAGGAAAAAGTGGTTGTAATCATCATTGCTATTGTTCCCATCGTTGCTGGACTGGCGGTATGTCTTATTGACATAGACATTACCGCCATTTGGAAAATAGTATCCTCCAAAATTTTCCTGGTGTACATATTTAGGATCAGAAAACAGCATCGGTGTGGCAAAACTCTTGCACTTTTCTAACAGAGTACCATCCACATAGATGTCTTCCGATCCCAAGACCTTTGTACCGTTGATCGTTTCTGTTTCATAGAGTCTGCGATTATCCACATAGGTATTGATTCCATTACCTCTCGTGGTAAAATCGATATCTGACCCTACGCATACGATCTCATCATCGAACATAAAGTAAGACTTTTTCGCAGTCAGATCGGATTGCAATACCTGCTTTGCATTGTTCTCTTCGATATATTTGTTGTATGCTTGGTGCTCGGCAGCAGACTCCCCCTCAGACCAGCTGTAGGCTTCAAAATCCATAGCCGCAGTAATATATTTGCCGGATAGTTCCGTGCCGCCTACAAATGTTGCAGCATCTACCCCGTCTTTGTTCTTGTCCGGGCTCCAGATTTCCGTTTTGGCAGCATTGTCATAGCTGTAAGTCATACCGGGAAAATAGGGCTTGCGATTGTTCCAAGGCTTACGCAGGGTTGCGTCTTCCTCCGTTGTTCCGGGGATCCGATACATATTACCATAGATCTGAAAATTTCGGTCATATTGATCTGTGTCATAATCAGTAATGTCACTATAAACATATAGTGCTCCGTCGCCACCGTACCAACCATAGCGATTACACCCATTGATGGTTTCCGGGATGGCAATTCTGGTAGAACTCATAGACAGCGCAACTGTATAATCTCGTTGGTGCTGTACAGCTCTGTCTGTATAATAGCGCATTGCCCCATATTCCGTCTCTACCGCCGGAATCGTGCTGTCTAAGACAATCTCTCTCAATCGCTGTACCAAGTTAATGCTTCCGAGAGACACAGCATAAGATTCGTAAGATTTCTTTGTTTCTTCCGGAGTATCCTCCGATACCACACCGCAAATAAACTGCTTTAGTTTTAGGTCTGCTACCGGGCCGAAACGTCCAACCAATTGCAGTGCTCCCTTCAGCACTACCATCCCATAGGATTTGGAATTGTTGGGGTATCTGCCGTCAAAAGGGGGCATAACCACCCCTTTGTGCATTACCGGGGCAAAGGTATCGGTGATCCACTCCACCATAATATCAGAATTTTCCAGAGCAAAAGCCGTTCCCGTCAAACAGGAATAGGTATCAATAATACGACTCACAAGAATCTCCGTACCGTAGGTTCCTTCCATGGGCCAGTAAAGATGCAAAACATAGGAACCGTCAGGCTTAACACCATCAATGGTATCGTAATTGGTGGTCATGTAAAACCTGAGATTTTCCCGTGTTTCCTCCATAAGCGCAACATTGGAAGTTAATGCGGCGATCATAGTACAAACTTGCAGTCTGGTTCTACGATTTTCCAAGGTTCGTTGATCTGTCTTACCTGTGTTATTAGGTCTGATTTTGTTGATCAGCTTCAAGCAGGTATCGGTCATTGTATCTGCAATTGTCTGTTCCTTTGCAGTTGTATATGGGTACATAATCATAAGCGTTTGAAGGGTCTCGATAGGCGTTCCGTGTGCCCAGTCCCACCAGCCGGCTTTTCCCAAGGCAGCTTTCTCAAGGTAGAGTTCGTAACTGAAAAAAGCCGTACTCTTCTCCAAAGCGTAAAAAATTGCATCCCGTAGGGCACTGTTCTGATACAGTTCTATAGTTTTAATCATGCCATTTTCATCTTTATAAGTATAAACGGCACCCTTTGTCCCATAGCCCTGTGCCATCTGGCGAATATAAATATGCTGACTTCGAATTTTCCCACAGCTTACATCTAAAGTAATATCCTCTGTCCCGAAGATCCTGTTTGGGTTGCTGCGATTTCCCTCCAGGTCTCTCCAATAATTCCCGCACCAGTAGCTAATGCCGGAAGTCGTAATGCCGGAGGCGTTAATTTTTGCTACGATGTTTTGAATTTCTTTGTCTGACCAATCAACATCATTACCGCCAACAAAAGAATTCTTGTAGTTCTGTCGCAATTGTTCCCAATCGGCATCGGTGTAGGTCAATGCTGCATTCGAAGACAGAGAGAACCCCGGAAGGAGTTGCAGGAGTATTGCCGAAAGCAAAAGCAAAGTCAGAATTTTTGTCCCCATAAAAAACACCTCTTCTGTCAGATTCTTCATATATTTTACCATACTCATTATTCTCCGTCAACGAAAAACAGCCATCTCAATACTGTAATGCACATCACGCACATCAAATATATCTATGGAATTTTCAAACTCTGTTTGGGATGATAATCTAAATTTCGATTTATCGAGCTGTTTATCGTATAACACCGTAGGGGCGACCTGTGGTCGCCCGGTCATTGTCGTTAACCGACAATGACGAAATTACGGGATTATCACGAGATTTCCGACAAAATCGAAACATTTTGCGGGCGACCACAGGTCGCCCCTACGAACAAATTCGGAAATCGAACAGCTCCATAAATCGGAATTCGCAGATCGAAAGATTGGGATGATCGTTGACTTTATATTGCCGATGTGATAAATTAATAAATATACATTATTGATGTTCTGATAAGGTTTTCCGGGATAGTTTACCGTGAGTATGTGGGGTACGGGGATCAAGCAGAGTGATGAGTTCATGGATGTATACGATGAATTTTATTACCGTTATGTGGATGATGCAGATCCTATGGATTCCAATCGTATAGGTAGCTACCTTATGGAGGCGCTCCTTGATCCTTCGGTTCTGCCTTGTTATCGCGATCCCCACTTCTTGCCGTAGGGGGAGGCAGTTGTATTAGCCCCCGTGGATGGAACACTGTCTTATGATCAGCGCGGGGAAAACGAAAGAATTATGCTGTCAAACGATATAACGTGTTACGAAATCTTTGAATGCAAAATGATCCCACTGTGCTTGCAATGGGGAGTCGGATGTGCTAAAATATCATATAAGTTATATATTTCAAAGGAGGGTTTTTTATGAGAAAATTCAGGGGTATTCTCAGTACACTCTTGCTGTTTGCCCTCGTGCTTTCTCTCCTGCCTGCCGTCCCTGTATGGGGCGCAAAAGGGGAGGTCGGTATCAATGAGGCAGTGAACGATACCAGGGCGGTTTCTGTGGGCAGTGTTTCTGTTCCCTCTTATTCCGGGGGCACCTCCTCCGGCTGGATGACCTATGATTGCGGTAGCAATCTCAGCAGAGGCGACACCGGCACCCAATCCAAAATGCGGATCGTTAAGAACACCACCGCTGCCCATTTCAACACCTATGTGACCACTCTGAAAAATCAGGGCTACAAGACCCTTTACGAAAAGAAGGTCCCTGCCCAGAGCAACTATAATATCCACCATAAATTCCTGTCCCCCGACGGGAGCCATGTACTCTACACCTACTTTGTAGATGCTTATAAGGAGACTCGAATCATTGTAGATACCAATCGGGACACTCTCCGAATCTACGACTACAAGAGTATGGGGACGGGTAGCGGAAACGGCCGGACTGAGGTCTACATGATCCCCATTTCCGCTTCTATGGACGGCTTTTACTACGATAGCAACTACAGTATATATAAACGGGATAATGCCGGCGCCCTTATGGTCATTAAGATGGCAGATAACAGCCTCTTTGTGGTAGACGGTGGCAGCTATGTACAGATGTCCGATCGGGATTGCGAGCGGATCTACGCCTTCCTGCGGAGGATCACCGATATTCCTGAAGGGCAGAAGATCTACATCAACACATGGTTCGTTACTCACTATCACGATGATCATGTATCCGGCTTCTCTCGCCTCATGTACAAGTACAACACCGAATTTGAACTGCAAAATGTGATGTACAACTTCGATGTAGTTGGGTATAGCGGAGATAATATGCAGATCATCGGGGAGCTTTTCCCCAACGCAAGGTATTATAAGCAGCATACAGGAGAATCCTTTAAAATCAGCGATGTGCAAATCGACGTTTTGTACACCGTCGAGGATCTGTACACCCCCAACAGCAGTAACAGCTTGGTTTTAGACAACGCGGGCAGTATGAAAAAGTCTGACGAAGAAAACAACTGTTCCTCTGTTCTCCGTGTGTCCTTTGACGGAAAGACCATGATGATCACGGGCGATATTTACGACTCCGATGCCCTTCTGATGGGGATGTATCCTGCCAAGGATCTCCATGTGGATATCCTTCAGCTTCCCCACCATGCCTATGACAACCATGTGACTTTGGTCAAGACCGTTGCTCCTACCATTTCTTTCCTCCATCAGGCAGAAAGTGCCGCCCGGAACCGTCAAACCCTCTACAATGTAAACAGGGCGTGGATGCCCTATGCAGGGACCATTTACTATGGAAATTCCGAGACCGTAGGCTACTGTGCCGAGGAGGGGATCTTCCTCCGAGAGCCCTTTAACGAGGCTGTTGACTGGATGGATTGGGGCAACAAGACATGGGAATTGGATGAGGCCAACCCCTATGTAAGCGACCCTGTGGCAGATCCCGAAGCTTACTACCGATATACTGCCACCAATGCCCTGACAACAAGCACCAAAGCTTATGCCATCGTAGACGATAAGCTGGGCTATGCCTTGGGCTTCGATGCAGTCAATGGAGGGATATCTAACGGAATGCCTACCTTCCGTAGCGGAGACAGCTACTATTTCGCCGCCTCCCAACGACGGCTGGTAAACTGGAACATGAGCTACAGCAGTAAGGGATCCAATGCCAACGCTATTGTTTCCGGAGCTACCACATATTATGGTGGTCTACCTGTCAATAAGGGCAGTGGGGACTACTGGGGAACCTCTGCCAAGAACAACGGCATTACCTTAGGAAACGGAGATACCTTCAAATCCGCAGGCTCGATCTATTCTTCGTGGTGTCCTTTTACCGACCAGTTGGAGAGTAAGTCCCAGTGGGTTTGGATGGATGCCCTCTCTGACGGAAGGGTTCTGCTGTACCGTCGAGCAGACAGCATCTACTACCCCTTATACAGAGATCCCGGTACCGTCACCACCGGAAGTGCCAATAACACAGGCTGGGGTACAGCCAAGCTGTCCAAATCCCAGATCAATGAAAAACGGGATTACTTTGCCCTCCGTCTCTACGCTTACAACGCAACGGCTGATACCATGCTTCTGTCTTGGACTGGGCATAAGGACTACTATGCCAACCCAGGAATCAGCAAATCTCAGGTTCTGTCCCTGCTAACGGCAGATGTACGGGTCAATTACAGCTTCCAAACCTTCCCCGGTAAGGGCGAGGTCTTCTATGACAGACAGAGAACCGGTGACCCCGATGCAGGTACCTACCGTTTTGAGTTTACCGGCGGCTTTTCCGGCAGTACTCCGGGGGACTATCCCGTGGTGATCAAATACAGAAATCAAAGCGGAAAGGATCTGGAACTGGGCACCTTTACGGTTCATATTCTGGATCGCAGCAGCGACCCTGCTACAAAATCCCTGTTTGTTGATTTTAACGACGATGCCGCCGCCCGTAAGAGATATCAATACGATCCTCAGTATGCAGGGATCAATTTGGACGGCAGCTCTCGCTGGCAGTTTATTGAATATAATTATGCCACCGATACCAACGATATGACCCAAGGCTTCGTGGATACCCTTTCCGGCACAGCAAAACTCTATACCAAAGCCGCCGATACGATATCCAAGAACCTGTCTATCCGCTCCTATGTAAACGGCTACGGTCATCTGAAGTATGATCCCAAGGATGCCGAGGTGGTGCAGATCCGCTTTAAGATGGAGAATCTGAAATCTGCTGAGGGGCAGGAGGCAAGCTTCAGCCTGTGGTATCATAAAGCCGAGGGCAGCGGTCATGTCAGTGCCTCTGAGGACAAGCACTCCTTGGGGAGCAACTTCGTCGCCGATGGGGAGTATATGACCCTTACCCTTCCGCTTTCCGATGCCTTCCGCAATGCAGGCACCGTTACGGGCTTACGCCCTGCCTTCTTCTATGTGGTTCCTACGGACCTGTCTCAGAAGGGCTGTCTTACCATTGACTACCTGTATATCGGGCCTAAGGACAGCGCCCCGCAGGAGGAAAATCGGTCCTTGTTCTTCGATTTTACGGACAGCACCGCCGATCGGGAACGCTACAGTGCAGGGGAACAGTATAACAACCTGAACTTTGATGGGGCAGATCTCATGTATTGGGCAACAGATGAAACCAGTACAACGGAAAAACGTTCCAATGATTGTTGGATCGACAATCAAGAGGGAACCCTCACGGTCAGAGTAGCGGAAGATATGGCCTATAACAGCGGAAACGGCAAGTATGGCCCATGGATTTTCACCACCGGCGTTCCCGGTGTACGAGTGGATCGCGCCAACCGCACATACCACGGCTTGGGCTTTGCGCCTCAGGTGGGAGACTGCATTCAGATTCGTTTTAAGTTAGACGGTTGCGTTCCTGCAACGGATCTACCGCCACAACTGGTAGTGTGCTATGACCGAAGCATGGAGGGTGTTTCCGGTCGGGGTGCTTACTCCATGGTGGTGGATTACGACTTCCGAAACGGAGTCTATCAAACCTTGACCATTCCCGTTGACGAGGAGTTTGCAGCTGCAGATTGCATTACCACCATTGGCTTCCGCTTCTGGCACATTAAGGCAGAAAGCAAGGACTCCGGCACCGTGACCATTGACTATATCTATGTAGGCTCCCCGGAGGGGGATATGCCCCTTTCTCATGTTGTGACCTTTGCCGCTGAGGATGGAACCGCCCTCTATGAGCAGGCTGTACCTACGGGAGGAACTGCCCAATACACATGTGCTACCCCCACCAAGGCTCCCGACAGCACCTATCACTACAGCTTTGCAGGCTGGGTAGACGGAGAGGGGAAGACGGCCGTTATGGACAATGTTACGGAGGATGTGACCTTCTATGCCGCCTTTACAGCAGAAAGTCATGTGTTCCAAGAAACCCTGCTCTCTGTGCCGACCTGTAGTACCCCGGGACAGAAGGAATACCGTTGCAACTGCGGTTACAGCTATACAGAGGCGGTTTCCGCCTCGGAGCACAGCCCTGTGGAGATTCCGGGAGTGCCGGCTACCTGTACGGAGCCCGGTATGAGCGCAGGAGCTTATTGTGAGGTGTGTAAGGCGGTTCTGATAGCTCCCACGGAGATCCCTGCTTTGGGACACAGTGGTCGGGTCGTCCCCGGCAGAGCACCTACCTGCCTGAGCTCCGGTCTGTCCGACGGATCTGTCTGCTCGGAGTGCAATCTGACCCTGGTGGAACAGGAGATCATTCCCAGACTGGGCCATGACTTCTCTATATACGTCAATATGGGGGATACCCATACTGCACAGTGCAGTCGCTGTACCGCAAATCGGACACAGAGCCACAGCTATGAAAACGGCCTGTGCGTCTGCGGAAAGACAGAAAGCAATGCACCCCTGGAGGATGCAAGCATAAAGTTGAACCACAGCTTGAATTTGGCAAGTGATATTTCTGTGAATCTACTGGTCTCCAAGATGCTACTGGAGGGCTTCGATATGTCTACAGTGTATATGGAGAGCACCGTTGACACCTACCAAGAGAACGAGAAAACAGGTACCACGACCATTCGGATCGAGCCCGTGGAGACGGAGTACTATTATTACTTCACTCTGAGGGGACTTACAGCAGTACATATGAATGATCGGATCCGTTCCGTCCTCTACGGCATAAAAGACGGTCAGCCCTATTATTCCCCCGTGGATGAGTACAGCATTGCGGATTATGCCTACTCTCAGATGAATAAGACCGCCAATACAGTGGAGCTGAAGGCTCTCTGCGCAGATCTCCTCCGATATGGTTCTGCGGCACAGATCTTTAAGGGGTACCGTACGAATGCCCTTGTAGATGCTGCTATGACCGCAGCCCACAGGACATATCTTAGGGATATTGACACTGTGACCTTTGGCAATACCAACGGGGTGCTCAGCGACCTGGCAGACCCCTGCGTTACCTGGGCAGGTAAGTCCCTGGATCTGAATTCCAAGGTCATGCTCAAGTTCGTTATGAACACCGGTGCCTACACCGGCCCTGTAGAGGAACTGCAACTGAGAGTCCGGTACACGGATTATGCAGGGCGGGATTGTGAGTGCCGGCTTACCGAAGCTGAGGCTTACGGCGGTAATCCCAACTGGTATGCCTTCGCTTTCGACGGTCTCCTTGCGGCAGAGCTTCGCAGTGTGATTGATGTACAGGTGTACCGTGGAGATGTGCCACTGTCCTGTACCCTGCAGTACAGTGCCGACACCTACGGCAACGGCAAGACGGGCAACCTCCTGACCTTGTGCAAGGCACTCTTTGCCTATTCTGACAGTGCAAAGGTCTACTTTGCATCTTGACGAATATTACGATTCAATAAAACGTAGCCATTTATAATGGCTACGTTTTATAGCCCACAAGGGCGTAGGAACTCGTACAAGACGACTTATGTGCCCTACAGGGCACATAAGATTCAATGAAAAGTGTCTACTTTTAATGGAATAGTAGTATTAAATGCTATGAATGATTCTTGCAAGAGTGAGTGGTTCCTACAGAAGTCCGTAATTCATAATTGATGTTTCCCGATCAAAGGAATATCATAAAAAAATCTCCGAAGGGATTGATTATACAGCTGAAGCATGCTAAAATCAAAGATGGAAAGACGGATTTATGTTGTTGCATAGAACCTTTACAGCAGAAAAAGTTGCGTAGTTCATGGTCTACGCGCTTCACAAGGGACGATTTGTTTTCTCAAAAAAGTATACACATATTCGTGTTTCGGTAGCAAATAGTTCATATTTGTACACAACACATAGAACCGTCCGAAACCGCTGAAAAAGTAGTCTTTTTTCTTAGGTACAGCGGGCTGGGCATAGATTTTGAGCTTTATTTTTTGCAAATTGCAGGAGGCAATATATGAAAAAGAAAATGGTGTCGATCCTTATTCTCCTTGTGATGCTTCTTCAGGTACTTCCTGCTGTATCCCCGGAAGGTACAGCGGCTCCCGTGGGAGCAACAGAGCAGATGACCGATGTTTTAAACACCCCGGCGGACAAGGTTGTCAAGTCTCAGAAGGACTATAACATTACTGCAGGAGTAACGGAGTCTCATATTGTTATGACGGATCCGGAAGGAAATAACCAGGTTTACGCTTTTATGGCTACTATTTCCCCTACGGCAAAGGTGACTTTTAAGGTGAATTATCCCGGCTATTACACCGCAGGAAGCACAGAAGCCTCCCGAAAGGCAAAAGCACAGAATCTTCCCTTCTCCAAGAAGCGGGTGACACTCCAGGCTGCGGACTATACCGCTGCTACAGGAGAAAATGTCCTCTTTGCCACGAATTCCGATATGGCCAACCTGGAAACCTACCAATCCAGAGGTTGTATCATTCTGGAAGGGAATTTGGTACAGAGATCCGATGTGGACGACCCCGAGGCATACTTTGCTATTCTGAAGGATGGGACCTTTGATATCCGGGGTTATGACGAGCCCTACCACGATGTAGAAAATGCCGCCTCCGGCAGACAATGGCTTGTGAAGGACGGTGTCGTCCAGAGGTTTGGGGATAAGACCCTTGCTCCGAGAAATGCCATCGGCATCAAGGCTGACGGAACGGTTATGACCTTTGTGGTAGACGGCAGGCAGTCCCATACTGTTGGAACGACCCTGAGAGAGATGGCTGCCATTATGTATGCCGCAGGCTGTGTGGAGGCTGTGGCCCTGGACGGAGGCGGCAGCGCCACCTTTGCCAGCCGTCGAAATACCACAGGGGCTTTGACCCTTCGGAACTCTCCCTCTGACGCGACCGGAGAGCGAGAGGTTACCACCAGCCTTCTGCTGATCGCCACAGATTGCCGACATACTTATACTGTTGGAGCCCCTTCTATTGACAATTCCCATATTGCAACTTGCACCCAATGTGCCCATGCTATACGGATGCCTCATACCTACAGGAACGGCAGCTGTATCTGTGGCGCTGTGGAGCATGGGGATGGAGAACTGTACTTTGGCTTTGACAACGATCATCTGGATCGGCCCCATTACAACAGCCCCGCTTATCAATATACCAACTTTGACACGCCTGCTGCCTCCAATTCCTGGTTCCGTAGCTTTTGGTCCACCAATTATAATGGGTCACCCAAGGGCTACACCATTAACAATACGACGGGAACCCTTGCGATAGATATTACAACGGGACACAGCGGAAGCACCGCCAACGGGAATCTGACCTACGGTCCCTGGCTCCGTACCACCACGAAGTATGGTGTATTCCCCGGGAATTTGGAGGAGGACAGCAAGTACCATGCTCTAAGCTATGATCCTTCTCAGGCTGAGTTTTTACGTATTCGCTTCAAGTTGGAGAACTGTGTAACAGATACAGGGAAGGAGCCGAAGGTGGTATTGGCATACCATTACAAGAAGAATGGGACCCTCGGCTACGGAACGGATGTGTCCTCGGCATATTCCTATACGGACGGGGTCTATCAAACCCTGACGATCCCCCTAAGTGCTACATTTAAGAATGCGGATGTGATCACCAACATTGGCTTCCGATTCCAAAATATTTACAGCAGTTCCGGGGGAAAGCTGGTTGTGGACTACATCTACTTCGGGAAAAATCAAGGGGCACCCCTGTTCTTTGACTTTACCGGGGATCAGGCATCCCGCCTCCGCTATGCAGCCCCCGTTTATACGTATCACAACTTCGATGCTGCTTCCACTACCGCTTGGGCTACCCACTATAACGGCGCAGCAAACGGATATACCATAGACAATACTACCGGTGTGATAGCGGTGAATGTGAACGAGGGACACAGCGGTACGGCAGCAAATGGAAATGTGATCTACGGTCCTTGGCTGAAGCCTACGAAATATAACAACACCATGCCCCTGAAGGATACCCACGATTTCTTCCCACTAATGTATCAGCCCTCATCCACGGACTATTTCCAGATCCGGTTTAAGACCGAGGGCTGTGTGGCAGATACGGGGAAAACCCCTCAGTTGGTACTTGAGTATTATTATTTGGACAATGGGGTGCGGAATTATGCCAATGACATCCGTGGGATCTGGACGGTGACGGAGGGGAGGTATGTGACCCTTACAGTTCCTGCCGGCAGCAAATTTAAATCTGTGGATCTGGTGGAGGATTTCGGGCTCCGCTTCCAACATGTGAAGAGTAGCACGGGGGGCAAGCTTGTGATAGACTATATCTATGTGGGACCCCGCAGCCGGCTTCCTGCCACGGATCATACTGTCACCTTCCGCAATTGGGATGGAGCCACCCTCCAAACTGTGGGTGTATTGAAGGGAGAAACTGCTGCCTACATAGGGGCTAACCCTGCCCGTCCTGCCGATATGGAATATCATTACAGCTTTGCAGGCTGGGATAAGACTCTGACCAATATTACGGCCGACACCCTGGTTACGGCCCAATTCACTTCCGCGGCCCACGGGTTTACCTATACCGGGATCGACGCTTCTACACATTTGATAAACTGCAAGGAATGCGGATATTCCGCAGAGGCCTCCCACAGCTACACAGACGGCTTCTGTATCTGCGGAGAAAAGGAAAGCATGGAGCCCATAGAGGATACTTCTGTGAAGCTCTATCACTCTTTGAACCTGGCCAGCGATATTGCTGTTAACTATGTGGTGCCGGTGGCAGATCTGGAGGGCTGTGAAGACCTTGTGTTAGAGGTTCAGATCCCCACCTACGAGGGAAATCCGGACAGCAGCTACTGGCTGGTGCCTCTGACTCCCGAGGAAAAGGGACAGTATTACTACTTTACCTTGGAGGGACTTACCGCTGTTCAGATGAACGACGAGCTGGTGGCGGTACTGCGCTGGAGCAAGAACGGACAGGAATATTACTCTTCTGCGGACCGGTATTCCGTTACCCAATATGCCTACAATCAGCTGAACAAAGAGACGGCTGGGGAAAGCTTGAAGCGCCTCTGTGCGGATCTGCTGGTCTATGGCACCAAGGCACAGATCTATAAGGATCACCGTACGGAAGCCCTGGCAGATGCTGCTATGACAGAGGAGCAGAGAGAGTATTGCAGCGATTTGGAAACTGTGACCTTCGGAAATACCAACAGCTATCTGGCGGACTGCCAAGCGCCTTCTGTGACCTGGGTGGGAAAGAGCATGAACCTGGGAACCAAGGTAAGCTTGCTTTTTGTTGTGGATCCTGTCGGATTTGAGGGGGAAGTGACGGAACTGTCTCTCCATGTCACCTACATCGATTACAGCGGCAGGGAGGTCACGGAGGTGATCACCGAAAAGGGCCCATACACCCCCATTTGGGGAACCTATGTCTTTGACTTTGACGGACTTTTGGCGGCGGAACTGAGAAAACCGGTCACCGTGGCAGTCTATGCGGGGGGGACGCAGGTCTCCGAAAGCCTGCTTTATAGCGCAGACACCTACGGCAACGGCAAGACCGGCGCCCTGGGTGAGGTCTGCAAGGCTCTCTTCGCCTACGCAGATAGCGCAAGCGCCTATTTCGCGCAATGACTCACACCGAAGGTTTTTCTGAAAAATGCTTGTTGTCTGTAATTAACTATGATATAATGCAAGAGAACCATTAGATGGATAAAACAAGTGAGGGAGAAAGATATGAGATTCCGAGTTATAGCACTTCTTTTGGCTTTGGTACTGATATTGCCAATCATTCCCGCTGTTTCAGCAGCACCCACACCCACCACCTCTGTCAACCTGAATGCAGATTACCGCTATACGCTGACGGGGCTTCCCTCTTCGGCTGTGGTGCAGAACTTCTTTTTTGACGGTTCTACTCTGTATGTTACCCAACACGGTGGGTCCGGGATCACCTATCTGTCCCGGTTGAGCATTCAGGGTGATAAGGCCGTCTACCGGGATCACATGACTCTGAACAACTGCGGCAGGGGTGAATCTCTTGCCGGGTATTATTACAACAATAAGCTGTATTTTTATGTAGGATGCAAAATAGATACTGCTGCAACCACCAATTATTCCACCCAAATGGCCCGTGTACCCTATGAGGCAGGCAAGACCTACAACTATACCCAATTGGACCGTTTCAATCACTTGAACTACGCCTCCAAGGACGGCTCCCGTTTGGGGACCCTGTATCGGATCAATGCCTGTGGCAACAGTCAGTACACCATATTCCGCATTCAGACATCCGAAGGTTCTGTGACCTATTCCTGCTATGATACCAAGGGCCTGAACGCACTGCTGGATGCAAACCAATCTGTTAACATGTCGGAAGCCGCACCCAAGAGCAAGCTGCTCTATTCTTTCACTCAGACCGGGTCTTCTCAGATTGTACGCCCCAACAGCTCCTTCCAGGGTGTAGAGCTGGCTTCGAAAAATGTGATCTTCACCTGCGGCGGTGCAGGTGATGCAGCTCCCATGATCGGCAAGATGAACAGTGCCGGTACATATCAGTGTCAGGCTACCATCGCCAATGTCGGCACCTCCTCCATTAACGGTCTGCAGAGTCTGAACGGGAAGCTGTACTTTGCCATCGTGGGGGATTCTACAGCCGATGGACAGCGGATCTATTCTATCGATCTGATGAACATGGGCGTTCTCCCTACCGTAACAGACAGTGCGGGCGTGTCCACCCTTCACCAGCTCCCCTGTGTCAATCCCAATACAGAAAAGAATGACTACCAGCAGAATATGTCCTATGTGATCCGCACGAGCAAGGGCAAAACCATTGTCATTGACGGCGGCTGGGCAAACCTTGACAGCGACAATCTCTTCGCCTATCTGCAGAAGGTCACGGGAGACTCCACACCCCATGTGGATGCTTGGTTCCTGACCCACCCTCATACAGATCATTACGGCGCGCTGGTAGGCATTGCCAACAATTATGCATCCCAAATCACTGTAGACACCTTCTACCACCGTATGCCCACGACAGCAGAGATCAACAAGTATTTTTATAACGACGAGCCCGATACCATCATAGGTGGCTGCTCCAAGGTCCACAACGCTGTGAAGAAGCTGAAAAACAGCCAAGGCGGATCCACTGCATCTGTGAGCCTCAACACAGTACATAGCGGAAAGTGCAATTCCTCCTTTGACTTTGACGAGGTGCATTTTGACATTCTCATGACCTGCGAGGATGTGTTTTGGGGCTGTGACAACATTACTACCCAATATTCCGGCACGAAGGAAACTGCCAGCCACAACTACACCAACGAGACTATAGCTCAGCTCACCGCAGACAATCTGAACAATTCCAGCGTGGTGTTCCGTGTAACCAT
>JAZRGR010000064.1:0-2639 GCA_045644345.1 Faecousia sp. | reverse complement strand
AACCCTGTTGAGGTTGCTAACAACCTCAAGAAGAACGGCGGTTTCATCCCCGGCTTCCGCCCCGGTCGTCCCACTTCCGACTTCATCCGCAAGGTCATCAGCAAGATCACCCTCTTCGGTGCTATCTTCCTCGGTGTCATTGCTGTTCTGCCGGTACTTCTGGGCGCGATCGTTGGTGACACCCAGTTCTCCTTCGGTGGTACTTCCATTATCATCGTCGTCTCCGTCGCTCTCGAGACAGTTTCTGCCATCGAGGCTCAGATGATGATGCGTAACTACTCCGGTTTCCTTGATTAATTAGAGGAGGCCGATATATGAGACTGATTCTTTTGGGTGCCCCCGGTGCGGGTAAGGGTACACAGGCTGAGCTCCTTGCAGCGAAGCTGAATGTCCCCACCATTTCCACCGGTAATATCCTTAGGGAAGCAATCAAGAACGGTACTGAAACCGGTCTGAAAGCAAAAAGTTTCATGGACAACGGAATGCTCGTTCCCGACGATGTCATTATCGGCATCGTCCGGGAGCGACTGACCCGGGACGACTGCGCAAAGGGTTACATCTTAGACGGTGTTCCCCGCACAGTTCCCCAGGCTCAGGCCCTGTTAGACCAGGGTGTTATCATTGACCGTGTCGTTTCTATCGAAATCGATGACGCTGTGATCGAGCCCCGTATGACCGGCCGCCGTGTGTGCGGAGACTGCGGAGCAAGCTATCACATCGAGACTAAACCGCCCAAGAACGAGGGCATCTGCAATGCGTGCGGCGGAGCACTTGTGATCCGTAAGGACGACAAGCCGGAGACGGTTCGTCATCGTCTTAGCGTGTACCACAACGAGACCGAGGCACTCAAGGGCTTCTATGAAGAGCTCGGTAAGCTTAGACTTGTCGAGGGAAATCAGCCCATCGAAGATGTGAACCGTGATATTATGGCGGCATTGGGTGAATAAATATGATCCCAATCAAGAATGATCGTGAGATCTCTATGATGCGCCGTGCATGTCGAATTACCGCGGCAGCCCGTGCTTTGGCAGGGGATATGGTAAGACCCGGCGTAACAACCAAAGAGATTGACAAAGCAGTCCACGATTTTATCGTGTCACAAGGCGCAACCCCATCCTTCCTCGACTATTATGGATATCCTGCCAGTACTTGTATCTCCGTGAACCAAACCGTCATTCACGGGATCCCGGACAGCAGGGTATTGCAGGAAGGCGACATCGTTTCCATCGATGTGGGGGCCTACATTGGAGGCTTCCATGGAGATTGTGCCGCTACCTTCGCCTGCGGAGAGATCTCTCCAGAGGCACAAAAGCTCATTGATGTCACGAAGCAGAGCTTTTTCGAGGGCATTAAATTCGCCCGGCAGGGCTGCAGAGTTTCGGATATCGGCAGTGCGGTTCAGGCCTATGTAGAATCCAACGGATTCTCCGTTGTCAGAGACTTCATTGGTCACGGTGTTGGCGCAGAGCTACACGAATCCCCTGAGGTACCCAATTTCGGCAGGCCCGGCAGAGGACCGAGATTGATCAAGGGCATGACCCTGGCTGTAGAGCCTATGGTTAACATGGGAGCCTATGGTGTCAAGGTGCTGTCCGACGGTTGGACAACTGTTACCGCCGACGGATCCTTATCGGCCCACTACGAAAATACTGTGCTCATTACAGACGGCGAGCCGGAAATTCTCACCGTCACCGAGGGGCTTTAAAAATGGAAATTTCCAAATCAGACATTGTGATATCTCTTGCAGGTCACGATAGGGGAAAGCTGTTCTATGTGATTGACACAGACGGTGTGTACGCCACCCTTGTTGATGGCAAGCAGAGGAGGGTCGAAAAACCCAAGCGTAAGAAGCTTATGCATGTCCGAAAGGTCCTTCGGTCAGATTCGACGCTCGCTGAGAAAATCCGTTCCTGCGAGCATATACTCAACAGCGAATTACGAAGGGAACTGGCTACTATAAGCCGGCAAATCAACGTTTCAACCAAGGAGGGTTCATAAACTTGGCAAAAGACGACGTAATCGAAATTGAGGGCATCGTAACCGATGCACTGCCCAATGCCATGTTCAAGGTAGAACTGCCTAATGGACACAGCATTCTGGCACACATTTCCGGCAAGCTCAGAATGAACTATATCAAGATCTTGCCCGGTGACAAGGTAACTGTTCAGATTTCCACCTATGATCTGACCCAGGGTCGGATTACGTGGAGAAGTAAGTAATACGAGATTTTTTCTCATATGGAGGTTAAACAGTATGAAAGTTAGACCGTCCGTGAAGCCCATGTGCGAGAAGTGCAAGATCATCAAGCGCAAGGGTCGCGTAATGGTAATTTGCGAAAATCCCAAGCATAAGCAGAGACAAGGCTAATAGGAGGTGCTGAAAGAGTATGGCACGTATTGCTGGTATTGACCTGCCCCGCGAGAAGAGAATTGAGATCGCTCTCACCTATATCTTCGGCATCGGCAGAAAGACTGCGACCGACATCGTTAAGATGGCCGGCGTAAACCCCGACACCCGCGTTAAGAACCTCACCGAGGACGAAGAAGCTGCCCTCCGTGATGTTATCGACAAGAACTACACCATCGAAGGTGACCTCCGCCGTGAAGTCGCCCTCAACATCAAGCGCCTGATCGAGATCG
>JAZRGR010000063.1:0-71130 GCA_045644345.1 Faecousia sp. | reverse complement strand
CATCGGCACTCAGCGAATCTTTTGTCCCAACTTTTCGGTTTGAAAACTTGAAATACACAAAGTATTCCTGCGTTTTCCAAACCTCAATTTGGAACAAAATCTCTCGCCGATTGCTCTCGGCGATTTAATCAGAGCTTCCCTCGTTCTTGATAAAATGTTTAAAACCTTTTTATAGCACCGTAGGTGCGTCAAGAACTGCATGAGACGGAATTTTGCAATTTTCTATATCAAAAATTGCAAAATCGCAACGGGTTAGCGGTGCTCTTTCTGATAGAAATCAAACATTTCTATCAGAAAGTAGTATTAGCTGTTGGAAGCCATAGAATCAGTATAATCCCGAAGTTCCACTCCCCTACAAACAGAACAAACCCCGTGCCTTGGAAACCAAGGTACGGGGGATTGTTTTGAGCTGTGAGATATTAGACTCTCTCCTTGACCTTTGCAGCCTTGCCGAGACGGTTGCGGAGGTAGTACAGCTTAGCGCGGCGAACCTTACCACGACGGACGGTTTCTACCTTCACGATGTTGGGGGAATGTACGGGGAAAACCTTCTCGCAGCCGACACCGTAGCTCAGACGACGAACGGTGATGGACTCCTCAAGGCCGCCGTGCTTGCGAGCAATGATAGTGCCTTCGAATGCCTGGATTCTCTCACGAGTACCTTCCTTAATCTTGACATGAACACGGACAGTGTCGCCTACATTCATAGTGGGCAGTTCTTCCTTCATGTACTGGCTGGTCAGAGCCTTCATCAGATCCATAATATTGTCCTCCTTTTTTATTAGGCGTTCATGCCGGTGTTGACCCCACCGCAGAGGACCACCCTTTTAACAGACCTCAGCATTATACCACACACTTACACAAAAATCAAGCCCCAATTTACAATTTTTGAATTTATTTTCATAGATTTCCCACGCTATACTATGATACGATCATTTAAAATCAAAAGTCCTTGACGCATCTACAGTGCTATAAAACGTTGAAACCTTTTTAACCAAGAACAGCATGAACACACGGGTTACCATTTCCACATCAAGCAATAAATACCCGTTGCAAATTCTAAGATTTGCAACGGATATTTGGGACATTGATGTTAGGGTTTCTCTAATTTAAGAGATTTATAAGGGGATTAAGGATCAGTCCATAGGAAGTTCTGCAGGGCAATCAGCGGAACCACTCATTGTAGTGGTGGTTTCGTAATAGTCATTGTAGTTCCGAGAAGCAGTAATAACATCCTCAGTGCTAAAATAGGTAATTTCCATTACAGGAGCAACGAACTTCATCATTCTCGCCTCCTCTCAATATAGAATCCGTTAAACAAAGTCTGCTAAAGCAGACTGCTGAACGCACTGTGGTGCAAAATCAGGAGAATGCTTCATGGGATCGTAATTGAGACACTTGGCCTCCGGTGAAATCTCACGTATAAGCTGATAGATCCGATCGTGGAAGTTCTCATGATAGAACATACAGTTCTCATAGTCCTTAGACATATAATCATGAGGATTGGTCTCCAAGGCATGGGCACGGCATCCACCCATACATAAGGATGCGTATTTGCATGCTCTGCAGGATGGATTGTGAACAAAATAATCCTCACAGGTAACATCCACCATGCCGATATAATTGGGATGAGTCAACGCAGTTGCAAAGCCCTCCTTAACATTGGGTAGTTGAATACAGGGGGCTTCTTGACTGGCCACATATAAGCAAGGTGTTGCATAACCATCCGCTGTAATATAGACTACGTTGTGGGTGGGGATGCACAGGCAATCGCTACAGGACTTGTATTGTTTGACAGGCATAATAATATAATCCTTGGAACCGGGTTCTAAGGTAGAATAGAACCGATTCAACACGATACGAACAGGACATCCATCCTCATAGAAATGAGGTAGGTACTCGAAGAAAGTATCATACAGTTCCTTAGCAGTAATATTACAATTCTGACCATACTTCTCCCATTCACCAAAATTGGTCATCCGATTGACGATCATATGCTTAACTCCGACGGAAGCAAGCAAATTCACGCTGTCTCTGATCACGCCCTTATTCAGCTTATGGATCGTCATTGCACTGCCGGTATAAAATCCGTGTTTTGCTAATAGTTCAAATTTCTGAAGGAGCATCTTTTCGGCCCCATCAATCCCTCGGAGCCAGTCATGCCATCCATCTGTTCCATCATAGCTCATGAAGATCTTGGGCTTGATCCCACGATCCTCAAGCTGTCCGATAAATCGCTCATTTACCAACAGACCATTGGTTGCAATGCCCACAACTTGAATATTCTTTGCAGTCAGAGCATCTACGATTTCAAAGAAATCCGGGCGTAACAAAGGTTCTCCACCGGTAAGTCCTATGCGGGATATGCCACATGCAGCCATCTCATCAATGAGCTTCATGCAATCATCGTGAGACATCTCACCAAATTTAGCATCGGGTGCAGATAGGAAGCAATGCTTGCACTTCATGTTACAGCGCCCGGTAATCGCCCACTTGGCAGTTGCACGGTAAGGCATATTATAATGCTGCATCCGTTGCACAGGAAGGAGCTCCGTACCGTAAGGGCAAGGATCTGCGATCCCTCTGCGAACCAATTTCTGAACAGCTCTCCGCAAGCTGGGCGTCACCGCAAAATTATGAATATTGATCTTACCGTTGCAAACAAGAGCAGCAGTTTTCTCCAGCTCAGTCAACGGAAACAAGCAACCACGCTTTTGATCTAATACAGAAACATCGATCCCCTGCCATCCACGAAGGTAGCAATGGGGCTTAAGGATAAAATATTCAGCATTTTGTCTCTCAGCCTCTGTTTCGACTGAGGATAAAAGAGATAATTGTTCCACAAAATCCAAATTAAAAACCTCCAAACCGGGAATAACGATCTTTTTCATATGTTACCGGTAATAGCATATGAAAAAAACAATCATTGACTCGATCACAAAATTGGAAATCGGCCCGTTGCAAAATCTGAGATTCTACAACGGGCCTAGCCACTTATCCTATATTAGGAATTAGTCCATGGGCAGTTCTGCGGGGCAGTCGGGCTGGAACATGGAAGTGGTGGTCTCAGCATTCTCCTGGGAAGCAGTGAGAACGTCCTCGGTGCTGAACATCTTGATTTCCATCTCGGGAGCTACAAACTTCATTATTGTGTCCTCCTTTCTCAAAAGATTATACAGACACTGAAATCAGTGAATGTTACATAAATTACTTGTTGAAATATGCCAGAGCAGTATCGGAATAAGCAATCAGTGCCTTGCAGACATCCAACAGAGCGCCGGTCTTACCATTACCGTAGGTATCAACGCTATAAGTGAGGGTGGAAGATACACGAGTCTCACCATTATAAATAACTGCGTTCATGACGGTACGGAGCTCAGCAGCCAGCAGGCTGTCGAAGCTGAATGCATAGTAACCAAGGCTGGAATTGTAGAGTTCAGCATTACCGACAGTAACAGTAACGACTTCACCCTTGTAGTTCTCATAGGTGATCTCTGCAGTCAGATCCTCAACATTGATGCTGGTGTCAACCAGAGCAAAGATGAACTTGACAACAACCTTGGAGTCAAGGTTCAAGCTGCGACCCATCCACTTTGCACCGGGATTCTCGAAGTCACCCAGGTCAGACTTGTTGTTATTGAAGGTTACGCCCTCCATATCACTCAGATATGCCTTCATAGCATCGGTCATAGCAGCATCAACCAGAGCATCGGTACGATATTCCTTATAGAGCTGGGCATAGGAGCCGTAACGGAGCAGGTCAGCACACAAATGCTTAAGATCCTCAGCAACAGTGGTCTTATTAAGCTGGTTATATGCATAAGTGCCAATGCTGTAAACGTCGGTTGCGGAAACGAAGATCTCATCACCCTTAACCATGTACAGAGTAGCCTCGATCTTATCATTCATCTGGATAGCGGTAATGCCGGTCAGAGTGAAGTAATAGAACATCTGATACACTGTGGGCTGAATGGTGACAGTGGTAGTACCGGTCTTCTCATTGCCAACATAGGTGGGAATAACAGCCTCAACATAGAAGGAGTCATAATCAGCCAGAGTGGACATCAGAACGCCGTAGTTGATGGAAATATCACTTGCCAGATTCAGAGTGTGACCCAGTTTGATGCCGGGAACAAGAGTGGGCTCGGAGACAGGCTCCTTGGCACCGCACTCGGAGCAAACGCCATCTACATAAGTACAATTGTCGGTAGTGCTCTCGCCGCAGTTAGCGCAGGTGGTAGTATGAGTGCCGTTGCCGTTGTCAACGGTCTCCTCATTGTGACCCAGAGCAGGAACGACTTCCTGAGCAACGGTGATCTCACCGCAGTCAGCACACTTAGCACCCTCGGTCAGACCGGTCTCGGTGCAGGTTGCAGCAACAGCTTCCAGAACAGTGATGTTGGTATGAGCACACTCTTCTGCAGCAGCAACAACTACAGCGGAAGCATCCTGGATCAGGAGCTGATAGCCATTGAAGGTAGATACGACAGCAGTAACATCAACAATCGCACCAACAACGCAATCCTCGTTGAGAGCAGGAGCCTTGTAGATGATGATGGTGGTGCCGTTCTGGTCCAGAGTTACGGAACCATTGGAAGCGATATCGGTAATGGTAGCACCCTTAACGGTGACCTTCTCGCCCAGATACTCGTTGGTGCTATCGGTAACAAGAGTAGCCAGATCAACGATCTGAGCCTCTACAGCATTGCCGGTAGACAGAACAAAGTATTCCTTGGGGAGGTTCAGCTCGACCAGTCCCTTGTAGGTGGTCATAGTAGAGCTAACAAAGATCTCGTCGCCAACATTGATCCCGGAGGTATCGAAGTCGTATGCGAAGTATACGCAAACAGCGTCGTTCCCGTCCTGAATATAAACGTTACGACCAACAGCATAGGTTACAACGCCCTTGACATTGTAAACAACGGTGTTGTCGGTGTAAGCCTTAGCCTCAGCGATGGTGTTCAGAGTAATCTCCTCAGCCTCACCGCAGTTAGCACAGACAGTCTTGATGACACCGTCAACAACAGTGACAGCCTTATCATGGCCGAATGCGGGAACGGTCTCGTAACCGCTAATGATCTCGCCACAATCGTCACACTTAACACCTGCGGTGTTGCCATCGGTGGTGCAGGTTGCCTCTACAGCAGCGATCTCGGAAGTATTGGTATGCTCGCACTTGGGAGCAGCCTCACCCTTTGCATCAGCAAAGAGATAGATACCGGTATAGATGGCGCCAGTCTTATAGCCACGGATTGCAGAACCGGCATTGGTGCTGTTCTGAGAAATGACGTATTCGCCGCCTTCAAATGCAGAGGACAGGGCAAAGCCGCCATCGGAATCAGCAACCACAGTCCACAGAGTGGTAGCATACTCTTCGCCGAAAGCAAGTCTTCTGTTGGAATCGGTAGTAGTGTAGCCAAGGAACTTCTCAACGCCTTCAGCAACATAGCTGATGGTGAAGCCGTCGGTATTGTTGCCCTTGAAAGCAAATACAGTAGCGTCCTCAGGCAGAGCATCGGCAGAGATCACATCTTCGTTGGCAGTAACTGCAGTAGCAGAAACAGCCCAGTCAAAGTTGGAGCCGGTAGTGATCTTGGAAGTTGCGGGATAAACGGTGGGATACTGATCGCCCAAAACTGCTGCGATAACATAGTTGCCCTCAACGATAGTCTCCAGATCGATGAGCTCGAACTTAGCAGTCTCAGGCTCAGTCTCACCGCAAATGGTGCAAACACCATCAACATAATCATGGTCGATTACAGCAATAGCCTCTTCCTTGGTAGCACCGCAAGCAGTGCAGGTGTAGGTCATGACACCGGCCACAGTGCAGGTAGCAGCAGTGGTAACGACACCCTCACCAAAGGTGTGACCCAGTGCAGCGATAGCCTCGGTCCAGGTATGACCGCAGGTGCAGGTGTAGGTCATAACACCGGCCTCGGTGCAGGTAGCAGCAGTGGTGATCTCACCGGTAGCCTCAGTATGTCTGCAGACACCATCTGCAACAACTGCGTAGAACTGAACAGTGTGATACTGAGCATCTTCGTTCTTGCCAGCATAGCAAGCAAAACGAGGGTTGGTGTTGTTCCACCAGAGCTGACGAGTCTCATCAGCAGCATTGAGCATAACGGCATTGCCGTTCTCATCGAAGGAGACCTTCCAAGAAGAAAGATCAGCCAGTTCCTCAGACAGGATCAGGGAGTTTGCACCCTTCTTCCATGTAAGGTAATTACCCTCGTTGACAAATGCAAAGGTGCCCTCTGCAATACCGCCAACAACATTCAGTACATAGGTGCCGGCAATACCGGTCTCTGCATAGGGAGCACCGGAACCAAAGGAAGTACCGACGGAAACCAGCTCGTTGCCGGTCTTCTCGGTCAGGATGACGATCTGATCGCCGATAACGAGATTGGTGATCTTCTCGAAGCTAACATTTACCTTAACATAACCGCAAACAGTGCAGGTGTCTCCTTCAAGGACATGACCGGTAGCCTCGATAACCTCGGTAACGGCATAACCGCAAGCATTGCAGGTAACAGTCTGCTCACCATCGGTGGTACAGGTAGCAGCTACAACGATCTCCGTAGTAGTCTCTTCGTGGGTGCAAACCTCAACGTCAGACAGCTTGTAGAAAGCTACAGGCTTCTGAGCGCTGGTGTATGCACAGAATCTGGGGCTGCCGGAGTTGTACTGGAGCTTTCTGGCAGAATCCAGAACGTTCTGAACAGTTGCAACGCCCTCTTCATAGGTGACGATCCAAGATGTCTCGTCAGAAACTGCATCCATAGCGTAAAGATAGTTGCCGGACTTCCATCCCAGATACATACCATCTTCCATCTTGAATGCGAAGGAACCTTCGGCGGAGCCTGCCTCAATGGTGAGAGCAGCAGCCTCTGCAGAGGTCAGCACGCCATTGACAAGAGCAGCCTCTGCTGCGCTGCCGATGGGCTTTTGGGCAGTGCCGCCAATACCGGTGAAAACACGGGTACCGTCAGCAGAAGCCAAAATAACAACATCACCAACAGCCGGTGCATCGGTCAGAACGTAGTTCCCCTCTGCAGCAGAAGCGGTGACGGCGATACCTGCGAAAATGGAAGCTACCATTGCGATCGCAAGAATCAAGCTGAGAATTCTTTTCTTCATGAATGGGTCACGTCTCCTTAAAAAAATGTTTATTATGCAGAAATGAGCGATGTTACCCACCGATACCTTGGTAGCAAAGCACAAGATATCGTGTACAGTACACCCATACTACATAACATTTGGATTATAACAGCTCCAAATGAAAAGTGCAACTGTTTTTCTTGAAAAATTTACATAATACCAAATTACAATCGTTTTTGGATATTTCGTTGGTTGTTTTGGATAACTGTATTTGAGAGAAAAACGCAATTATTTCAACTCATTACCAACCTGTTACTTTTGGATGACAACAGCGTTATCGTTTTGTCATTTCTATCAATCGTTTCAGCCCCTCAAGGCCCAGAGCCAGTGACTGTCTGCGTTCTGCATCGGTCATATTGGGCAAATTCCCGATAGGCTCGATATTCATCACCCCACGGAAATGGATATCTCTCAATGCAGACAGCACTGCGTTCCAGCATATATTCCCCTCTCCGGGGTATAGGTGAAGATCGGAAAATCCACTGCGGGAATAGCCAAGGTTGTCATTCAGATGAAGGGTTGCCAGATCGGAGCGGAATAATCTGATCATTGCAGGGATATCCTGTCCGGCATTGTTTGCGTGCCCGGTATCCAGACAAAGACGAATCCGATCACTCGCAAGATCACGGAGCAATTCCATCATATCCTCACCTGTGGTATAGGGGTGGGGAGGATCTCCCGGTTTCTGCAATCTATGAGAATCAAAGGTGTTCTCCAAATTGATGTACACATCATATTTCTCTGCAGCAGGGATCAGCTCATGGAACCATCGCACGTTCCAATCATGGATCCTACGTCTGACCGAGAGACTGTCCACCCTTTCTCTCAGCCGAACCGGATGGAAGATCACATGTCTGCAGTCCAGAATGGAAGCAGCCTCCAGAGTCCTAAAATACAACTCATCGGGCGCCACGTAAGAAAAGTCTCCGGGTATATCCTGTAACCATGCCGCATGCCCCTGGCTAAAAGAAAGCCCGATATTCTCACCGTGCTGTCGCACGGCCTTGATCCAGTTCTTCCAATCCTCCTGTAGCAGTGGCGGACGATATCCCACACTGTAGACACTGAACGGAAAGTCTATACTCTGATATCCTGCATCCCGAACAAGGGACATGGCTGTAAACAGATCCGTTTTGCCACAGAAGCTGGCAACGGCACTGCTAAATTGATGATCCATAATGATCTCCTTCGTATCTGAATTTATCGTAATCTATATTATTTTTGTATTATATCATTTTCGACCACTCTTGTCAAATTGATATGATAAAATACACAATAGAAATTCCTTCCCGAAAGGCGGTACATCATGAAATGGATACTGATTGTGCGCAAGCATCTCAAGGAGCTGTCTCGATATCCCATCAGTTTATATGCCAGCAATGCCTCATTCTATATTATTCTGTCTATCTTCCCCACAGTCATGTTGGTCGCCGCCATGCTCCCTTCCCTGGGTATCGACTCCGAGGCGTTGCTGAAGATTATGGAAGGTGTCATTCCCGAATTGCTCTATCCATTATTTCGCAAGGTGCTGCAGGATATGGAAGGTACAACTGCAGGTGCACTCCTCTCCACAACTGCCGTCATAGCTATTTGGTCCGCATCTAAGGGAGTATATTGTATCCGTCAAGGCTTAAACGGGATATATGGGCTGCGTGAAAGCCGTTCCTATCTGCTTAGCAGACTGACCAGCATGCTGTATACCGTTCTGCTGATTCTTTCCCTCGTCCTTACGTTGGTTGTCAGCGGTTTCGGCAGATCCCTGGTCAACTATTTATCCACACGCCACGTCCCCTTGCTGAAGATCCTTGCCGCACTGCTCCGTATGCGAGGTATGATCCTTACACTGCTCCTAACTGCCTTGTTTACAGCTATGTATTGTATATTTCCAAACAGAAAACAGTCCCTTTCCTACACACTTCCCGGGGCCGCATTGGCTGCGCTGAGCTGGTTGATCTTCACAAGAGGATATTCTCTGTATGCACGGTTTTCCGGCTCCCATTCCCTACTGTACGGCAGTCTGTCCATCATTGCAATGGGCATGGTATGGTTATACATATGTATCTCCATATTATTTTACGGTTGCGTTTTGAACATCTATTTGGAGAGACTGTAAAAAGGAGCGGAACTGCATATTCTGCAGTTCCGCAAGGGCTCATGCAATTCTCTGTAATAAGACACGAAAATCTTTTACAACACCGCAGATGGATCAGGAGTGCACGAGCCAAGGTTTTGCATAGCACTTACCGATAGAAATCAAGTAATTGTATCGGTCAGAAGTATCAGATTACTTTCTGTCAAAAGACATGCAATCGGTACACTGCTTGGCAGTGGGATCATTCTCATGGGTGCCGACCATGATCCTGTCCAGAGAGCAGTAGTTCTCTGCACCGCAATGATACTTGCACTGATTTACGGTGCACTGAATGCTGTGATTTGCACTACACTGACGAGTCATAATGATTCTCCTCCTGTTATATCATACTTACAGCCTCGAAAGGATCACACCCTTCGGAGGACCACAAGTAGTATCTCACAGCGCAGATAAATTATATGCGGAAAAAATTGACACATTGCTTCTTTTGCATTATAATGCTATATAAGCAGCCCCTCCTGTGGGATGGAACTTCCGATGGCTGCAATCTATATTATGCAACGGAGGCTACATATGATCAAATTATCTCCTTCTATCCTTTCTGCGGATTTCGTCAATTTAGAGCGAGATATCCGCAGCTTAACTCCTGCCGGAGCAGATTATGTCCATGTGGATGTTATGGATGGATTGTTTGTTCCCAATATCACTATCGGCATACCCGTCGTCGCCGCCATCCGCAGAATCACAGATCTACCTCTGGATGTTCACCTAATGATCGACAGACCCATCCGATACGTAGATGACTTCTGCAAGGCAGGCAGTGATATTCTTACCATCCATATCGAAGCAGATACCGAAGAAAACACGATCAAAGCATTAAAGCAGATTCGCAAGAACGGAGTCAAACCTGCCGTTTCCCTTAAGCCCAATACCCCGGCAGAAGCCGTTCTCCCATTCCTCCCCTACTGTGATCTGGTTCTGGTCATGACTGTAGAGCCCGGCTTCGGCGGTCAAGCCTTTATGGAGGATATGATGCCCAAGCTCAAGCAGATCCGTCAATGGATCGACGAAAGCAATCCCTACTGTGAATTGGAGGTCGACGGAGGTGTCAATCTAACCACAGGCAAGATATGCTGTGATAACGGTGCCAATGTTCTCGTAGCAGGCAGTGCATTCTTCAAGGCAGAGGATCCCCGAGACTTTTCCACAAGAATCAAGGCACAAAATATTTAAGTTTGTTGCTTTTGCAACACATTTTTCTATCCAAACAGGGTACAATAAGGACACAAACAAATACGAAAGGAGCAACGCTAATGAAGTTCAAAAACAAAACCGTCATTATCACCGGTGGCGGACGGGCTGTACTGAAGGACGGATCCTGCGGCTCCATTGGCTACGGTATTGCAACCGCCTTCGCAAAAGAAGGAGCCAACCTCGTCCTTACAGGCAGAAACCTGCAAAAGCTTATGGATGCCAAGGAGGAGCTTGAGCGACTCTACAATGTCCGAGTCCTCCCTATTCAGGCAGATGTAAATCCCGGTTCAGACAACGAGACTGTGGTAATGAATGTTGTCCGTCAAGCTGTCGAAACCTTCGGTGATATTCACGTTCTCATCAACAATGCTCAGGCATCAGCCTCCGGTGTTACCCTTGCGGAGCATACCACAGAGCAGTTCGATCTGGCAGTATATTCCGGTCTGTATGCCACCTTCTATTACATGAAAGCCTGCTACCCCTATTTGGCAAAGACACATGGCAGTGTCATCAACTTCGCCTCCGGTGCAGGTCTCTTCGGTAACTACGGACAGAGCTCTTATGCTGCTGCCAAGGAGGGGATCCGAGGTCTGTCCCGTGCTGCGGCTACGGAATGGGGTAAAGATGGGATCAATGTAAATGTGATCTGTCCCATTGCATGGACCGCTCAGTTGGAACGATGGTCCGAGTCAAATCCCGACGCATTCCGTGCCAATGTCAAGATGCCTCCTATGGGACATTTCGGTGATGCAGAGAAGGAGATCGGCAGGGCCTGTGTGGCATTGGCATCACCTGATCTCAAGTATATGAGCGGTGAGACCCTCACCCTGGAGGGTGGAATGGGGCTGCGACCCTAAGCTAAGGTCTATCGGATAAGTCGCAGCTACGACTTATCCGACAGAAAAGTATGATACACTATTGGGCACCGGCTCACTGTTTTCTGTTAAGCAAGTAAATATGCAGAATCGGTTGCAAAGAAATAGAGGATCTTGTCTCTCACCGGCAGTCTAAAGATCTTGGAAAGAGCGTCTGCATAAGCCTCTAACTGTCCGCGATAGTATTCTGCCCGTTCCTGTTCCTCAGCCTTGGTAATACGGTCTGACTTAAAATCCAAAATATTGAGGTAACCATTCTCCACAAAGCAACAGTCCGTAACGCCTTGCAACAGGTATTTCTCTCCCTTTAGGTCAGGGTCATATTTCCCCGCATCCTCAAGAATAGAAAATTTGAATTCCCGGATCACTCTGTCTGCAGCCAATACTCGCTGTCCAAGGGGAGAACGGAAAAATCTCAGAATCGTGTCCGGAGGAACAGCCTCCGCTTGCTTACGAGTAATAAAGCATTCGGATACCAAGCGCTCCAACTCATTGGTAATCGATTCCGTATCGACACACCGCTCGTATTTCATATACTGCATAGCCATATGGATCGCCGTACCCCGCTCTGTAGGAGAGAGACTCTTCTCTGCAAAATTCGGTTTCATGGAACGAGGAATCGGGGCAAATATCTCCTTCTTATCCTCTTCGGTGTCTCCACCCTTCATTTGCGTAGCGGTAAGCTTGCCCTCCTGACGGGAAGCCTTCTCATATGCGTAGGATATAGGTCTTAACGGTGGAATCTCCGACTGCCGATCTACGGTCTCGTTCTCCTCAGCCGGTTCTCTTAAAGCAGAGGCAGGATGGATCCTTACCTTCCATGGATAATGAACCCCTGCTGTCTGTGCTTCGGTATAGCTGTCTTTAGAGTAAGTCAGTGCAGTCATCAAGACCCAGTCTCCTATGGAACCTGCAGATTCTATGACAGATCGGGGCATAGGCTCAGCAACCTTCTGCTCCAGATCCTTTAGATTCTCCTCAAGCTTCTCTCCGCTATAGGTCATGATCAAGCGGTGACAGGGGCGAGTCATGGCTACATATAGCAGGCGCATTTCCTCAGAAATCGTTTCTCTGCGAATTTTCTCCTTGATCGCATTGAGTGCAATCGTAGGATACGTCGCCCGCCGTTCCTCATCCAGGACCTTGGCAGCCATGCCAAATTGATCATCGACCTGCATATCTTCGTTGGTATCCCTCATATTAAACCCTACACCGAGACAGCAGAGGAATACGATAGGATATTCCAACCCCTTGGACTTATGTATGGTCGTGATCTGGACAGCTCCCTTTGTTTTAATGTCATCTCCCTTGAGTCCCTTCTCCTTAAGCCGTTCCAGATGCTGTAAGAAAGCAGCCAACCCATATCGAGATCCACTGTCAAACTGGTCAACCACTGTGGCAAAGGTGTCAAGATTATATTGGGTCTCGGGATATACTCTGCGGAGGCAGAATCGATCCTCGATCAAATCGAACAAATCTCTCATACAGCCCCGACGGGCACATCTTCTCAGCTCGTCGAGTTCCATGAGGAATGGCTCCTCGGGAGAATACCGTCTGAGAGCATCATAGATATCTGCCTTACGATACTCGCTGCGTGCAGCGGCGAGGGTATCGGGAGATAAACGGACCACCTTGGATAACACAACACTGAGCAAGGGAATATCTCGATGAGGATTATCGATGATCTGCAACAGCGAATGCAGGAAGCGGATTTCCTCCGCCTCAAATAGATTCTCATTACTGCACACAGATTGAATGCCGTACTTCTGTAATGCCTTCTGGAAGATCACAGCTCTGTTAGACGGAGAGCGCATTAGGATCACAATGTCCTCGGGCTTTGTAGGAACCTGTTCTTTTCCTACAGGGAGGCACTCATTCTTTAGGATTGCTGCAATCCTGCGAGCAACAAATTCTGCTTCATAATGGATCTCTGTATGGTCGGGATCTTTGTCCTCCTTGATGCAGTGGATGCCATGGAGCTCCACTGCTTCACAACCCAGAGCAAGAGCCGGTAAGTCAGCATTAGGACGCAGAGCCTCGTCCTCACCGTAATCCACATCTCCCACTCGCTGGTTCATAAGAAGGCGAAACACATCATTGGCAGCCTGAAGAATCGGTGCCGATGATCTAAAGTTGTCTGAAAGAAGGATCCGTCGGGGCTCGCCGTCCTTTGCCTTAGAGTAATCTGCATAGGAATAATATTTCGTCGTAAAAATTTTCGGCTCTGCTCTGCGGAAGCCGTAGATCGACTGCTTCACATCTCCTACGAAGAACAGATTCTTCCCCTCACGGGAAATTGCCGCAAAAATTTTGTCCTGGACGCTGTTAGTGTCCTGATACTCGTCGATCATCAACTCCACATATCGCTCAGAAATCTCTCTTGCAATAGCTGTGGGAGTATTCCCCTTTCCGTACAGCAAGCGCAGAGTTTCCTGCTCCAGATCGTTATAGTCCAGCAGATGCCTGCTCTGCTTCTCCTTGCGGAAGCCGTCTATAAATTGTTCCGTCAACAGAAGCAAGCCTCTCAGTGCCGGAGCTGTTTTACACAAATCCTCAACCACTACGGTGGAAGGGAGTCTAAACTTTCCCCACCAGGTCTTGATTTTCGGCTTTAGCGTATCCATAATTTTCTTGACATAGTCCTTTAAATCTCGATCCTGCGGCTTATTGACATTAGCAAGTCTATCAAATTTAGGCTCGATCTGTCGAATCTCGTCCCAGTCCTTGCAATCCTCATATCGGAGCAACAGCCCCTCCAGAGCTTCAAATGCGGGGACATAAGGATTAAGCCAAGGGTTCTTTTCGATGATCCCCAACGCTTCTCGTGCACTGTTTAACGCTTCGGCGATAAATGTCTTAAATTCATCCATTAGGAATTTACCCCAGGGGCTTTCGGATATAGACATACCGTAATGATATTCCAGCATATCACGTAGATTTTTTAGGGTATCATTCCGATTGGGCGTATTCATGATTGCATCATAGGAACGGTAGATGATCTTGGGCAACGTCTTGTCATCCCGTCCCGCACCGAGAATATCCATGGTAGCCATGACATCCCTGTTTTTCTCTACATAAGCTGCATCCAGCACTCTGCTCATTACTTTGGATCGGATGGACTCTGCTTCGGTTTCCTCCATGATCCGAAAGTCCGCAGGAAGATCCAATTCGTGGGCATAATCTCGCAGGAGCGAAGCACAGAAGCCATGAATAGTTGAAATTTGCGCCAGATAGACACGGCTGAGCTGATTCTGCAGATGCTTGGAGTGATTCCCCTCAGCAATCATGGTATTGATCCGCCGAATAATCTTGCCGCGGAGCTCTGAGGCAGCTGCTTTGGTAAAAGTGATCATAAGGAAGTCATCGATATTGCGGTTTTCTGTTTCGGAATTCACCTTGCGGAGCATACGGTCGATAAGCACATGGGTCTTGCCGGAGCCCGCCGCTGCTGAAATCAGCAGGGTTCCCCCTTCATTCTCTACTACGGCCTTCTGAAATTCAGTTAATTCAATCTTGCCCATCATAGTCCTCCCTTATCCGCTGCCAGAATGCCTCTGCCTTGAGCTTGTCAAGAACCCGTCTCTCCACTTGGTCACCGCAAATCGTCTTATATGGACACCATCCGCATCCATACCGTTTGGAATCCAAATAATAGGGATCAGGCTCCAACTTGCCACTGTAGATCCCATCTGCCAATTCAGATACCCGACGGGTTACATGATCTCGCAGGAGCTCCATTTCCTCTGCTGTAGCAACATAATTCGTTAGTTCGCCATCCTTGCGCGTACAAGGCAAATAACGAGTGACCTCTCCCGGTTCCATAGCCTCAACTACAACGGGATCATTCAGGATCAATCCACTGGCTCTTCGTTCATTGTTCCGATACTTATTCAATTCCCCATCGTCATCTCCGGAAGAAATAGGGACTTTCTTGCACTGTGCCGGGAAATACAGCACACCGGAGGGGATCATATTCTTGTACTCCAGCTTACCCTCAAATTCCTTAAGTGCAAAGAGATAGATCAGCATCTGCAGTCCCAATCCGTAGTAAACCTCGGAGTAATCAAACTTGGTATGTCCTGTTTTATAATCAACAATTCTATAATAGGTTTGAGAGTCATGCTCCCAAATATCCATACGGTCAATCTTGCCTTCCAACGAGCCATTGACTGTTTTCCCCATAACAGGGATCCCCGAAACCGATGCATTCTCACGATCAGCAAACTCAAGCTCAAATCGATCAGGTGCAAATTGTGAAACAGAGAGCTCATCATACAACCGTTTCACCACTATGCGAACCTCATTAAAGTTCCGACGGAACAGATACTCTGCTCGTTCAGACTTCCACAGATCCGATAGCTCCTGCTGAGCATAACGCTCCATATAGTGATCCGCAATCTCCATCACACGGTCCAACTGTACAACATGGAAGCCCCCCTCGTCCATAACCTGAGCAGCAGTATTCTCCAGAACATCATGGACAAAGGTGCCGAAAATTGAAGCATCGATCTCCGCAACTCGATTTTCCTCTGCATTTAAACCGTAACGCAGGAAAAACGCAAAACGGCAGGAAGCCATTTTCTCCAGCTTTGAGGCAGACAATCGCAGTTTCTCTCCATACAGTGCCCTTACCGCATCTGCTGAAAGGTCGGGAACAGAATATTCCTGCTTGACATCAAATCTTGCCTCATGATCCCTGGCAGAACGGAGCACCAGTGCTTGATCGTTGTCGATCACTTTCCCTTTAGGAAACAGCTTCCGACCCCGAAGGTAGAAGTGAGATTCCTTTCCGCCGAGAGCTGAAATATACGCCGTTTTAACAGGGCCGCCGAATACACTGTCCATCATGGCCAACTCCCTGTTCAATCGACCCGTAGCAAGCGTATTGGGAGAAATGCTGATCTCTAAATCGATCAGCTTCTGCCGCTCTTGATCTGATAAAAGGGACTGATTCCCCTGCACAGCGGGGAATGATCCCTCATTGGCACCTACCACAAAGAGATATGGTGTATCGCAGTTCCGTTGTGAAGATAAGCTGCCAATATTCACGCAGTCAATGGTAGCGGGAATGGTTCCCACCGTATACAGGCTGACCGCTGTTTTAAACAGCATCACAAAATCTTCAACAGATCGAACCGTTTCTCCCAGAACACCATACATCTGTTCCATTAGCTTGCAGAGGATCCCATAAACCTGGGCGTATTCCTGTGCCTTCTGTTTCTCATGATTCTCCGAGAACCAGAGTGCCTCGGCATTTAGCTGTTGATTGAGAGAGATCTCCTCCATGAAGCTGTTAAGAGACAGGAGCATTTCGCCCGTATTCTTCGCAGTCTTTAAGCCCTTTCGCAAATGCAGAATCGGGTCCATAAGGGTCCGTCTACTTTGATTCAGCTTCTCCAAACGGGACTTTTTGACATCCTCGTTCTCTTTCTTAAGTCCTTGGGTTCCCATAGTCCATGGTTCCTCGAATCCCTTACCGCTAATATCCCACATGAGAACATAGTTCTCCAGCAGATCTGCCTCACGGTAAGACAACCCGGAAAAACCGGTTTTCAAATAATCCAAGACAGACTCTTGCTCCGGTTCTACAGCGCTGTCAAGTGCTGCCAGGATCATATGTACAACAGGCTGTTTTAGGATATCTGTATCTCCTGCAAAGTAGGCAGGGATTTCCGCCCTGCGGAAAACCGTTCTCAGAGGAGCCTTGTACGCGCTATAGTTCGCGCAGGCAACCGTAATGTCCCTAAGACGGACACCTTGCTCCATAAGGGTCAGCACCTCGCCCCCAATCATACGACATTCCGAGGCAATATCCGATGCTGTAATAAAATGGACACGCTCCTCTTCTTCGGAAGTCTCTGAATCAGAAGAGAATAAATGCTCGCGCAAGAAGGATATGCCCTCCCGTCTTTCCTGTAAAACAGGTTGAGAGATCTCGTACGGTATCTGAGAGTGCTGTGCAATTCTGACAAGCTCTCTGCCTGTAGCAGCCGCAGTAGAAAACTGTGGCTTGCCTGTATCTATGCTATCACACAGCAGGTGCACTGTCACTTCGGCCCCCTGGACCAGGAGCTCGCGAATGATCTCGATTTCAATACCGTTAAAATCCGTAAAACCATAAAATCGGAACGTCTTGTCCCGTGCAAAATCATTCTGTTCCAGTGCCATCAGCAAACGGCTCAGTCGACTCTCGGCACTCTGCCCCAGGTTCTCGCAAATGCTGTCATACCCCTCCAACAGCAGAGCCAGCTCCTCCATTTTAACTGCAAATGCCCCTTGAACAGAGGACAGATTCTTCCGCAGCAGTTGAGGCGAAATACAAGCGCTCCGCAATTCGTCCAAAGTGCGGGAGAGTTGAAGGAGGAAGCTTGGCTTAAGAGCCTTGCCTCCATAGAGCTTTAGACGGGATCGAAGCTGCTCTACAGTCAGACACATAGTCAGTAGCTTACCTGCCGCATCTGTCTCGGATTCTGCGATCCCACCGTATTCGGAGAATACACGCAGAGCCAGTCGGGAGAAACCCAGGATCTCAGCATACTGAGAAATACTGTCGCCTCCCACCTCGCACAGCTTCCGTTCCAACATATGGGAAATTTGTTCGGGAACAAGGATCAACTGCATAGGCTTGCCATCTTCTGCATGAGAGCAAACATCTGTCAGCAGGTGATCCTGATTCAGCATACGGTCCGTTGAACAATAGATCTTTAACATTACATCACCTCAAGCTGTCTCAATGATATCTATAAAAATTTTATCATAGGCTGTATTTCTTGTCAATCAAAAACCTTCTTGATCCACTCTAACACTTTAAATTGCAACCGATACTTAGGTTCCGTTCTCTGTATAAAGGCGAGTTCTCCTTCCCCATATCCACCCTCCTGTGCCATGTGCTCCAATTCTTCTGAATCGGCAGCGTGACACAGCGTAGGAAACACCACGCACCACCAGTTCTTTCCCTGTCCTTCCCCTATTACGATCCTTAGCGTATGATACTCACCCGCCGGGAGAGAAAATGTATCATACTCCCTTGTATCAAAAGACTCAATGCACAATGTTGCCGATACATCATAGGAGCTTCCGTTCCTTACCAGATAGTTTTTCGCAGATTCCCGAAGTTGAGGCAATACCATTGCAACCGCATTTTCCACTGACTCTAAATCATTGCACTCCCAAGTTATATCCCGGAGTTCCCTAAGAACATGGTCTCTAAGCTGTAGCTTCTGTGCTTGATCCCCGGGTGAATCCGAGTTTGCCACCACGTGGAGTCGGAGCGTTTTAGCAGCCAGAGATTTTTGATAAAATACTGCCTCTGCCGAAAACAGAACAAACGCAGCAATTACCACTGTGCCTATCCACAGAATGATCCTTTTTATCATAAAAAACACCGTCCATATGTAGAATTTCGATACCTACAGTATAGACGGTGTTCATTGGTTATATACAGATATTTTATACCGTTTTGCAGAAATAAGTATTGGGATAGGCTTTCTTAAGCACCTGCGCCCCTTCAAGTGCGGCTTGATCCGTATGGAATACGCCAAACACCACACTGCCACTTCCGGTCATCTGAGCTCCGCATGCTCCGCATTGCAACAGGATCTCCTTGATCCGTGTGATATCTTGATACTCAGCAGTAACCGCATCCTCAAAGACATTGCACAGAAGGTGCCCTATTGCGTCCGTATTCCCTGCCCGAAGGGCCTGCTCCATTGCCCGGTGGTTCGGTCTGCGAACAATGACCGACGAATCCAGCTTGGCAAACAGCTTAGGAGTAGAGAATGCCAAATCCGGCTTGCACAGCACATAGGACAGCTTGCTCTCCGTTTCCAGAGGCGTTAATCGCTCTCCCCGTCCCTCGCAGAAGGCTGTACCGCCCATAACGCAGAAGGGCACATCGGACCCTACCCTTGCTCCCAGATCGGCAAGCTCTGTACCGGACAGTGGCTGCGGAACACAGCGGTTTAGGAGTCTGAGAACGGCGGCGGCATCACTGCTCCCACCGCCCAGCCCTGCCTCACTGGGGATCCGTTTTGTAACGGTGATCTTCAATCCGTCAGGATCCCAGTGCAGAGCCTCGCAGAAAGCTACAGCAGCCTTCCATCCAAGATTGCGTCGATCGCAGGGGATATCCTCCCGATCACAATGTAGCTCCCAAGCTTTCCCCGTCCCGATCTCGATGCTGATCTCATCCCTTAGGGAAACCGACTGCATGATACTCTGCAGATCGTGATATCCGTCGGGTCGCTTGGCAAGGACGTCTAAGGTCAGATTTAGTTTGGCAGGAGCACTCTCCCGGAGAATTCTCATTTGATCTTTCTGCCTTCCAGATAATAACGCTTTTCGCGGCTATGACCCATGGAGAAGGTCTTTCTGGGCAGGATGCCGTCAGCAATAACCCCACGGAAGAGCTGGCTCTTCTCCATTGCGGGGAGGAGGAATCCGATAGCATTCTCCTGATCAGCCAGAGCGATCAAAGCGTCGTCATCATGGATATAGTCGATCTCACCTTCGTTAGTCTTGAGATACTCATCCAGGAAACCCTGGAGAACACCGACTGCGAGCTGGCTCTTAGCCTTGTCCAGAGTAACGGTACCGGATTCCTTGCCGATGTACCACTTAACGTCAAAGCCACCCTCGGCACAAGCTTCCTTCTCCAGTGCAGCAAGGAGAGCCTTGGGATCGCACTTCACAATAACACGGTGAATCGGCTCAAATACCTGTGCCTCATCATGGATATTCTCTAGCTCAACCAGTGCAAAACGTGCAGGATGCATAGACAGATCCTGATCGGGGTTGTTTGCCTTGAGTTCCTCGTAGCAGGACTTTGCAGTTGCCAGGGAGTGGTTACCATCACCTACTGCAAAGACCATGGGAACACCTTCCAGGTCCTCGTACTTCTTACCAACAGTAGCAGTGTACTCCGTCAGGCGAGCATTGAATGCCTCGGCTGCAGCACCCTGTACCAGCCAACCACGAATA
Source organism: Faecousia sp. (assembly GCA_045644345.1). Lineage (GTDB taxonomy): Bacteria > Bacillota > Clostridia > Oscillospirales > Oscillospiraceae > JAZOXB01. Next base: position 50,769 of record JAZRGR010000063.1, on the reverse strand, counting down.
CGGTTGCCACCCTCCATAAGCTCGAAATCATAGAGCTCCTTAAGCTCAGCCTTCTGCTCTGCAATAGGCTCGATCAGGACCTTATCATGGTCATCGGCCAGCATGAGAATATGAGGCAGCTCAATAGGAGCATCCCGACGGACACGCATACGGGGAGGAATACGCTCTACAACAGTACGCTCAGTTGCACGGATGGCAGATACAGAACCGGTAGAATAGTCGTAGGCATCCAGATCTACCATACCCACCAAGCCCTTGCGAACAGTGCCGTTCTCCAAGGTACGCTCAATGTATACCAAAGCATTTTCATAGGTGGTGAAGATATCGTTCTTAAGGTACTGTGCCATGGTCTCGTTAATAAGAGCAGTATGTTCCGCTTCCTTCTCGGTGCCTAACTCAGCCTCGGGCAGGATCAGATTGATAGTGGAAGGAGAGCCTTCCGCATTCTTACGTACACGCTCCCAATATGCAGGATCAGAGGTAAACTGGTCACAGGCAATGACAGCCCACTTCTCCATAGAGTCTACTCGAGGGAACAGGATGTCTGCAGGTAAAAAAGCATTCATGGTAATTCAAACCTTTCCTATATATTCTTCGATCGTGATATACACGATTCCTTTTATCATTATACTATATTTTTCTTGATTTGCATAGTATTTTTAAAATGTCGTTTTTTACAAATTTCAACATAATTTTTGCGTATACTGCCCAAATATTCGGGTCATACTATGGACAGATCCAAATTGGAGGTGTATATATGGACACAATCGCTTTGATCCTGAGTATTATCGGTTCCTTGAACTGGGGTTTGGTCGGTCTGTTTCGATTCGACCTGGTTGCCTGGCTCCTGGGAGGCCAAACCGCTCTGCTGGCGCGGATCGTCTATGCCCTGGTAGGCTTGGCAGGCATCTGGTGCATCTCTCTACTGTTCCGCAGGAGTGTACTTGCCGAGAGAGACGAGTATTAATACTGCTGCCCCATAGGAAGGTCCCTTTCTATGGGAAAGTGTACCCCAAGACGTTGCGATTTTTGCAATTTCTTATTCAAAAATCGCAAATCCCGTCTCATACATTCTTGACGTGCCATCGGCACTATAGAAAGGGCACCATACCTTTTATCAAGAATCTGTATAAAACAGCACCCTCTGCTCAAAGTTTTCTTTTGGCAGAGGGTGCTTTATGCTCCGTTTCATTGGGTATCGCATTTCTTTTACTGTACCAATCTCCCTAACCAGGCACCGTAAGCAGAGGAATTGATCATAAGGGGATAATTGAGAATAATACAATCATCCACCCCCATCCTTCCCGCAAATTCCTTTAAATCCAGAGAGGGCTTATCATTTCGATTAAATTCTCTGGGATCAATGCATATAATCTTACTGTAATGATTGGTTAACCAGGAGGCAAATGCATTGCCGTAGGATTCCTTGATCAGCAAGCAGACTCGTTCCTCTTCTTGCTCCGTCTCTATGACAGTAATAGGATGGTCTCCGCCCATAAAGCAGATGTATTTGTTGGAATAGCTCTCGGATAAAGGATAGAACAGATCTATACTGCCTCCGTAATAGAGGGAAGCAGAATCATAGTATCGAACCCTTGTCTCCCTATTCGGAACATAATATGTGAGAGAATCCGGATTTTCTCGCAGGATCTCTCTCTGGGAATATCCGGACAAGAAGCCGTACATCGTTCCCAGGAAGGTCTCATATTCCCCCGTTGTAAATTGCTCCAGCGGCACAGGTGTCATACCGATGTTCTGACACAGAGCCACATAAGCATAATAGGAGCCCAAGTGGGTCCAATGATGATCTGTACGGAAATACAGATATTCATCCTTGTGCTGTTCGATAATACTGTAGGCATCTACCTTATGAACCGACTCGTCCATAACATGATAGGCATAATCAATCATATTATTCTGCGAATCCTCCCCCTGTCGGTATTCCGAGGGAGCATAGAGTCCCGCTGCATTGGGAACCAAGAGGCTGTATACGTTAACACCTTCCAACGCAGAAGAAATGTCGGATACCGACTCGCCGTATTTTTGGATGGCATCATAGTCTGCAACAGGGAGCTCCAATGCACGATCCCCCATGAGCAGGATCTGTCCGAAGGACTCTACCGAGGGTTCTTCCTCATAGGTAGGCTCCGTCTCACAGACAGATTCGGTAGGAATCTCAGTAGATTCCTCAGTTTGCTCCTCTCCTTCTGTCAAAGCCGGCTCCGTAGCCATTGTCGTAGGAACTGTCAGTTCCGGCACCGATGCACCATGATCTGCCCCATCATTTACAATTGGCACAAGGATCTGCACGTCCTCTTTTGGAGAGAATCCGGTGAATGTATAGAATCCATTTAAATACCGATTCCAATCCAGCAGGTGCTCACTTGCCGGAAATTTCTTGACCATACTGCTATGAAAAACGGACGGATACTGTCCTTGCATAAAATTCTGAATTCCGACCTCCGGAATGCCTCCCCTAAGAGTCGCATAGGTCCCAACTGCCAATACAAGGAGCAACAGTAGCAGGCAGATGGCTGTATAGAACTTTTTCATTGGTTATCTCCTTTTTCTCAAAACCCCGCGTACATCGAAGGCTTAGAAGCTGTACCCATCAGTACTGCCGTACACAGCACAAGAACAGCGATCAGTAACAGGAGCTGCGTAAAAACATACCATTTCTTCCTACGAAGGCACAGCCCCGCGCCCCAAAGTTGGAGTTTTTCCTTCCATGCAGGTGCAGGTATGGCTAACAGGCTCCCCAGTAAGAGTAGCGGAAGTCTGTTACTGATCACTAATAGGGCAGGCTCTATATCGCCCATCCGAAAACTTACCATACGGCTTAACGTACCTGCGAGAGTCGGCAGATCCTCTGCAGCAAAAATGATCCATCCGAAATACACCAGTAAGAAGGTGATCCCACCGGAAAGAATTTTGGGCAGACACTTTCCCCTTGCAGAAAGGAGCCGTTCTCCCAGAACCAGTACGAAGAAATACAGTCCCCACAAAACAAATGTCCCGTTTATTCCATGCCACAATCCCGTCAGCAGCCAAACGAGGAAGAGATTACATATTTGACGCAGCAATCCCCTACGGTTTCCGCCCAGGGGAATGTACACATAGTTGCGGAAGAACTGTCCCAAACTAATATGCCACCTACGCCAAAACGCTCTGACAGACGTTGCAGTATAGGGCCTGCAGAAATTCTCCGGTAGAGAAAAGCCGAAAATACGCCCCATTCCCACAGCCATGTCCCCATAGCCCGAAAACTCGAAGAAAATATACAGCATAAATGCCAAACCGCCTACCCAAGGAGCTATCCAGGAAGAATGACTCCCCAATTGCTCATAAATACGGAACAAGGGGTCTGCCAGCAGCACCTTCTTGCCTAAGCCCATAACAAAACGGAAAGCACCCCGAAAGATCCCCTCCGGCTCGACATTGCGATCTCTGATCTGAGGTCCCAGTTCAGAATACCGCACAATGGGGCCCATGACCATCTTTGGAAAAAAGCTGACAAACAGCAGTAGCTCCCATAGGTCGGCTGTATCCTCCTCCGTCCCCCTATATCGGTCCACCTGATATGTTACAAGAGAAAATATATAGAATGAAATCCCCATTGGGAACGGAATGTCAGAGCTTATCTTGAAAAATATAAGGGTTCCCAGATCAGCACCAATTGTTAGGAGCATAGATGCCTTCCTGTTCCCGATCAGCTTGGGAACATAATGGTTAATAAGAACCAGCACAATGAGAAGCGGAACATAAATCGGACGGCTGAAGCAGTAAAACAGCAAGCTGAACAGGATCAGCACCCCGTTCTTTAATCTCATACCCGGTGCGAGGAAGTACACACTCACCGCAACCGGGAGAAACAAGTACAGAAAGAATAAGTTGGAAAATTCCATATGAATTCCTCAATTCTCCAGAAATCTTCCAACAGAATACCATATTTCCCCTAAAATTTCAACTGCTTTTTCTTTTCTGCCACAGTTCTGTGCAGGAATAGCAATGCTCCCAAATTAGGCAATGCCATCGCCGCATTCAAAATATCTGCCATATCAAATACCGTAGCTACCGACAAGAAAGGCCCGATCCCAACAGCAAGTAAATACCCCATACGATATACCCGGATCCATTTCCCACCGGTCAGATATGTAAGTGCCCGTTCACCGTAGAAGCTCCAACCAATGATCGTAGCGAATGCAAAAAATACCAGACACAGAACAAGCAAATAGGAAGACAGTTCTCTGCTCCAGGGCAAGCCCTGCGCCCATGCCAAGGCCGTCATCTCCCCTCCCTCCAGAGGCTGATCCCAGGCTCCGGTAACGATCAAGCACAAACCGGATAGTGTGCAGATAAGGATCGTATCTATGAAGGTAGTGCTCATAGTAATCAATCCTTGCTTTACGGGATCCTTTTCGTCGGATGCTCCCGCTGTGATTGCTCCCGTTCCCATTCCCGCTTCGTTGGTAAACACACCTCTGCCTATGCCCATCCGCATCACTTGACGAATGCCGATACCGGCACCTGCACCCAGTACTGCACGGGGACGGAACGCACTGCTACAGATCAGTCCGATCCCATATGGTACACGCTCCCAACAGCGTACCAATATGGTCACAGAACAGAACAGGTACAGAGCTGACATAAGCGGAACAAGGGTCTCGCATACCTTTACGATTCTTTTAGCCCCTCCTAAAAGAACCGCACCTGCCCCAAGCATAACGACCAATCCTGTGACAGCTTCGACCCGATGTATTGCACCGAGAGACATTCCGCAAGGGATCAGACTCCTTACACCCTTAGCAATGCTGTTGACCTGTGTAACAGTTCCTACGCCTAGGACCCCCGCCCCTACGGTGATGCCTGCATAGAGCTTGGCTAACCACGGCTTTCCTACCCCTCTCTCCATATATGCAAAGGGGCCTGCTATTGCACCTGCCGACTTGGGTCTGTATTGCACTGCCAGATAGCCTTCTGCAAATTGGGTAGCCATTGCCAGACATGCCGCTACCAGCATCCAGAACAATGCCCCCGGTCCTCCGGTGCCGATAGCAGTTGCTACCCCTACAATATTCCCCGTTCCTATGGTGGCAGCCAAGGAAGTGCACAGCACCGAGTAGGATGATAATCCCTTGCCGTCACTACCCGTTCTAACGCTTCGCAGCGCCTCCGGCAATCGTCTGAATTGGATCCCCCTCAGTCTGATCGTATATAACAGCCCTACCATGAGGAACAAGCATATCATATGCCAACCCCATAGGACGTCTGCAATTTTATGAGCCCAATACTCCATACCGTTCTCCCTCAATCCTAAATATATTGTAAACATTTTACACAAATCATTGCAATTTCCATTTTTTTCAGTAAAATATTGAAAAGACATTAGTTATGAAAGGAGCAAGAATGATGCTCACACTCCAGGATATCACCAAAGACTATTCCTTAGGCGATAGTGTCGTCCCCGCCCTCCGCGGAATCAACGTCAGCTTTCGCAGGAACGAATTCGTCTCAATTTTAGGTCCCTCGGGCTGTGGCAAAACCACACTGCTGAATATTATCGGCGGTTTGGATCGGTATACAGGCGGAGACCTCTCTATCGACGGTGTCTCTACCAAGAAGTACTCCGATCGGGATTGGGACAGTTACCGCAATCACTCCGTAGGTTTCGTATTCCAGAGCTACAATCTGATCCCCCACCAAAATGTCCTTGCTAACGTAGAGCTGGCACTGACACTGTCCGGTGTTTCCAAGAAGGAACGCAGGGCCAAGGCAATTTCCGTCTTGGAGAAGGTTGGTCTGGGTGATCAGCTAACCAAACGTCCCAATCAGCTTTCCGGTGGACAGATGCAACGAGTGGCCATCGCACGCGCCCTTGTAAATGATCCATCCATCCTCTTGGCGGACGAGCCTACAGGTGCATTGGACTCTGAGACCAGTGTGCAGATCATGGATCTCTTGAAAGAAGTGGCCCAGGACCGCCTGGTTATTATGGTCACTCATAATCCCGAGCTGGCACAGTCTTATTCAACCCGCATTATCAGATTGCTGGACGGTGTGATCATTGACGATACTATGCCATTTGCTCCCGAAGAGCCAACCGTCTCCATGGGCAAGAAAGGCAAGAAACCCTCCATGTCCTTCTTTACAGCCCTGTCTCTTAGCTGGAACAACCTACTGACCAAGAAGGCTCGAACCATCCTAATATCCTTTGCCGGATCTATCGGTATCATCGGCATTGCTCTGATCCTGTCTATGTCCAACGGTGTCCAGCTCCTCATTGACCGCATGGAGCGTGAGACGTTGTCCTCCTATCCCATTATGATCGAAAAAACCAGCATTGACCTCTCCTCTATGATGGATATGGGTAATGCTGTCCGCGAGGACGCTCCCCGAGAGGCTGACAAGATCTATTCCGTCAATGTTATGACAGGGATGATGGACACAATGGTCCGTGGCTCCAAGACCAATCATTTGGCTGAATTCAAGGCATTCCTGGACAGTGGCACCAGCGGCATTGAGGACTATGCAGGTGACATCGCCTATACCTATGAGACAGCTATGAATATCTATCGACTCAAGGATGACGGCACCTATGTTCAGACCAATCCCAATTCCCTTATGACGGACCTGGGTCTCATGCCGGAGTCCTCCTCTATGGTTCCTACCGGCATGAGTATGGATGTTTGGTCCCGGCTCTCGGATAATGACGAGCTTCTTTCTACACAGTATGATGTTGTTGCAGGTCATATGCCGGAAACCTACAACGAAGTTGTTCTTCTCGTAAGTGAGGAGAACGAAATTACCGACTTCAGTCTCTATTCCCTGGGTCTGATTGACTCTACAGCCCTCCGTGAGTCCCTGGAAAAGGCAAAACAAGGTGAGGAGATCACCATCGATACCAAGCAGCATATTTACTCCTACGAGGACATCTTGGGGCTGGAATTCAAGCTCTTGGTCAATACAGATGTATTTGTGAAAGAGGGTGACCTCTGGGTCGATAAGTCGCAAGATGATGCCTATATGCTCACCTTACTTAACAATTCCGAGTCTATTCGTGTAGTCGGTATCCTACGCCCTGCCGAGAATGCAACTACCTCCGCCATTACCGGTATGATCGGCTACCGCACCGACCTAATGACCCATCTGCTGGATAAAGTCAATTCCTCCCCTATTGTATCAGAGCAGAAAGCCCATCCCGATGTAGATATTTTCACCGGACTCCCTTTTGTTAGCCCGGAACTTAAAGAAACCTATACAGTTGAAGAGTTGAATGCCTTCTGTGCAACCCTTCCGGAAGAAAAGCAAACCGAGATCAACGGATATTTCAGCCAGCTCATGGCAGCAGGCTATGACGAAACCTCCGCCGCTACACAGCTCATGCACTCTATGCTGGCAAGCTCCGGGTCCACCTACGAGAGGAATCTGACACAATTGGGTGTATCGGATCCCGACAACCCCACAGCCATTCTCCTGTACCCCAAGGATTTCGAGGCAAAGGATCAGATCTCTCAGATCATTTCGGACTACAACCGGGACAAAGAGGAAGAAGATAAGCTGGTATATACGGATTATATCGGTCTGATGATCTCCTCCATTACCACTATAATCAACGCTGTAAGCTATATCCTCATTGCCTTCGTCTCCGTTTCCCTGGTAGTATCCTCCATCATGATCGGGATCATTACCTATATCTCGGTATTGGAGCGAACCCGAGAGATCGGTGTCCTAAGATCCATCGGTGCCTCCAAGAAGGATATCTCCAGAGTCTTTAATGCAGAGACGCTAACTATCGGGTTCGCAGCGGGCATATTCGGTATAGGGATGACGGTTCTCTTGCTGATTCCCATTAACGCCATCATTCGCTCCCTGACCGACCTCTCCAATGTAGCAGTTCTGCCTACAGAGGGTGGTATCATTCTGATCCTTATCAGCATGATCTTGACCTATATTGCCGGTCTGATCCCTGCAAGGATCGCTTCCAAGAAGGATCCTGTCATTGCATTACGCAGCGAATAATACTAAGGAAATGCACAAGGAAGGAATTCCCTGTGCATTTCCAATTTCTTTTCTTGACATTGGTAGTAGATTCTCTTATAATCTCTCATAGATCCTTTAAAGGAGATAATATATGATTATTGACGAAAAATTCAAGGATGCTCGGCCCGGTGATACCATAGCCCGTATTCAGCACATACTGGCTGAATTGGATATTCACCTGGTAGAGGATTGGATCGACACGGGAGTCGAGCATTGCTATGGTCTTCATGTTCACGGAGAAAAGGGCTTTCCCTATGCCAATGGCAAGGGAGTCACCGCAGATCTCGCCCGTGGGAGTGCCTATGGTGAATTCATTGAGAGACTCCAGAGCGGCCTTTTCTTCTACAAATATCAATCCTTAGAGAACGACCCGGAGCTTCTACTGCACACCTATGCTCCGGATGCAGAATACTTGACCAAGGATCAGCTACTGGAAGACAGCTCCTGGATGGAGCCAATTGTAGCTACCTACGGAGTTACCAAGGAGACCATAGCAAACCAGTGCGAAATGTATGCCGGTAGCAAGAACATCCTTGTACTCCCCTATTATGATTACTTCGGTGATCGGTACGTCAAGCTTCCCGCAGGCTTTGTGGAGCACTTGTATTCTGCCAACGGTTGCTGCGTAGGAAATACCCGTGAAGAAGCATGGATCCACGCCCTTTCCGAGATCATGGAGCGATATTGCTGTATCCGTCTGATCAGTGAGGCCATTTCTGTGCCGGTGATTCCCGAGGAGAGCCTACGCAAATATCCCGTAGTCTCTCAGATTTTGGACAAGATCCGCAGTGAGGGAGAATTCGATGTGGATGTCGTTGACTGCTCCCTTAACACCGGCTACCCTGTAGTTGCCACACGGATCATCAACAAGAACACTCACCGCTACATCGTCAGTATCGGAGCGGATCCTATTCCCGAGATCGCTATTCAGCGCACGCTTACCGAGGCATTCCAGGGTCGTACCCTGGCTCGGCTCCACCTAACCGGCAACAGCCGCATTCTGAGCCACAGCTCAGATACCGACATCTGTAACAATGTACTCAACCAGTTAGAAACTGCACAGGGTGCTATGAATATCGCATTCTTTACTCCCACCGATACTCCCTGCGCCCAATTCCCGGATCATAGTAGCTTGACCAATCAAGAGCTTGTCCATATCGTTCTGGACTATTTCAGGGATAAGAACCTGCCTGTTTATATCCGCAACTATTCTTTCCTGGGCTTCCACTGCTACAAATTTGTCGTTCCCGGTTTCTCCGAGTCCCGTGGTTTGCGGATCCCGCAGAAGACACAGCAGTATGCAATGGGAGAGTTGGCTTCCTTGGCACTGCGGAATATGCGGCAGGCAGATGATCTTGCCATGAATGACGTGCTGTTCCACCACAAGATGATCCGCGGGGTGAACTCCAGAGAATACTACTATCCCTTCCTAGCCGGGCTTCCTCTTGCTCACCTGGATCATAATGTTTCTGCCGCGGTTCACTATGCCTATGCCGCATGGAGACTCAAGAACTATAACGAAGCCCTTTCCCACATGAACACCGCCATTTCCTACTGTCAAGATGAGGACAAGAGGGAATATCTGGACTGCATCCGTCAATATATCCGATATATCAAGGATGGGATCCCGCGGTCACAGGTCATGACCGTCCTGTCCCGATTCTTCCTGGCTCATCACATTCAGCGGTTAGAAGAAAGCCTGACACAACACGGAGATTGCTTCTCCGATCTGCTCATGGCATGTCAGCTCCCTCACTGCGACACCTGCCCACACAGAGATATCTGTTACTATACAGAGTCTAAGCGAGTGATTCGCAATGCAGGTCTGCGATACAAGGCATTTACCCAAGGTCAGTCGCGAGAACAATTCAAGGTATAAACATATTACTGCCCTATCGGCATCGAAACCGATGCCAATAGGGCAGCTTTATAGCATTATTTTTTATTCTTCTTATACAGAACATTCAGGCCCTTCAGGAGCAGTTCTTTTTCCAGGATGATCTCATGCTTACATAAGGGTATGATAAACTGTGCTATACCGCCGGTAGCAATAATGGTAGAGCTATGACCGAGCTCCTCAGCAATGCGATCGATAAGTCCATCCAACATGGCTGCTGTCCCATACATCGCACCGCTGCGCATACAATCAACTGTATTCTTCCCGATCACATGCTTGGGCTTATCCAGACTGATACCGGGCAGTTGTGCGGTACGACTGGTCAGAGAATCCAGAGAGACCATCACACCGGGGAAAATCACACCGCCCATATATACATTCTCCGGCTCTACGACCTCCAAGGTAGTAGCTGTGCCCATATCAATAAGCACCAACGGCGCCGTATATTCCGCAAGGGCAGCCACCGCTGCCACAATGCGATCCGCACCTACCTGAGACGGGGTGTCTACGTGAATGTTTAATCCTGTCTTCAATCCCGGTCCCACAACAAGAGGTTGCTTGCCGATCAGCTTGACCACACCGGTGTACACCGAGTTGAAAACCGGGGGCACAACAGAAGAAATGATGCAATCCGTAATCTCCTCTCTGGAGATGTGGAACATCTGCAGCAGATTGAGCATCTCTACTCCGTACTGGTCCGATGTACGTAAACGGTCCGTCGCAATTCGTGCCTTAAACAGGATCTCATCCTCACGGATCACACCGATCACAATGTTGGTATTACCGATATCAATTGCGAGAAGCATAGACTTATCTCCTAATCAGAAATTTAGAGAGGACCCGACCGACCGCACCTACGATCACTGAGGTGGCAATCATCTCCACCACAGCGTTGATCCCAACAAAGGTACATACGAACAGGATCACATTCCTGCCACCGATCAACTCCTGTATATACTCCGTTCTGCCAAACAGCAGGATCAGAGCAGACATAAACAGCACCGTATTAAGCAGCGCAGCTGAGAATCCCGTAACAAAACACGCCACCGTAGGCTTGCCCAGCTTATTGATCGCCTTGAACACAAGACCTGCAAGGAGCCCCGCAAGCAAACGGGGAACAAACCGCTGAACAAAGGCAAGGAAAGGGCTAATCCCAAACAGGATCACACCCATACCGCTGGTTCCGCCAATTCCCACACACTGCAGGAAGCTGGTGATACCGAACAGACTGCCAAGGATCATACCCCCCACAGGTCCCAGCGCAATTGCCGCCACAGCCACCGGGATCATGTTAAAAGAAATTGCCAGAGGCCCTATGTTCAGATATCCCAGAGCAGTAAAGGACATGAGGAGAAGAATGGCACAGAGCATGGCAGTAGTTACGAGCTGTCGCGTGCCGAACTTATTTTGTTTCATAGAAAATACCTCCTGCTGCCGTTCCTCCCAAGAGGATACAGCGCATATTTTGATTTTTCCCTACCACTCATTATACACATTTTTCTCCCTTTGGCAAGAATAAATTCTTTACACATTTTAAAAATTGCTGTATAATGTCATCAATAGCAAAGGGAGGGACTCATATGCTGAATCAGAAAACCATTCTATTAGGCGTTACAGGCGGAATTGCCGCGTACAAAGCCGCCGCTCTGGCATCTGCACTGGTTAAGCTCAGAGCAAATGTAGAAGTCATTATGACCAAGAATGCTACCCAATTTATTACTCCGCTGACCTTCGAGCAGCTCACAGGGAGACGTGTCATGGTAGATACCTTTGACCGCAATTTTACCCATCAGGTGGAGCATATCTCCTTAGCCGAGCGGACAGATCTGGTAATCATTGCCCCCGCTACCGCCAATGTGTGTGCTAAGCTTGCTCACGGTCTTGCAGATGACATGCTGACAACTACCGTACTTGCATGCAAATGCCCCAAGCTGATTTCTCCCGCCATGAACACCAATATGTACGAGAATCCCGTGACCCGGGATAATCTTGACATTCTACGCCGTTATGGGTGGGATGTGATCGAGCCTGCCTCGGGACGGCTTGCTTGCGGCTCTGTCGGAGTGGGCAAAATGCCCGAGCCGGAATCCTTGGTGCAGCATATTCTGCACCATATTGCCCTGTCCCACGATCTGAAGGGCATGAACGTTCTGATTACCGCAGGACCTACCCGCGAGGCATTGGATCCCGTACGATACTTGACCAACCATTCTTCCGGCAAGATGGGATACGCTCTGGCAAAGGTGGCCTCCCTCCGGGGAGCCAATGTCACATTGATCAGCGGTCCCGTAAATCTCACACCCCCGGTGGGAGTACAAACAGTAAATGTCTCCTCTGCAGACGAGATGTTCCATGCCGTGTGTGACCATTATGAACAGGCTCATATGATATTTATGGCAGCAGCCGTTGCAGATTATACCCCGGCAGAATACTCTGACAACAAGCTCAAGAAGAAGCCCGGCGATCTATCCATCCCCCTGCGCCGCACCCGGGACATTCTTAAGTGGTTAGGCGAGCATCGACGTCCGGAGCAGTTCCTATGCGGTTTCTCCATGGAAACCGAAAATCTACTGAAAAACAGCAAGAAGAAACTGCTTAGCAAGAAAGCCGATATGATCTGTGCAAACAGTCTTACGGACCCCGGCGCCGGCTTTGGTGTGGACACCAACATCATTACCGTGATTACGGACGACGGTATAACATACAGACTCCCTCTACAATCCAAAGAGTCTGCCGCTGTCGAGATCCTTACTGTCGCAGCCGACCTGCATTACAAGAAGCAGTATGCGTCCCTGTAATTTGTACAAAACAATCCTAAACTGTCATAACAGCCGAACTGTACCGGAATACCGGTACAGTTCGGCTGTTACAATAGTATTACGTAATTTCGTCGGGAACAGGTTCGGGGACACCGCCGTTCTTCATCAGCTCCCACTGATCACGGGTAATCAGAAGCTGTCTGGGCTTGGCGCCCTCAAAGGGTCCTACGATCCCTTTCTCCTCCATCTCATCTACGATACGGGCCGCCCGGGCATAGCCCAGTTTCAGACGGCGCTGGAGCATGGATACAGATGCCTGTCCCGTTTCCAGGATAACCTCTACCGCAGCGGGCAGCATTTCATCGGAACCGTCACCGGTGGGAGGTGGCGGTGCTTCTCCGTGACCGGATTTGTTGCCCTGCTCTGCGCGCTTCTCGATCTGTTCCATGACTTCGTGAGAATAGTCACTGGTAGAATTTGCCTTAATAGCATGGATCACACGGGAAACCTCATCATCGGTGATAAAGCAACCCTGTACTCTCTGAGGCTTGCCTTGCCCATGAGGAGCAAAGAGCATATCACCCTTGCCTACCAGTTTCTCCGCCCCCTGCATATCCAGAATAATGCGGGATTCCATAGCAGAGGATACAGAGAACGCAATACGGGAAGGAATATTTGCCTTCATGGTACCGGTGATCACATCTGCAGAGGGTCGCTGAGTAGCAATTACAAGGTGAATGCCGGATGCTCTACCCATCTGTGCAATACGACAGATCGACTCTTCTACCTCCTTAGCTGCTACAAGCATAAGGTCAGCCAGCTCGTCTATTACAACCACAACCTGGGGAAGCTTTTCCCTGTCGGGATCATTGGCAACAGACTTATTATAGGACTCCAGGTCACGGACTCCCTCGTCGCTCATGAGAGTATACCGACGGAGCATCTCCGTAACCGTCCACTGAAGGGCACCTGCCGCCTTCTTAGGATCTGTAACGACAGGGATCAGCAGATGAGGAATGCCGTTATAAATCCCTAACTCAACCATTTTAGGGTCAACCATGATCATCTTGACCTCATCGGGTCGTGCCTTGTACAGGAGCGAAATGATCAAAGTATTCATACATACGGACTTACCTGAGCCTGTGGTACCGGCAATGAGCATATGGGGCATCTTTGCAATATCACCAATAATGCATGCACCGCTAATGTCCTTGCCTACAGCAAAAGATACCTTAGACTTCTTTTCTGTAAACAATGTGGACCCGATAACCTCTCTTGCATAGACCGTGTTAACGATTTTGTTAGGAACCTCGATGCCAACTACAGAGATCTTATCGGGAATCGCAGAAATACGGACCCCCTCTGCACCTAATGCAAGGGCAATATCTTCAGATAGATTGGTAATTTTAGACAGCTTAACACCGGGATCTAACTCAAGCTCATATCGTGTTACCGACGGTCCACGGATCACATCTACAATATGAGGGGTCACACCGAAGCTCTGCAGCGCATCTGCAAGACGCTTGGAATTTTCACGCATTTCTGTTGTAGCATCTACAGAAGATCTGGAAGCGCGGTTCAGCAATTCAATAGAGGGGAACACATATTCTCCACCGGCTTGGGGATGATCTGCAATATCCTGCGCAATTTCCTCTGCAATAGCCTGTGTCGATGCCTTGGTAATCTTCTCTCTATCGGGTTCCTTTGTCTTTTTCGGTTCTTCCTCAGGTGCAGGAACATAGGTAGGATCCTCCGGAATTTTCTGATCCATGAAATCCGGGATCAACGGTTCTTCAACAACCTCCTGTACAGGTTCTTCTGTATCGGGAACCGGATCATCAAAAATAAAGGTTCGTCTATGCTCCTTACGGATTTCCTCTACAGTTTCCCCTGTATCACGACGCACATTCCCGGATTCTTCCTGCACGGATTCGGGATGCTCATTCTTCTTTTCCTCGTTGCGCTGAGGATTCTTCCGTGCCATTCTTTCAGAAGGAGACAGCTCGGGCTCATAGTAGGATTCTTGTTCGGCTTCTTGTTCATCATTGCCCTTACGTAAGGGTGGCTCATCCACAGGAACATCAAACGCCAGAGGAGTTCTCTTCCGTGTCTGCCGCTCCTGCCGCTCCTGCCGCTCCTGCTTTTCTTGATGAACCTCGGTAATACGGGCAACAAGCCGCTCCGAGGGATTCTCGCGAACCTTAGCTATAGGCTCAGGACGTTGCTTATGCCATGCCGCAATGACCCCGGGGACAGTAATGTTACGGGTAGCAAAGAAGCACAGGATCGCTGCGATCAGCATGACGACAATTGCACCGAAACGGGTAATGCATTTCGTTAGGAACTGTGCCAATAAGCCGGGGATAACACCGCAGCTTTTGAGCACCTGCGCATTGTCCCACAAATCACGAATATTGGTAGTGTTTCTCATATTCCCGATCAAGTCAGAAATACTATGGAACAGTCCGCATGCAAATATCATGCAGAAGAAACTGCACCATGTACGCATCTTAACAGGATATCCGAAATTGGTAAGGAGAATAATCCCATTATACACCAGAACCATGGGCAGCATGATCTTGCCGGGGATACCGAACAAGCCTGTCAGAATCCTGGACACAGGTCCCATAAGTGCTGCCTCTGTATTGAACCAGCAAATCACAAATACAAAGGCAACAAGGAAGAACACGATCGCCAAGACCTCTCTCTTGTTCTGTTTCTCCACCTGCTTCTGCTTCTCAAATGCAGCTTGCTTTGCCTTGGCAGAGGAGGAGCCGGGATCGGATTGAGGTCTCTTTATATTTTTCTTTTCACCGGTCTTAGTCGGAGGAGCTGCAGGCTTTTTCTTAGGGTTGTTGGCGGAAGAAGGCTTTATTGCCTTAGATTCATTCGGTTTATTTGCCATATATACCTCCAATCTTCAAACAAAGGTTACGAACTGATTTATCCGTTGATAATTGCAATGATGAATGCAATGGCAGCAGCATCAAAGCAATAGTAAACAAACATCTTTAGCTTGTCCTTCATAACCACGTTCCTGAAATATAGCAATGTAAAGAATGCGGTTACCGCAGATACCACAATTGCGATTAAGAAAGACAGCACCGTCATAATCGTCAGAGATCCCAGGAATATCCCCCTAAATAAGAAGAATACACCGCATATCGCCTGGATACACATCGTGAGCATATAGGTAAAGCGGAAATTAAACTCTGAGCTCATTCCCCTTGCCCGTCCCACACATAAGGAGGTTCCTACCGAAGACAAGCCGGGGAACACCGAAAGCATACGCAATACTCCAACGAGCAGACTGTCATAAAGTGTCACATGGTCTGCCTCACGCTTCCCAACCGGTCCGCGAGTACAGGCAACCAGAAGGATTCCGTTTATGGCAAAGAAAACCGTAATATGTATCAGACCGAAGCTTGCCTCTGCCCTCCCCATAAACAAGAAAGAAAACAGCATCGGAATCAGCGCAAAAAACACAAGCAGGATCAACCGAAAGTTGGAACCCATAGTCTCGCTCTGTCTCCTTCTATGGTGGGATCTGCGGGCACGCATTTTACGCAGGAGGACTTGGGATTCCTTGGTCTCGTCACGGAACAACATATACAGTGCTATGACGATCCCAAAGCAGATGCCTGCACGGATATAATGCCCCTCACCTGCAGTGAGAGAGGTCATATGGAATACATTCTGTAAGATCGCACTATGCGCCGGGAACGAGACGGGAATCAACTCGGTAATACCTCCCACGAGGGCATAGACGATCACTTCCCATAGTTTCACTGTGTAACACCTTCTTTTCTGTCTGACTTATCTATTCGGCTGCTTAAAGGAGCGTTAAAAGATTCATTAGCATCCCTATCCGCTTCCCAGCAGAAGTCTGCCACAAAAAAAGCTTCTGCGGCAGACCTCCGCAAGGTCACACTTTTTTATTATATCACAAAGTTTTCAATATTTCTATCCCTTTTCCACATTTCTTTCTTTTCTTTTTTGAATCATGGAATGAAGCTCGTCCAACGCCTCATGAAGATTTCCCAACCGATCAATCAGACCGCTCTCTACCGCCTCTCTGCCATATACAATTGTCCCCACATCTGTAGCAATTTGACCTGTTGCCATCATATATTCCATAAATTGTTCCTCCGAAATCTGCGAATTGGAAGTAACAAAGTCCGTGATCTGTTCCTGGATCCGCTGGAAATAATGGTATGTCGCCGGAGCGCCCACCACAACACCGCTCATGCGGACCGGATGGATCATCATACTTGCAGTAGGTGCAATCATACTCAGCTTAGCGGAAACCGCCAGCGGGATCCCGATAGAATGTCCCCCTCCCAGCACCAGAGAAACTGTAGGTTTATCCATACCCGCTATCAGCTCCGATATTGCCAAGCCTGCTTCAATATCTCCACCGACAGTGTTCAGCAGCAGGAGTAGACCATCCACTTCCTCGCTTTCCTCGATCATTGCAAGGAGAGGAAGAACATGCTCATATTTGGTTGTTTTAACAGATTCCGGTGCAACCTGATGTCCCTCGATCTGCCCGATGATAGTCAGAATATATATATTGCCCCCCGAAGTTTTGGTAAATCCTGCCCCAAGCTCCTCGATCCGACTGTCCTTTTCACTTCTTGTTGTATCGTCCATAAGGAACCTCCCATTACTTGATTCCATAGTTATTAGCAAACTCAGAGCCATTCATACATAATTTTTGCAAATACCCTATTGGCAACTGCAAAAATTTATGATATAATTTCAAAAAATCTTGAAAGGAGATCAGTATTATGGGATTTGAGTATAAGACTCAGGGCGTATGCGCCTCCAAGATCGAATTTGAGATCGAAGGCGATATCGTCAAGAACATTCGCTTCATCGGTGGCTGTAACGGCAACACCCAGGGTGTCGCAGCCCTGGCAAACGGACGTAAGGTAGACGAGGTCGTAGCCCTTTTGAGCGGTATCCGTTGTGGATTCAAGGCTACCTCCTGCCCCGACCAGTTGGCACGAGCACTGACAGAGGCTAAGGCTAAGATTTAATACTGTGCCAAAACACACGGCGAAGGGATGCTCCCTCCGCCGTGTGTCCTTATATTCTGTAATTCGATGCAACTATTTGTATAGTAGTATTAGTCCAGGAACTCGCACACCAGTGCAGAATAAGCAACAGGATCCTTGATGTTAAGCCCTGCAATCAGTAGTCCCTGGGTATACAAGAGCTCCGCCAACTTGCCGGCACGGGCTGTGTTTTCTTCGGTATATTTTCTCAAGGCAATAACCGTAGGATGTTCGGGATTCAGTTGTAGTACACGACCACAGCGGATTGCATGTTCGGGATCTACTGCGTTGAAGTACTTCTCCATCTCAAAGCTCATGCCGCCCTCGGGGATAATTGTAACAGCATATTTCCCCAGCTCACGGGATATCTGCACATCACAAACTTGATCACCCAAAGCTTCCTTGATAAACTCCATGCATGGCTTCCAATCCTCGGCAGTTTCCTCTGCCTTTTTCTTTTCGTCCTCAGTCTCCAGCTCCAGATCATCTGTAAGAATATTACGGAATTCATGTTCATCATATGTGCGGAGCGTCTGAGGAATAAATTCATCTACCTGCTCTGCCAGGCACAACACATCAAAGCCTCTGTCAATCATAGCCTTGGTCTGAGGCAGATTGGATGCATTCTCCCCACTGACGTAGTAAATATGCTTCTGAGAAGCAGGCATCTTCTCTGTATATTCCTTAATGGTAATGAGCTTGCCCTCCTTCTCCGAGCGGAGCTGTATCAGATCCTGCAGAAGCTCCTTCTTGGCTCCGAAAGCAGATACTAAGCCGAATTTTAACTGGCGGCCAAATGCTCCGTAGAATCGATCGTATTTCTCCCGATCGGAGGTCAGCATCTTCTGAAGCTCTGTTTTGATCTTCTTCTCTAAATTGGATGCAATAGTCTTAAGCTCACGGGTATGCTGCAGCATTTCACGGCTGATATTCAGGCTAAGGTCCAGAGTGTCCACAACGCCCTTAACAAATCGGAAATGTTCCGGCAGGAGCTCCTCGCAATTTTCCATAATCATAACACCGGAGGAATAGAGCTTTAACCCTGCCTTATAGTCTTTGGTGTAGAAGTCATAGGGAGTCTTGGAAGGGATGAACAACAGTGCCTTGTAGGTCACTGCACCCTCTACCCCATAATGCATGGTATGCAAGGGCGCCTCAAAATCCATAAACTGTTCTTTATAGAAGGCTGCATACTCTTCTTCCTCGATCTCGCTCTTGTTCTTCTGCCAAAGAGGCAGTCGGGAATTGAGAGTCTCCTCTCCCATAACAATAGGATAGCGAATAAAGTCAGAATACTTGCGTACCAAGTTCTTTAGGGTGTATTCCTCCAGATACTCATCCATTTCTTCCTTGAGAGTCAATGTGATTGTGGTACCTGCAGACTCCTTCTCGCAGGGGGTAATGGTATATCCGTCCGCCCCGGCTGATTCCCAACAGAATGCTTCTTCCTCTCCATAACGCTTAGATACAACGCTAACCTTTTGAGCTACCATGAAGGCAGAATAGAAGCCCACACCAAACTGGCCGATAATATCGATGTCCTCCTGCTTCTCCATCTCGGTCTTAAAGCGGAGACTACCGCTATGTGCAATTGTACCCAGGTTCTCTTCCATCTCGGTCTTATTCATACCGATACCTTTATCCCGGATCACGAGAGTGTGATGATCCTTATCTGCTTCCAGTTCAATACGGAAGTCGCTCCGATCCAGTCCTACAGCATTGTCCGTGAGGGCAAGATATGCCAGCTTATCAATAGCATCGGATGCATTGGAGATCAATTCACGGAGGAATATCTCACGATTCGTATAAATAGAGTTGATCATCAGATCCAGCAACCGCTTGGACTCTGCCTTAAACTGTTTCTTGGCCATATTGCATTCTCCTTTGTGGTACGAAATATCTTGGCACTCTCGGTGCTCAAGTGCTAAATCCATTATAGCATGTATTTGAAAAAAAGCAAGCCCTGAGATCATATTTTAACATTTCGTTAAAAAACAAGATCTCCCGGATCAAGCACGGCAAAACCGCGTTGATTCGGGAGATTCTGTTACACATGAACAATATTGCGCAGGATCCCAAACAGGACAAAGCCCACCGCCCACACAACGGCTGTTGCAGGTCGCAAAATACGTCTGCAGATCCCATAAAAGTAGTGCTTATGGGTGAATACACTGATGTGGAGCAATAACAGCAACACGCATACCAGAGCGGCAGTCGTGACGAAATAGCCATTCATTTGTACCGCCCCGATGACATCACCGCGGAACAGCATTGTCACGCTTCTCGTGCCTCCGCAGGCAGGGCATAAATATCCCAACCTCTGTACATAGCAGTCCGTTGGCAATGCAAGCAGTAACTCTGCCCCAAAGGGACTCAGAAGTCCGATCGACAACAGTACTCCGTCTAAAAGCAGGAGCGTCCTCTTTCTAACGAGAAGAGGTCTACACTCCATCGTTGCTTTATCCACAGCGTATCAGGAGCTCAATACGGTAAGAAGTCAACATAATCGCCAAATTCCGTCACCAGGAATCCAACAGCCAGGGCAACGATGGCAATGCTGATGATCAAACCAATGGTAGAGCAAATGATACCGGCAACGCCCATGCCGTTCTTGGCACCGACGGACTTGGCCTTAGAGGTAGCTATGCAGCCGGTAATGATACCTGCGATCCCTGCGGGAATGGATACGTAGTACAGGCAGAAGAACACAAGGGACAGAATTCCAAGAATCAAAGAAGCAATGCCCGCGCCCTTCCCGGGGATCTCTGTGGGGCTATAGATCGGGGACGGGTTATAGCTCTGGTTATAACTTGGCTGGGGATTATAGGGCTGATAGCCGGAAGCCGAGCTCTCTTGCTGTGCAGAAGGCCCTGCATTCATAGGCGAGCCGCAGGAAGTACAGTTCTTGGCATCTTCGGAATTGTAATTGCCGCAATTGGTACAATACACGAGATCAACTCCTTCTATATTTGATATCTATACTATAACATAAGGATATCTTGATGTCAATCACTGTTTATTGCGAAACTCCAGGTATTCGTCGTAGGTCCCACTGCGGTCGGAAATAGATCCATCTGTCCTGAATTCGATGATGCGGTTGGCTACAGATTGGAGCAATTCGTGATCATGACTTGCAAACAGCACATTACCGGGGAATGCGATCATACCCTTGTTAACTGCCTGTATAGACTCCATATCTAAGTGATTGGTAGGCTGATCCAACAGGATTACATTGGCACCGGACAGCATCATCTTAGACAGCATACAGCGGACCTTTTCACCGCCGGAAAGTACATTGACAGGCTTAAAGACATCTTCGCCGGAAAACAGCATCCGTCCCAGGAAGCCACGTAGATACACATCGTCCTTCTTGGCTGAGAATTGTCTCAGCCAGTCTACAAGACTATCTGTACATCCCTCAAAATATTCTGTATTATCCTTGGGGAAATAGCTCTGAGATGTGGAAACACCCCACTTTACGGTGCCCTCATCTGGTTCTATCTCTCCCATGAGGATCTTAAACATCGTGGTTTGTGCCAGTTCATTCTCACCGATAAAAGCAATTTTATCATTCTTGTTCACCGTAAAGGAAACCTTGTCGAGGAGCTTGACACCATCCACCGTCTTGGATACTTCGGTTACAAACAGGATGTCCTTGCCTACCTCACGGTCTCTGGTAAAACCTACAAAGGGGTATCTGCGGGTAGATGCAGGCATTTCCTCGATACTCAGCTTATCCAGCAGACGGCGTCTTGCAGTCGCTTGCTTGCTCTTAGCCTTGTTGGCAGAGAAACGGGAGATGAATTCCTGTAGCTCGGCAATTTTTTCCTCGTTCCGCTTATTCTTATTACGGATCAACTGCTGTACCAGCTGTGAGGACTCATACCAGAAATCGTAGTTACCCACATACATCTTGACCTTGCCATAGTCAAAGTCGCAGATATGGCTGCATACCGTATTGAGGAAATGGCGGTCATGGCTGACCACAATAATCGTTCCCTTTTCCTCATAATTAAGGATGAAGTCTTCCAGCCATGTAATAGACTCGATATCCAGATTGTTGGTAGGCTCGTCCAGCAGGATGATCTCAGGCTCACCGAACAGTGCCTGAGCAAGGAGAACCTTAACCTTAAGTCTACCGTCTGTATCAGCCATCATATCGTAGTGCATTTCTACAGGGATCCCCAATCCCTGTAGAATGCGGCTTGCATCAGACTCTGCCTCCCAGCCATTCATCTCTGCAAACTCGATCTCAAGCTCTGATGCACGCATGCCGTCCTCGTCTGTAAAATCAGCCTTAGCATAGAGGGCATCCTTCTCTTTCATGACCTCGTATAAACGACGGTTTCCCATAATAACTGTATCAAGGATGCTGTACTCGTCATAAGCGAACTGATCCTGCTTGAGCACGGACATACGAAGACCGGGCTTGATATGGATCTCTCCCTTAGTGGTTTCCAACTCACCGGAAAGGAGTTTTAAGAAAGAAGATTTGCCTGCACCATTGGCTCCGATCACACCATAGCAGTTACCTGCAGTAAATTGCAGATCCACATGCTGAAATAAGAAAGTACCACCGAATTGCAGTGCAACATCACTGACTGTAATCATAATACATTCCTCCATCGATTTATCATATTACTCTTTCATTCTATCATATTTTCCGTAATAAATAAAGGGTCAATTTCAATAATGCAGATTCTCAATCCTCTACAAAAAATGCCCGACAAATGTCGGGCATTGATAGTTACCAAGGCAGACTGAGATAGCCATTCTCAAACAGGAATACGATCAAACAGCCGTGAAGCAGGATCATAATAGGCACCCCCATAGCAAATCGGGCATGGCGTGTCTTGTGATGGAACAACCGCATAGCAATAAATGCACCTATGCACCCACCCAACAAGGACATCCCGAGAAGGACGATCTCCGGGATCCTCCAACGTCGATTGATTGCCCTCTTCTTATCCACACCGTAGAGGATAAATGCCAGAATATTCATGAGTAGCATATACAGTACGTAGAAATAAAACATAGTCTTGCCTCCGAGTATTCGCTTACAGAGCGATAACCTTTCTTTTAGCATGTTGGACATAGTTTACCATTATTTGGTTGCTATGTCAATACCATTTTTTGTAAGCAATTATTATGTTTGTCAACCAAACCACCCGTCAACCAAACTGCCCTGCCCTACCGACCACCGCAACAAAGTCCCCCTTTCAAGGGGGATATAGGGGGTTGCCGTGCAAGCACGCTCCCTCACCATCCGCACTACCGTCCACCGTCGCACCTTGTCCCCCTTTGAAGGGGGATTCAGGGGGTTGTGTGCAGGTACAATTCCTTTGTCTATCCTTGCATTTTGACGATTGGCGACTTTTTGACAGTCTGAAGGGACGGCACGCAGGCCGTCCCTTTGACATTATTTGGTAAAATAGGCTTTTGCGCTGTCGGAATAGGCAATGAGGGCTTTGCAGAGGGTGAGCAGGTCGCCCTTTTGACCGTTTCCGTAGGAGTCGGCGCTGAATTGCATGGTGCAGGAAACGGGGGTGTCTCCGGCTAAAATTTGCACCGACAGGGGGGCGCGGAGTTCGGCGGCCAGCAAGGTGTCAACGGTGAAAACATAATAGCCGAGGCTTGCGCTGTAGAGTTCTGCGGTTTCGACAGTGATGTTCTTCACGTTGCCGTTGATGTCCTTGTAGCTGACACGGAGGGTCAGGTTGGAAATTTCTCCCGTGTAGTTTACGGGGTTGAACACGAACTTCAGGGCAACCTTGGATTCGAGGTTCAAGGTCTTGCCTGCCCATGTGATAGGCGCGTTTGCAACATCGGTGAGGATTTGGTTGATGTTGCCGAAGGTGACGGCCTCCATGTCGGACAGATATGCCTTGTGTTCCTCGGTCATCTTGGAATCTGCCAAATGATCGACCCGATAATTCTTATAAATCTGCGGCTTGGCTCCGTAACGGAGCAGATCGGCACACAGGGTCTTCAGCGCACGGTCGACGTTGGCGGTGTTGAGAAGCGCATAGGCATAATCCGCAATGGCGTAATCATCCACGGGCGAATAGTAGGGCTGGCCGTTTTTCGTGCCGTACAGCACAGAACGGATGCGGTCATTCATGTTCAGTGCAGTCAAGCCCGTCACCGTGAAATAGTAATAATTTCCGTTCTCTACGGGGCTGATTCTCACGGTTTTCCCGTTTTCCGGAACACTTTCCACATAAACCGTACTCATGTCGAAGCCCGCCAGCGCGGTCTTGGCGATAACCAAATTCACAGAAATATCACTTTCCAAATTCAAGCTGTGATTCAGTTTCAGAGAAGCGTCCTCCATCGGCTCCTTGATTTCCTTCTCACCGCAAGCACAAACACCGTTCACATAGTTGTGCGCCTCGGTCACAGTATAGCCGCAACCGCAAGTAGCAATATGGGTTCCGTTTGCCTGATTCTTATAAACGAGGCTGTGTCCCGTTGCGGGAATCACTTCCCGCTCCACGAGAACCGCGCCGCACAGGTCGCAGTGGGAGCCTTCCGTCAGGCCCTCATGGGTGCAGGTGGGCGCAACAGCGGCATCCGCTACGGGGCTGTGCTCGGTGCAGGGTTCCAGCCAAATGGGGGCGGTATAGGCGAGCTGTTTGTCTGCGGGGGTCACACGGATGTAGTAATAGGGTTGCGCCCCGTCTAAGGGGATCTCCAAATAGGTGTAGCTGTCAGAAATATTGATGGTTTGGACTACCACGCTGTTTTTGCCGACGATTTCCACCTTTCCGATGGCTTCGCCATCGGGCTGGAACAGTTCAAGAATTGCAGTAATCGTAGCATTTTCGCTGAATTTTGCAATATCGCCCATCTGATAGGTCTTTCCGTCCACTACCATATCGTAGTAAATACGGAAGTCCTGATCGACAGTAGCATAAACATGACGGCGGGACAGTGCCCAATAGAGACCCGCTTCCGTAAAATCATCGGTACGGATCACCGTACGCAGACCGTTTACCGTGCCCCAATCGGTGCCGTGGTGATCCTGTCCGGCAGTGGGGCCGATGTGCCAGCCCTTGCTCAGTGCGGAATTATAACTGGCATCGTAGGTTGCGCCATTGTTGCGCACCTCCATCAGGTTGATGATCTCGTCTCTTTCCTTGGAGTAGCCTGCGTATTCGTTAAAAGTACCCCATTTATTACTGGGATGGTTCCACATGGCAACCAAGGGGGCGTCCTGAATGTACTTGGTGCGGCTGATCGCCGTTCCCTTTTCGTTCAATCCCTTGTTGGCGTTGACCATCATATCATAGAAGTAATATAAACCGCTGAAATCACCCTTTACGGAGTTGGTCTCCGTACCGGCAGTCAGACGGGAAACGGTGCCGTAACCGTTGAATATGTTCATGTGACCCGTTTCCTTAAGCTGGTTGGGGTCCACACGCTTCCATGTCATTTCGTAGCCCTGAGCGATCACCATGTTGCGGTAAGAGGCATTGTATTCCTCGGTGATGATCCGTTGTTCCTCCCACAGACTCATGGTTCCGGCAGAATTTTTCTTCAATCCGGACATATCGTAGTAATCCTTGATCTTGCTTCCGGTTTCGGTGCTAAAATAGTTGGAGTGGTCGGACACGAGGAAATAGTCCATGTCCGCAACGCCATGGATGTACTCATAGGCCTGAGCGGTGGTGCCGGTACCGTCGGAGTAGGTGGTATGGTTGTGAAGCTGACCGAACAGGAGGGTTTCCGCAAATTCGTGCTTCTTAGCCGCTGCAACAGGCTCCAAATTGAAGGCGATGCGACATTGCTGTCCGTTGGTGGTGCGCTCTAAGAAGTAGACTTGCAGGGTATGGGTCGTGCCCTTGGCGTAGGTGTCGCCGTCCCAATCGGTAATCGCTTGGCGACCTGCGTCGGTGTAGCGCTGTAAGATGGTGTGGGTTTGGGTGACAGATCCACCGATAGCCGTGACCGTGCCGGTGGCAAAGTCGATTTTACCCTTCTTGGCGCCGTTGCCGCCGCCCAAGTCCAAGACCAAGCATCCGTCAATAAAGACCCACGCATCATCTTTGCTACTGAGTTCCAAAACGGTTTCCTTGTCCGTTTGTGCAAAATTCAGCTCCATGGTCATGCCATACCAGTTGTCCGGCAGGGCGGCATCGTAGGTAAAGGGTGTGAAACCGTCGCCGCTCTCGGCTCTCACATAAAATTCGTTGGTTTCTACATTATAATCCACGCCGTTTTTGGTGCTGTCATAGAAATAATATTCGCCGTCAAATTGCAGAGGGGTGTTGACCGGCTCGTAAGGATGGACGCCCAACGCGTAGTCCTTGCCGAACAGATGTCCCAGACTCACTGCGTTAAAATTGCTGTAATTGCGCGTGAGGTTTACCATAGGGTAGCCGTCCCGACCCAAGGCGGGGCTGACGGTTGCGCCGGTGGCTTCGTAGAAGCGATTCCAGCGGGAGGTGCCGTCGCAGAACACATTTCTGCCACAATCCGTGGCATAATCGTTCCAGAAGGGGAAGACATTTTCCAAGGTTCTGCCGTAGGACAGACCGGTGGGAGCGTTGTCGTTGACGCGGTGGTTATAGTTATACAATCCGAAGGAAATCAGGTCATTGCCTACCGTTTCAACGTCCGTGTCCATGGGGACAGGCGTTTCGACGGTCGCACTTCTGCCCGTGTAGGCGGTGAACTTGTCGGCAGGTCCGATATAGATGTAGTCCACATCAAAGTCGATGGAATACCCGTCCTTGCCCATGAAGCCGAAGAACAGGGAGCGAACGGGCGTGCCCATAATGTAACTGTTTTCGGGGATCGTGACGGTGTATTCATGGAAGGTGCCGTCAATTTTCAGATCCGCCGCCTTCACATTCAAAATCGTAGGCTTCCAAGTCCCCCAGTAGCCACGGCCACCGGCGGCGAGGTTGACGCGCATATCCTCTAAAACACCGGCGGTATTTTCATCCTTGGACAGATTCACACGAATCTTCATCACATCGCCGGGCTGTACAATATATCGGGTCTGATTTTCGTAGGTGACAGCCGCCCAAGCACTGCTGCTGTTCGCCAAGGTGACAGAGCCGAACATGGTGCTGTGTTCCGTACCGATGCCAAAGGCATCCACAGTGTTGATACTACTGCCGGTAACGCGCCGGGTCCAGTGGGTCACCGTGTTGACGGGACTATCCTTATCGAAGTCCAGCATCACGTGAGTGGGCTGTTCTTCGTCCCCGATGTAGATATAGTCGTAATCAAGGCTGTGGGCGGTAGTGAACCCATCGTAGGACAAGAGCACACATACATTGTAGATGCACTCCAGCTTCCGCCAACGGGCCAGCTCTTCTTCGTTGGTGAAGCGCAGTACCACATAGTCGTTGCTCTTGAGGTCTGCCGCAGAGAAGGTGGCCTTTAGACGAACATCCACACCGTCGATCTGCTCGTAGCTCGCACCGTCCTTGGTGCGGGCGCAGATTTGCAGTGTGCCGTTCTTACTCCCATCAAAGCCGTTGGCGCGGACACGGATTTCTGCATATTTATCGTTCTTGTTGCCGGCGTATTGGATGCCTTTGGTATTCTTGGCACCTGTTTGGATGGTCAGATAATTTCTGTCGCCTAAAGATTTGATGGAAAGAATGCCATCTGCCAAGAAACCGCCGTCCTCGCCTCGGGTCTCCTCATTGCTCAGAGTCAGGGTGCCACCGTAGGCGTGCCAATTGGACACGGAAGCGTCGAACTGGTTGCGATTATAGGTAGTAATGCTGTAGCGGTGCTGATCGTCGGGATCATTGGTAAAGTCAAAGAACAGATCCGAGCCCTTCTCCGACCAGCCGGAGGGGGCATTGGCCGCAGGCCCGATGTAGATATAGTCAATGACCATTGATGCGGTAATGGTCTTGTTATCGCCGGTGCCCTCCTGATAGGGGCAGAGGGTAATGCGGTTTAAGACCTCGCCCTTGGCGATTTCCACAAAATCCGTGCCGTTCTGCAAAAAAGCGGGGAGCGTAATGGTTTGATATTTTCCCACTTCCGCATATTTGATGCCCGTATCGTGGAATCGCACGCTTTTGCTGACAGTGTAACCGTTGACACTGGTATAACAGTACACCGTGAAGCGGTCAGCGGTAGAGAGCGAACCGGAAGTGAGAGAATCGGTCTTGAAGCGAATCTCCACCACATCCGTTTCCTTAAGCACATGGTTCAAATCGCCGCTGGACATAGCGATCTTTTCTACCGTGGGATCCAAATCAGCGGTCAACAGACCGCTTCCCGCCGTGGCAGTGCCTGTCCAGTTGCTCCAGTTTCCGGTTTTCCAGCTCCAAGAGCTTTCGGCACCGGCGTTAAAGAAGTTCAACAAAATACCGGACTTGCTGTCCACCTGAAGTGCCCGACTCTCTGCCGCCCCCGCCGCCAAACTCAGCAGGAACAATCCCAAAATCAGAATCGCAATTCTTCGGATGTTCTTACGCATAGTTATTCACTCCCCCTATGTAAATCGCTATAATTATATCATACACCCAAAATACTTGTCAATCCAATTGTCAACCAAACCACCCGTCAACTGTAGGTAAGCAATTATTATGTTTATTCGATTCTGTTGGAATGCTTGGCACTATTTGCAATTTCACCGGCTTCTTATGATTGACTTTTGATACAATTGGGAGTAAAATAGGGGGCAAGGATGTGATACTAAATGAAACGAAAGCATATTTTGCTCTTACTTGGGATCCTGTTGGTCCTAATTGGTTTTATAGTCTGTTTGCTGTTTGTATTTGTGGGGATGTATCGTTCTTCCCACGGCTCCTCAGAGACACTAAGCAACGCAGTCTCTAAGGGAGACATAGAGCAATATGTCATCGATAGCTGGCATTTCCCCGACTGTATTCATGACAGCGACAGCAATACTGTTACGGCAATCCGCACCTTTGACTTAACCTACGAGGATGCGCAGAAGGTCGGCTCTCAGATATTTTCCGGCGACTTAGCCCCTAATACCTATTTGACCCAGGCGATCACCATGGAGACCGATCTGCACTCTCGCTTCTCGACCGAGGCTCTAACCGTTATTCTCTCTTTCCGCGGAAGTGACGGTATTGAACTGTTCCGTGTAGATAGCAATGGGAATATCACCACCTGCTGGGACTCTCCCGAATCCTCCTAAAGAAAGGAATATTGCAGATGCGTCACAAATTCAAAAGTCTCTTCGACGAAAAAATGTGGAAATTCCTCCTTGTAGGAATTTTGAATACCTTAGTTGGTAACGGACTGAGCTTTCTGCTTGTCAACCTTGTTCCTTGGGAAAGCTTCGCTGTCGGAAATACCGGCGCCGTCAATATTTCCGGAGGCATTTCTACTGTTTTGGCAAGTATCATGAGCTATTTCCTAAACAAGAATTTCACTTTCCGCTATCAAGGAAAAGATCGGATGGTGGCTGTTCGTTTCGCCCTAAATATTGCAATATGTTATGTAATAGCCTACAATTTGTTAGGCACATTAGCTGTTCGTATTCTTGCTAACCAACCGGATTGGCTGGTTAAAAACGGTTCCATGGTCATAAGTGCCTGTGCATTCGTTGGTTGCAACTATTTCGGCCAGCGCTTCTTCGCGTTCCGTGAGAAGGACGAAGGCACACATTAAGTTTACCGTCCTGCATTCAGATCCTGAAATACTTTTCCCTTTTGATATGAGGTGATCCCCCTGTTTAGAAGAACTCTGCGAAAAATCGTTCCAACCTATGCTATTGTCCCCATGTGTCTGACAGCACTGAGCCTGCTTTGCTCCTATCAGGCTGCAAAGCTATATCAGTTCCTCTTCGGTTTTACAGATCCTCGGGACCTTACAATTGCATTTGATCTGTCAACTCCTTTTCTCCCCGGGTGGGTATGGGTATATCTCGGCTCCTATATTTTCTGGATCTATGTATATACCACAGCTGCCCGAGACAGTATGGAAATCGCCTGCAAATTAGCCGCCGCCGATATCGTCGGTAAGCTGATCTGTCTCATATTCTTCCTGGCATTTCCCACTACCAATGTCCGCCCTACAGTTGAGGGAACAGACCTAACAGCTTTTCTTATGCGGATGGTCTATACCTTAGACACGCCAACAAATCTATTCCCTTCTATTCACTGTTTTATTGCATGGATGGGCACTCGCTATATTTTACCTGCCAAGAATTTAAAACATACAAGGCTCCATTGTTGCATTTCTCTGGTGGGTTGCCTGTTGGTCTTTGCCTCTACCCTGCTGACCAAACAGCACGTTCTGTGGGATATCATCGGCAGCATTGCCGTAGCAGAGGTGGGGATCTTGGTAGCTCGCATTTCTCCCCTGCCATCTTTGGTAGAAAAGCTAAGTCGAAAATTCATAGAAACATCCGTATGCAAATTTCTATAATTATAACGAAGGGGGCAGACCCATGTGAGTCTGCCCCCCTTTGTTGTGCAAAAATACTCGCGCGCCGTATTATTATCCTACACGTACAATACAGATATACTCCTGGTCCTTGTAAATCACGCGAACCTTGGTCGTTCCGCTAGCCAAAGCCTTTACATAATTATCTACAACCTCACAAATGGAAGCGTTGTCCACAACATAAGTAATATCATCAATATGCTCACTTTCAGAGTTGTAGAGGAATAAGGGGAACTTGTCTCCCACCCGCACCGTAACGTCCGTACTCTCCAAATGTGCACCCTCATCATCCTGTTCCATGGCTTCTTGGATATCGCACCGGATCTTTACAGTGGCTGTTACACCGTTTACATCGCAGGTAATGGTAGTTTCACCGGTAGCAACGGCTGTAACGATGCCGGATGCGTCCACTGTTGCAACAGACTCATCCCCACTCATCCAGATCACCGTAGCACCCTGGGGCAGATTGGAAACTTTCAGTTCTACAGACTCCTCGGCAGTAGTAAATTCGACCTCCTGCCAATTCAGCTCAGGAACAAAATTGTTAGGCATATCGGTAGTCTCTTCGGGCACTTCTGAGGATATAACCGTAGCAGGAACACCGATAGACTGTTTGCCACAAGATACAGAGATCACAGTACTCCCCTCTGCCTTGGCAGTAAGGGTGAATACCAGCGACTTTACATCCTCGCTCTCAAGTGGGATGGCATTGGTGGCAACAGCAACTACCGCAGGATCGTCACTGGTGCAATAGACCGTATCCTCACAGCTAAGGTTTGTGCTAATACACAGCTCCAGAGACTGTCCGACAGACGCAAAGGTCAACTGTGTAGGATCTGCAATGAGCTGGGTACACTCCACATTTACAGACACACCGGGTTGTGTCTCGCGGTCAACACCATTCTCCAGCCCCGGAATCCAACCAATCATATCTGCAATGAACCAGAACAACACCAGAGCCGCCAGAGCCAGGAAGATCACCGCAGCGATCAACATAGGCTTGCGATTAGTGGGAGACTCCTTCTTAGGCTTGGTTGACTTCTTAGGAGCGGCAAACTTGCCACCTTTTTGATTCCGCTTTCTCTCTTGTTCGGTGATCCGTTCTCTGCGTTGGGGAATCACAAAATCCTCCGTCCGCTTGGTGCTTCCGCACAGAGGACATTTGTCCTGATCTGCAGGATAGACGGTAGCACAATAATAACATACAGCTTTTTCTTCCATAGCGCCGGGTCCAATTTTACAAAGTGCAAATGCATCAAAATTCAATATTTCCCTGTTACAGGACATTTTTGCACATTTGGACCCTTTCGCCTCCTTTCTTTTTTCTTATAATAACATTTTCTTTTGAATAAGACAAGAATCTTACTTGATTTTTTTCAAAAAATATCATAGTATATAGTAGTGAGAATATGAACTAATTTAAGGAGGCGTATTTGATGTCCGATTTCACTATGGTCTCACCGCTTCTCGATGGATATACTGTAGAAAAACCGGTCATGTCCCAACGCGACCGAATTTGGTATTCTGTACGGCATGACGACAGTGGCGAAAATTTTGTTCTCAAGCATATTTCCCTCCCTGCTTCTGATGCACAGGTACGTGCCTTGATCCTTTCGGGTATCTACAAGAGCGAGGCCGATGTCATGGCATACTATACCGGTGTAGTATCCGATATTAGACGGGAGCTGGACGTCGGCAAGAAGCTTGCTCAGACCGGTTGCTTCGCAGGGCCTGTAGATTATCAGATCGTACAGAAGAAGGATAGCATCGGCTACGATATTTATATTCTGCAGGAGCTACAGGTTCCTCTTAACGAATTGATCGATCGCAACGGCATGACCCATCTCAGAGCTGTTAATCTCGGCATTGATATTTGCGATGCGATCATTGCTTGTCGTGAGGCCGGCTATTTATTTGCCAACCTCAAGCCCGAAAACATTTTCTTGATCCCCTCCGGCAAGTTCCTATTAGGTGATCTGGGCTTAATCTCCCTGACCGATTTAGAGTATGCAGGTATCCCTGAGTCATACATTGATTCTTTCTCTGCACCGGAGCTCTTTGATATTACCACAGCTCCCAATACAACAATTGACCTATATTCCTTGGGTATGGTCCTGTATCGGATCTATAACGGCAACCATGGCCCCTTTGAAGATGAGAACACCAACGGTCCCATGGCTGACAAGCTCCGCCTTAGTGGCAAGCCGTTGCCCACCCCCATTTATGCAGATTATGAGCTGGCAGCCATTATTACCAAGGCATGTGCATTCCGCATCCAGAGTCGCTACAGCTCCCCCGAAAAGCTAAAAGACGCACTGGTTCAATATCTGGAGCGCAACCAGATCCCTGACAGCCTGGTCGTACCTCCTCTGGTGGTAGATCCGGAGCCCATCGTAGCCGAGGAAGAGGAGATCGACCTCCCTCAGGAAGAGCCTCTGCGCATGGTAGATGCTGAGGAATTAGATGCTGCCTTTAGAGCAAGCTTTGCTCCCAGCTCTGAGCATATAGGGACTGATACCATTGAACTGTCTCTTGCAGACATTTCCGAGGAGCCTTCCCGCAAGGACTCCACGCTGTCCCTTGGAATCTCCTCTACCCTTGAGGAGAATGAGCCGGAGCCTGTGCTTGTCGTAAATCTCCCCACCGAGCCTCAAAAGCCCTCTGTAGCCCCCGAGGTCTCCGCAACTGCAGTACGCCCTCAAGCAACAGTAGCTGTAGATACTGACTCCATGCCTACCGAAGCCGCCGATACCCCTTCCGCAGAACAGGCACCCACAGATCCCGCTGTCATTCCTACCGAATCTACACCCTCTGTCCCCGAAGAAAAGCTCCCCGAACCCACTCCGTCTGCATCTGCACCTCTAACAATCAACACTGTTTCCGGTCCCAAGATGCCCACCGGTAACCTCAAGATGAAGAAAAAGGGCAGACATTCCAAGCGTCGCGAAAATCTCGTTGTTGAGATTCCTTTAGATCCTACCGAAGAAGCCGACCATCACCGGGACGATGCGTCTTCCGTTGCCATTACGATGCCGGAAGCGAATACCGAGCCTGTAGCAGATATAGTCGACACCATCTCCCCGGATCCCATCTCTGAGTCCGTGCCTGTCTCCGAGGACAGGGGGTCCGCCCCCTCCATGGAGCCTGTAGCAGACCGACCCGGCGTAGAGGCGGATCTCAAAGACTCCATAGAAGACATCGACGCTCTCATTGCTTCCGTTAACGAAGTTGTAGGCTCTCACGACGCAGATGATAGTCATACCACCAAGGACAGCGGTGAGAATTCTGCCCTAACTATGCATGTTGCTCCCATTGATTCAGAATATTTCACTCCGGAACAGGAAGAGCGGCATGAGCACAGGTCCTCACATCATGAGGAGGACGCACCCAAGTCCAAGTGGCTCCCCCTTACCGTAATAGCGATTCTGACAGTTGCTCTCATAGGCGTGATCGCTTTCCTCCTCAACAATTACTATGTCAACATTACAACATTAGAGCTGATTGACCACAGTACAGAGGATCTTACGGTAGAGCTCGTTACCCCGGATGCACAGGAATCCTTTATCGTTACCTGCACTGACAACTACGGCAACGCCTATCCCCGTGCAGTCAACGGCAACCGATATACCTTCACCGGACTGAGAGAGAATACTGCATATACCGTTACGGTCGTTGCCTCAGAATACCATCGTCTGCGTTCCGGCAAAGCCTATACCATAACGGTCAAAACCCCCGGCACCACCAAGATCACCGACTTCAGTGCTCGACGCGGAACCCAGGCAGGAGATGTGGTCTTGAACATCTCCAGTGAAGGACCTGCTCCCGAAGAATGGCAGTACACCTACACTGACAGTACAGGTGTTGTCAGCGGTCCCTTCCCCTTCGCAAACCAGACCGCCCTGGTCACCAACCTAAAGGAGGGTACCACCTATACCTTCGAGATTCAAGCTCCCCACGACCTCTATCTGTCCGGTGAAACGACTGTAGAGTACACACTACTCCCCATCGTCACCATACATAGTCTCCATATTACGGATGTATTCGATACTTCCGTATCCATCGCATGGGACTACAAGGACAATGCACCTCAGGAATGGGTCGTAACCTGCGAGGGCGGGGACTTCAGCAAGTCCGTCACCACAAGCGATCTCAATGTTACATTTGCAGATCTGCCCGACTTCAAGCGGGAATACACCTTCACCGTATCCGCTTTGGGAGCAGATGAGCCTGCTGTTCTGACTCTCCCTGCAGATCCTATCATTCTGGAGGATCTTAAGGCTGAGTACAACGAAAACGGCACTGTTACCATTACCTGGAACACCCCTGCCGGATCTCCCGAAAACGGCTGGCATTTGACCTATAATACTGTGGGCAGCTTCCACGTTCCTTACTTTGTCCGTGATATCAAAGAGGATTCCGTTGTTTTAGAGAATCTGATCCCCAATACCCAATACCAGTTCACCCTGTATCTCACAACAGAGGATGCTTCCAAGGCTCTGTTCGGCGAAACCTCAACTACGCTTGAAACCCCTGCTGCAGAGGCTTTTGCTGACTATGATATCGATCCCAATCCTGTATACGGCAGAGACGCCAGCAATGTATCTTTGTGGCTCTGTCCCGACAAGGAGGATTGGACATACATGGATCTGGAGAACCTGCGACACAGCTTCACCAAGGACGAGAAGATCGCAGTTTGTATTCAGGTTGAAAGCATCTCCGCTTCTGAGGACACTGTCGATCTACTGTATGTGATCCGTAATGAAAACGGTCAGGTCGTCGTAGACGAAACCCAGGAATTCACTTGGGATTCTCTGTGGTTCGAGCGCCGTCATGCCAATGCCATCCCGTTACCTAAGAAGGAGAGCGAATCCACCTCTACTCCCGGTAACTACACATTGGAGATCTACATTAACGGTATGCTGCTGGTCCAGAAAGACTTCACCATCGCCTAAGCATATTACAGGCTCTCTCTTTCGAGAGAGAGCCTGCAACAAGGTTCTATATGAGGCACTGCCCTATTATAGATATATTTCGCACTACCCATTTAATACTTATCAGTGAAAGAAGGAGGAAAACAATGCAAAACTGGTTTGTTGTTGTCATGGGTGTCGTTACGGTCTTCGTTGTTCTGGTCTTGATCATCGGTCTGTGCTATCTCTTAGCCCTGGCTTGCAAGGAAAAGGAATCCAAGAGCGAAACCGCTCCCGCCCCTGTCTCTGACGAGACAATCCCCAACAGAGCCGAATTTGTTGCTGCCGTCAGTGCCGCCATTGCTGAGTTCAGTGGCACCGATGCCTCAGCTATTCGTATTCTGTCCATCAAGAAAATTTAAACCATTATATACTGTATTAAGAAAGGTGAAATCATCATGAAGAAATATCGTGTCAACGTAAACGGCTCCCTCTACGAAATCGAGATCGAGGAAATGTCTGCCCCCGCAACCATGTCCGCTGCTGCTCCCGCTCCTAAGGCTCCCGTTGCCGCTGCTCCTGCAGGCGGTGCACAGGTTAAGGCTCCCATGCCCGGCACCATTCTGGACGTAAAGGTTCAGAACGGTCAGTCTGTTAAGAAGGGTACTGTCATCTGTGTTCTTGAAGCCATGAAGATGGAGAACGAAATCCAAGCTCCCTGTGACGGCAAGATCACCTCTCTGAACGTCCGCAAGGGCGACAGCGTCGAGACTCAGGCTCTCATCTGCACCATCGGTTAATGGATCCTTTTAGGAGGATACATATATGTTAAATAGCAACAAAAATAGACGCAGAGGCTTAATTGCCATCGTGGTCCTCTCCATGTTGGTATGCCTTTGCTTCGCCCTGTCCGTACCCGTTGGTGCTGAGGAAGCCGAAAATGTGCTCCTCATTGCTCCTGCCCCTACAGAAGATGGAAAGACCAACGGAGAAGCTGTAGAACAATTCGTCAATGATACCGGACTCATGAAGATGATCAGCAACCTTGATTACAAGTCTCTGATCATGATTTTCCTGTCCTTCTTCCTCATGTATTTAGCAATTGGCAAGGGCTTTGAGCCCCTGCTGCTCCTCCCCATCGCTTTCGGCATGCTGCTGACCAATCTTCCCGGTGCGGCAATGTTCCACAGCCAGATTTTTGAAGGCGGTCACATTCACTGGGAGATGTTCAAGGACGGTATTACTCTGGCTGACGGCAGTGTAGAAAGCGCCGGTCTCATCGACATCCTTTACTTAGGCGTCAAGCTGGGCATCTATCCCTGCCTGATCTTCGTTGGTGTTGGTGCCATGACCGACTTCGGTCCCCTGATCGCCAACCCCAAGAGCTTACTCTTAGGTGCTGCTGCACAGGTAGGCATTTTCGTAGCATATTTGGCTGCCGCAACCCTCCTGGGCTTCACCCAGCCCGAGGCAGCCTCCATCGGCATCATCGGCGGTGCAGACGGTCCTACTGCCATCTATACCACCTCCATGCTGGCACCTCACCTTCTCGGACCCATCGCCATTGCCGCTTACTCCTACATGGCTCTGGTGCCCGTGATCCAGCCTCCCATTATGAGAGGTTTGACTACCAAGAAGGAGCGCTTGATCCGTATGGATAACCTGCGCCCTGTTTCCAAGAAGGAGAAGATCCTTTTCCCCGTCGCCGTTACCTTCTTCGTATGGCTCCTGGTTCCCAGCGCAACTCCTCTGGTAGGCTGCCTGATGCTTGGTAACCTGTTCCGTGAGTGCGGTGTTACCGAAAGACTGGCAAAGACCGCTCAGAACGAGCTCATGAACATCGTTGTCATCTTCCTGGGAATCTCCGTTGGTGCTACTGCTAAGGCAGAATCCTTCCTGGATTGGGGTACCTTAGGCATTCTCCTCATGGGTATCGCAGCATTCTCAGGCGGTACCGCAGGCGGAGTCCTTTTAGCAAAGTTTATGAATCTCTTCCTGCCGGAAGGCAAGAAGATCAATCCCCTCATCGGCTCTGCCGGTGTTTCCGCAGTTCCCATGGCAGCCCGTGTATCCCAGAAGGAAGGTCAGAGAGAAGATCCCTCCAACTTCCTGCTCATGCATGCTATGGGCCCCAACGTAGCAGGCGTTATCGGCTCTGCTGTTGCAGCCGGCGTCCTGATCGCACTCTTCAGATAAGGAGGACTTTTCAATATGGCTAATAAGAACCCCTTAAAGATTACAGAAACCATTCTCCGTGATGCTCACCAGTCTCAGGCCGCTACCCGTATGCGGATCGAGGATATGCTCCCCGCTCTGGAGCAGTTAGACAACATGGGCTACTGGTCCGTAGAATGCTGGGGCGGCGCTACCTTCGATGTTTGCATGCGCTTCCTCAACGAGGATCCCTGGGAGAGACTGCGCACTATCAAGAAGCATATGCCCAAGACCAAGCTGCAGATGCTCTTCCGCGGTCAGAACATCCTGGGCTACAAGCACTATGCAGATGATGTTGTAGAACAGTTCTGCAAGAAGTCCATCGAGAACGGCATTGACGTTGTCCGTGTATTCGACGCTCTCAACGACATCCGCAACCTGCGTAAGGCTGTAGAGTCTGTTAAGAAGTACGGTGCACACGCAGAGGTCGCCCTGAGCTTCACAGTCAGCCCCGTCCACAACGACGACTACTTCGTCAAGGTTGCTAAGGAGCTGGAGAAGATGGGTGCTGATTCCATCTGTATCAAGGACATGGCAAACCTGCTCCTTCCCTACCATGCATTCGAGTTGGTTAAGAAGCTGAAGGACAATGTTTCCGTTCCCATCCATATGCACACCCACAACACCGCAGGTACAGGCGACATGGTCAACCTGATGGCCGCACAGGCAGGCGTTGACATCGTAGACTGTGCACTGTCCCCCATGGCAAACGGCACCTCTCAGCCTGCTACCGAGGCTCTGGTTGCCACTCTGGAAGGCACTGACCGTGATACCGGTCTGGATCTGGTCAAGCTGAACGAGGCCGCCGCTCACTTCCGCAAGGTCGCTGAGAAGATGAAGAAGGAAGGCACCCTGGATCCCAAGGTCCTTAACGTTGATACCAAGGCTCTGATGTACCAGGTTCCCGGCGGCATGCTGTCTAATATGTTGGGTCAGCTCAAGCAGGCAGGTCAAGAAGACCGCTACTACGATGTTCTTGCCGAGGTTCCCCGTGTCCGTAAGGACTTCGGTTATCCTCCCCTGGTCACTCCCACCAGCCAGATCGTTGGCACCCAGGCTGTTATGAACATCATTGGTGGCGAGCGCTACAAGATGGTCCCCAAGGAATCCAAGGGTCTCCTCCGTGGCGAATACGGCAAGCTCCCCGGCAAGGTCAACGAAGAAGTCCGCAAGAAGTGCATCGGTGATGACAAGGTTATGACCTGCCGTCCCGCTGACTTGATCCAGCCCGAGCTGGCTAAGTACCGCAAGGAAGCCGGCGATCTTGCTAAGTGCGATGAGGATGTTCTGTCCTATGCTCTCTTCCCCCAGGTTGCTTCTAAGTTCCTGGAGAACCGTAACAACCCCAAGGCTACCGCTCCTGTTGCAAAGCCCGCTGATCCCAATGCTGTCCGCGAGCTCTATGTAGAGGACTCCGGCAACTGATACTCCACACAGCAAACGGAGCTGTCCCACCGGGACAGCTCCGCATCATACTCCAACACAAACAGGCTGCCTCACACATTCAATGTGAGGCAGCCTGTTACGCTATTTTTGCAATACTCTTTCCCTCTTGTCAAAACCATGGAGCCAATCTGACTTAAGGTAGAAAATCAAGTAGACGATGGTACTGGCTGTCCAGGTCACAGGGTATGCACTGAAAATCACCCAGCTCTCCTGCACGATAGGTACCATGATCTGGATATACAACACGCGTAGCACACACCAAGCACCCAGCATAATGAACATAGGGATCATAGGCTTGCCTGCTCCGCGCATAACCGCCGCAATACAATGGGACATAGACAGACAGCAGAAAAACAGTGCCTCCACACGGATCTGCTTAATACCAACAGCAACAGCACCGGGATCATTCTTAATAAACAGCTCCATAAGGGGCTTGGCAAATATCAGCATCAATACACCGATAACCTCTGCCGCAACTACACCGCAGATCAAGCCAAATCGAACACCCTTCTTGGTTCTGTCATATTGTCTTGCACCTAAATTTTGGCTGACAAAAGTGGTTAGTGCCATCGTAAAACACGTCACCGGCAGGAAAGCAAAGCCCTCTAACTTGGCAAAGGTCCCGCAACCGGACATCGTCTCTCTGCCAAAGCTGTTAATATTGGTCTGAACAATTACATTGGCAAAGGCGATAATGGAGTTCTGTACACCGGAGGGCAAACCATAGCGGATCACCTCACCCAAATGTTTCCAGCTTACCCTAAGCTCACGGAACCTTAACTGATACACTTCATGGACTCTGAACAGTCGAATCAAGCACAAGATCATGCTGACAAACTGAGAGATCGTTGTGGCAAGTGCCGCTGACCATACCCCCCAACCAAACACACCAATAAACAACCAGTCTAAGATAATATTGACAATGGAGGAAATAATCAGATAATATAAGGGATGCTTGCTATCTCCCACTGCCCTCAGGATGCCCATGCACAGATTATACATGGACGTTGCCAATATACCCATAAAATAGAAGCGGAAATACTCGATGGAATAGGGCAAAACCTCATTAGGAGTATCCATCCAACGTAGCAGGATCGGCGTCACCGTTACACCAAGAACAGACAGGAACAATCCGGAAGCAAACCCAAAGATCACGGTCGTATGTACAGACTTGCGTAACTGCTCTGTGTCCTTGGCACCAAAATATCGGGCAATGACTACTCCGGCGCCAACAGCAATCCCACCGAAAAATCCTATGAGCATGAATACCAAGCTGCCGGAAGAAGTTACCGCGGCATATTCATCCGCAGAGCAATACTGTCCAACGATCCACGCGTCTGCAGTATTATATAGTTGCTGGAACACTTGCCCCAAAAGGATCGGCAGGGCAAAAATCAGGATCCCTTTCCATATGGATCCTTCCAATAGTGTATGTTTTTGCTTCATAAACACCCTTCTTTCTTGCTATCATTATACCACCAAAGCGTTTCTTCGTCAAGGTATGGACGGAATTTCGTCTTTTTTCATTGACTTATTGAGGAATACCCTGTATAATTGACGTGATCCTCTAAAATTATACTAAAGGTGCTTCTTTCAAGCAGCCTAACAAAGACAGGAGAATTCCCCATGAAGAAAATTCTAATCACCCTGCTGGTTCTGATCCTTTTGGCAGGATTGTTCATCGCAGCCTACTATTTCTTATGGACTGCCGATAATTTTGCTACTCTCGGAGAGAAGAAAATGGCAGAGGGCAATTACGAAGCCGCTGCTGAGCGTTACGAGATCGCTGTAGATATGGATCCCCGTAATCATGACTACGTTATGGCTCTGGTAGAAGCTTATACCCGCGAGAATAACTACACCAAGGCTGAACGTGCCCTTGTCACTGCCATCCGTGCCAATCCCACCGCAGCCCTGTACTGTAAGCTCTCCGAGCTCTATGTGGCACAGGACAAGATCTTGGATTCACAGCTCATGCTGGATACCATCACCAATGAGGCTGTCCGTGCCGAAGTTGAGGCTCTCCGCCCCGATGGAGCACAGTTTAGCCATGACAGTGGCAGCTATGACAGTTATATCGAGATCAGCATCCAGTCTCAAGGCGGTACTGTCTACTACTCCGTCAATGCAGATTACCCCTCCTCTCATTCCGAGCCCTATTCACAGCCTATTGTATTAAGCGCAGGCAAGACCAACATCCAAGCCATTGTCGTTGGAGATAACGGTTTGGTATCCCCCATTGTTACTGCCGATTATGATATCGTAGGCATGGTCGAAGATATCACTTTCCACAGCCCCGAGTTAGAGGCTATGCTCCGCGAACAGCTTTACATTCCCCGTACAGACTCCCTTAAGACCAGCGACCTGTGGGATATCGAGAGTCTTAAGCTCCCTGCTGAAGTCAGCACATTAGAAGACCTTAAGCACTTCACTGCCCTTAAGGATCTGGATCTACAGGGATGCTCTATCGAGGATTACAGTCCGCTGACCTATGTTACAGGACTTGAAATTTTAAATCTGACAGGTAATTTGGTTTCCTCCGAGAGTCTGGAATATATCGGTCAGCTCACCAACCTAAAGGAACTGTATCTCTCCGGATGCGGGATCTCCGGCATTGCCTCCTTACAGGATCTCACCATGCTGGAAACACTGGATCTCTCCGACAACAGTATTAAGGATATCTCCGCACTGACTCCCATGAAGAAGCTGATCCGTCTCAATCTCCGTTCCAATGCGATCACCTCATTGGATGCCCTTTCCGATTTTACTACACTGCAGGAGTTTAATATCTCCTACAACTCTATTACGACATTGGCTCCCCTGCAACAGTGTATGCATATGCAGATCCTCCACGCAGAACGGAACAAGCTCATGAGTGTAGGTGCTCTGGGACATATGGTAGACTTGTCAGTCCTTGTCGTATCCGCCAATCAGCTTGAGGATATCAGTGCACTGAACAATTGTACCCGTCTGACTGAACTGCGGGTCGATAACAACCTGCTGACCTCTATCGATTGCATTGCTAAGATGCCGGACCTGACCTATCTGGATTGTAGCTATAACCAGATTGAGGGGATTCCCGAG
The DNA here is from genome assembly GCA_045644345.1 of Faecousia sp. Taxonomy (GTDB): domain Bacteria; phylum Bacillota; class Clostridia; order Oscillospirales; family Oscillospiraceae; genus JAZOXB01. The sequence continues at coordinate 8,963 of JAZRGR010000063.1, read as the reverse complement.
CTGGATTCCATGAGTCGTCTGCAACAGTTCTACGCCTCCTATAATCAGATCCCCTCTGTGGCTCCCCTTGCAGGACTTCCGGAACTGACTTACGTAAACGTAGACTACAACGAACCTATCGAGGATATCGAAGTCCTCTCCACCTGTCGTCTGCTGGTGCAGGTCAATGCATTCGGTACCCACGTTAAGGAGGTCAAGCTACTGACAGACTTCGGCGTTATTGTCAACTTTGATCCCTCCTTTGCCGACCAGGATTCCGACGATTAATAGATTACGGACTATGGGATTTTTCCCGTAGTCCTTTTCTTGTTCTTGTCATAACAGGGATTTTATGGTATGATAAGAATGGAATATCTCCAGCATAAAACAGTACCAGAAAATACAAATCGGAGGGCACTATATGAAACGATATATTTCCATTGTCTTGATTCTCGCCATATTGATTCCATTGTTCCCTATTCTGCCATCCCATGCAGCCCCGGCTGATTTGGGAGCTATGGTATACAATATGCCTACAGGACAGAATCTCTTCTTAACCCTGTACAATAACGGAGATTCCGATTTGCGCTGGAATGTCTCCGGAGTAGCAGAGATCAACAGTGATCTCCATCTATATGGAGTCAATGGAGACAACTGCAACTTTAAGCTTCAGCTTGCCGAGAGCGGATGGTATGGCATCAAATTCCTTAAAAATAACGGCATAGACCGTTACGTAGACGTAGGGGGCAAATCTACCGCCGAGGGTAAAGCACTCCACATCTGGGAGAGCGATGACGGCAAGCTCATCGGCAATAACCATCGCCAGTTTGCTTTCTACAAGGCAGGAACAGACGCCCAAGGGAATCAGCTTTACTATATCAAGATACGCCACAGCAACATGTTTGTCGGAATTGAGAACAACTCCGTTGCTTCTGAGCGCAAGCTCATCCAAACAGCCAAGAATCCCAGGAAGTGGTATGTAACACCCTCTATTGTCCCCAACAAGTCCGGTGAATCCCTCCCCTGGACCCAGAGCACCGGTCTGTATTTTGAGCTCTTTGCCCGTAACACGATGAATTCTGTCAGTGTCAAGAATCGTGAGGGTAATATCGAGACCGATGGCATGGGCTTGAATCTATACAACTTGGGTCAGAGCAGTCGCTGGCTCCTGCGTTACAACAGCAGCTACAAGGCATATGAGATCGCCTCCACCAAGTATGAGACCGACAAGGGCTTATCCTTAACAGGAAAGGTGTGGGACACAGCCTCTGAGGATGCGGATACGGATCTGAATGTTTGGTCCAACCAGAGCAAGGCAAACAACGAGAACACCAGTCAGCTATGGAGGTTCGTCGCTAACAGTGATGGGAGCTACTATATTTACAATGCCCGTAGCGGTAAATTCGTCTGCATCAATGGCAGTGATCTTACCCAGGGTGAGCGTTCAAATGCCCAAGCCTTTGTTCTCAGCCCCCTGTCCACCGATACCTCCTCTTCCTACGGCAATGTGTTCTCCGGTACACGTGAGGAACTGCGATGGATGAAGTCTATTCCCGATACTGTGCTCCTATCCGAGATCAATCTCCCCGGCACCCATGACACCGGTGCTATGGCTGTTGTTCAAGACATGAGCGGAGTGTTGGATAATACCTCCATTACCAAATGCCAAAAGCACTATTTCGAGGAGCAATTAGCAACCGGTGTCCGCAGCTTTGACATCCGTTGCAACGCTGACGCAAATAGTAAAACCGTGAACGACGTCATGATCATTCACGGCAACAGTCTGATCCAGTGCTACAATCGCTATGGTGGCAAGCTTAGCTTAGGGGAATTACTGGATATCGGCAAGCTATTCCTGTCCCTTCAGCCCTCAGAAACCCTCGTCTTCCTCATTAAACCTGATGATGGCACCCACGAGGATCTTGCCCGTACCCTTAAGGCGTATATCCAGCAGAATCCCAACCTTTTCTGGCAGTCTGACACTGTGCCTACCCTTAGACAAGCAAGAGGTAAAATCGTTCTCCTCCGCAGATTCCAAACCAACAGTGCAAATGCTATGACGGCATTTGGTCCCGATCTAACGCAATGGGACAATCAGGATTACGGTTCTGTTAAGGGACTCATTAAACTGCCCGGAACAACCGGCTCTGATGTTTATATCCAGGATGCATACTCCCAAACAGGAGGTGCAAAGAAGGAATTCATAAACGGTGCAATTGCCCACAGTGCTTCTATCCCCCGGAATGCCTATATTTATAACTACACAAGCTGCACCCTCGGCTTTGTCATTGACACCACTCGAGACGTGAACGCATGGCTCTATGGGCAGAGCCTGACAGGTAAACGCTTGGGGAATATCATGATGAATTACACAGACTCGGTGATCAATCAGAAGATTTATCACTCCAACCGTTTCTCCCAACCCGCATTGGACCGTGATATTACGATCCACCACAGTTTGAATTTAGCAAGTGATATTTCCATGAATTATATGATCCCCGCAACACAGTTATCACACTACAGCTCGTTCTACCTTAGCTGTACCATCCCCCAATATACCGGCAATACCCTCACAGGCAGTCAAACCGTTAATCTCACTCCCACTCTAAAGGGCAACTATTACAGTTTTACCTTAGAGGGACTTACTGCTGTCCAAATCGGGGACCAAATCACCGCTGAGTTACATATGAGCCGTGACGGGATCCAATATTACTCACCGGCAGACAAATACTCTATCGCAGATTATGCCTACTCCCAGCTTGGTAAATCCGAGATATCCGAGGAATTAAAAGTGTTATGCGCACACCTGCTACTATACGGCTCCTCTGCACAGGTCTTTAAGGGGTATCGGACAGATTCCCTCTGCCATAGCAAGATGACCGATATCCACAGGGGGTATTTGACAGACCTATCTACCATCACCTTCCAGAATCATAACCGCGTCCTCAATGACTTAGAGGCTCCAATTGTCACCTGGGCAGGAAAGGGATTGGATCTGGATACCAAGATCCGTCTGCTCTTCGTCTTCGATCCTGCAAGCTATCAAGGAGATCCTACCTCCTTACAGCTTCGCCTGTCCTATGAGGATATTCGAGGGACCACCCAAACTGCGGTACTAAGGGATCCCGAACTGTATTACAGCCAGCAGGGATACTATGCATTCTCCTTCAGCGGACTCCTTGCCTCAGAATTGCGTCAGGTAGTGACTGCTGCAATATATGACGGTGAACAGCAAATCAGCTCCGCTCTGCAATATAGCATAGATACCTACGGCAATGGAAAAACAGGCCCCCTCGAAGCACTCTGTCGGGCAATGATAGCCTACAGCGATGCCGCAAAAAACTATTTCTTATCCATTTAGGTATAAACGAAACCCTGTGGCGAGAATCATCGCCACAGGGTTCGTGCTTATACATGCTTGATATCAGTCGAATGCAGACTCGTTGAGGTAGTAGATCTTATGAGAGTTCTTCTTCAGAGCGGTAGTAGTACCGGGAACGATGAGGAAGTACACCTTGCTGTCCTTGCACTGGATACCCTCGATCTCCAGCTTGCCTACATTGCTGATCTTGACCAGCTTGAGGTATGTGCCGTTGCTGTTGGTCTTTGCGATCTGAGGAGTCTCACCATGACCGCCACCGGAGAGATAAATGCGCCAACGAGAGAAGAGGTCGATACCCTGGAAGGACTCGTTGGGACGGATGATAGAGCTACCGGACTGGACATTGGTCCACAGGTGAGCCTTCTTGGCACCGGACGTACGCATATCAACAGTCTTGTTTGCATCCAAAAGCTTATTCAGAGCTGTGGTATTATAGGCAGAGTAGTTGACCTTGGAGCTGTTCTTGGTCTGAACGCGGAAAACAGTGGTATCTCCGCAAACTGCGGCAGCTACACGGTAGTTATCGCCCATGCGATAGCCGGTAGCGTTTGCATAGTTCATGTAAGTAAAGCGGCGAAGATCGGTGTAGTTATAGGACTTGCCTGCCTCGTACTTAATACGGGCGATCTGCAGGGACCAGTTATAGCCGCTGTCGGTATCTGCCTTACAGCCCATGTACATATAGTTGACATCCTTGTAGGTGTACATATCAAGGCTCTGACCGTGACCGCAGTTGGTAAAGGTCATACGGTCAACATAGTTGGCAACCTTGTTGGTCTTGTCCATCTTAAGACGGGAGACATAGGTGGTAGCATCTACACGCTGGGTGATGTAGATGTAGGTAGAGCCCATGTAGAAATTCTGTACTGCACGTCCCAGGGGCAGACCCTTGAGGGTGTATGCCAGAGTAGCCTTCTTGCTGACAGTGGACTTGGGTGAGGCTGCTGATGCAGGCGCAATACATGCTACCAGACATACAACAGCGAGTACCAGGCAGAACAGCTTGGTGGCCATTCTTCTTGTTTTCTTAGACATTTTTGATCCTCCATTCATTTTCACCCGGATCTTCCGAGTGTATATTTCTATAATACCATCAATTACAGGAATTGTCAACGGGATTTGGATAAAATACACAAATTATATCACCCATTGAATCCGTGTACTGTAAATTGCGACCTGTTTCAAAATCTTGAAACAGGTCGTTGCATTTAATTATGGTATTCCCGTAGCAGAAGCTTAAGAGCCTCCTTGCAGGCAGTTATACGATTCTCTCCTCTGTTACCCGTAAGATCCAACCGTTTTACAGTGCAGGTCTCCTTACCTGCGCAAGCAATATAGATCTCTCCTACATTGGGATTCATGGGATCTGTACCGGGTCCTGCGTTACCGGTAACAGCCAGGGCATAATCCCCACGCAAACGCTCCCGGGCACCTTGCGCCATTTGTATAGCTACTTCTGAACAGATAGCTCCCCTTTTTTCCAGGAGAGCATGATCTACTCCGAGACATTGCTCCTTTAGTTCATAAGCATAGGAGATGATCCCACCCAAGTAGACCTTGGACGCACCGGGGACCTCAGTAAGTAGCGCACCCAGAAGTCCGCCGGTACAACTCTCTGCTGTTACAAGGGTCTGCTCCTGCTCTGTCAGTAAGGAAACAACCTGTCTTGCCTCATCCATTGTAACGAACCTTTACCAGCTCTGTATTCTGCAATGCTCTCTCGATCAGAGCATCGAAGTCCAGACCTTCGCAAGCCTTATCTACCTGCTTAATGGTAGGCTTGGTCTTGGGATGACGGGGTGTAAATACAGTACAGCAGTCCTCATAGGGCAGGATCGAGGTCTCCATAGTGCCGATCTTACGGGCTATGGTGACGATCTCCTCCTTATCCATACCGATCAAGGGTTGGAAAATGGGCAGAGTGGTTGCCGCGCCGGTAACAGCCATAGCCTGCATGGTCTGAGAGGCTACCTGTCCCAGATTTTCGCCGGTGACCAGGGCCTCGCATCCATGATCCCTTGCAATCCGCTCGGAGATCTTCATCATAAATCGACGCATGATCAGTGTAAAGTATTCCTCGGGGCAGTTATCACGGATGGCTTCCTGAATCTCTGTAAAGCCAACTACGTTTACGGTCATTCTACCGCAATAACGGGTCATAAGACGGGCAAGCTCCAGCACCTTGTCCTTAGCCAGCTCGCTGGTATAGGGATAGGAGAAGAAGTGTACACACTCCAGCTCCACGCCACGCTTGGCAATCATATATCCTGCAACAGGAGAATCGATACCGCCGGAAAGGAGTACCATAGCACGGCCACCAACACCGGTAGGCAGACCGCCTGCACCGGGATCTGCAGGTCCGTGGACATAGGCAGCACGGTCACGAACCTCGACGTAAACAGTATACTCGGGGTTGTGGACATCTACTTCGATCTCGGGAACAGCCTCAGCGATGCGACCACCAATTTCCTGGGAAATACCGATAGAGGTCAGAGGGAAGCGCTTGTCGGAACGACGGGACTCTACCTTAAAGGAGCGAACACTGCGTAAGTCGTCTCCCAAATATGCCATAGCTGTCTCAAAGATCTTGTCCAAGTCCTTCTCACAGGGACGACAGCGACACAGACTGATCACACCGAAAATGTAGTGACAAGCATCCCATGCTCCATCCAGGTCGCAGTTTTCATTCTCAGGCTCTACATAGACCGTGGACTGGACAATGGACACACGGAACTCGCCAAAGGGGCGCATCCGACGGGAAATGTTGGTCTTGAGACGGTTCTCGAACTGGAAACGGTTGCCGCCCTTCAGTACGATCTCGCCTAACTTAAGCAAAAATACTTCATTCATAAACTGATATCCTACCTTTGTGAAAATTGATATGATCTGTATTGTACAGCCTCCGCAATATGCTGGGGCTGAATTTCAACGGAATAATCCAGGTCTGCAATGGTACGTGCCACCTTGCGGATCCTGTCATAGCTCCGCGCTGTAAGACCCAGAGACTCAAATGCTGCTTCCATAATCGCAGCACAGGGATCAGAAAGCTCGCAGTATTCCCTCAGCTCTCTGGTCTGCATATGTGCATTGCATGTACAGCCTGCAGTACGGAATCGCTGTCTCTGTATGGCTCTTGCTTGTTCTACTCGTGCCTTAATAGCCGCCGAGCTCTCGGCAACGTCATCCACCCTCAGCTCCTGGAAGTCAAGAGAGGGAACCTCGATGATCAGATCGATCCGATCCAAGAGCGGACCGGAGATCTTGGAGTGATAACTACGGATAGACTGCTCCGAACAGGTGCACCGTCCGGAAGGATGTCCGTACCAGCCGCAACGGCAGGGATTCATGGCACAAACAAGCTGGAATCTGCTGGGGAAAGATGCAGTGCTGTTGGCACGGGTAATGGTAACAGTTCCCTCCTCCAGAGGCTGACGCATAACCTCCAGTGTCTCCTTCTTGAATTCCGGTAGTTCGTCAAGGAATAGAACCCCCTTGTGAGCAAGGGAAATTTCACCGGGTTTGGGAATAGAACCACCACCGGACAATCCAACGGAAGATACTGTATGATGAGGCGAGCGGAAAGGTCGGCTGTTCACAATGGGCGCCTCGGGAGACAGGAGCCCCATGACAGAGTGGATCTGTGTGACTTCAAGAGTCTCGTCTATGGTCATGTCGGGAAGTATGGACGGCAGTCTCTTGGCAAGCATGCTCTTGCCCGAGCCGGGAGGCCCTACTAAGAGCACATTATGGGAGCCTGCGGCAGCGATCTCTAAGACTCGCTTGGCAAGCATCTGTCCCTTTACATCTGCGAAATCAGGCAGATCCATCTCCTGCTGTTCCGGCGTCCAAACTGCCTCAAAGGGCATGGTGGTCTCTCCTCTTAGGGTGGAAATAAGCTTGCTCACATCGGAAACACCGACCACGCGGATATCTCCTGCCAATGTCGCCTCTCTTGCATTCTCCGCAGGGACAAAGAGGATCTCAAAGCCCGCCTTCTTGGCCGCAATGGCCATAGATAGCATACCCCGAATGGGACGGAGCTTGCCTTCCAGACTCAGCTCTCCCAAGAAAGCCGCCCGCTGCTTGGGCAAACGGCAATATCCGCTGGCAGCAAGAATACCCAAGAGGATAGGCAGATCATAAATGGTGCCGCTTTTCTTGGTATCCGCAGGAGCAAGGTTTAGTGTGATCCGCCCGGAAGGGAATTTAAACCCGCTGGTCTTAATGGCAGCCCGTACCCTTTCACGGGATTCCTTTACTGCCGCATCCGGCAAGCCTACAATATCAAATGCCGGCAATCCGCCGGAAATAAAGCACTCCACCAATACGGAATAGCCCTGTATTCCATTGATCCCAAGGGATTCTACTCTGGCAATCATGGTACTTCACCACTCCCCTCGTTCGTCTGAAAGATTTGATTGAGCAGATCCCGTTCCGAAGGTGTGGGATCTGCATAACGCAAATATTTTCCCAAATCATGTCCTGTGTAAAATATGCGGTCCGGCAGAACAGCTTCTTTTAATGCAAGGAGCTGTTCTAAACGCTCTTCAAAGGTATCTCCGGAGAAGTCGCCCATGTAGAAATGTCCGTGGCCTCCCTCAAGCTCAAAGAAAATACGGAAGGAATATCCGCCACCCTTACTGTTCCTACGAATATTAAAGGTTAGTTCTGTGAGTTCCTCCACGGGGCAAGAAATGGTCTCAGTGTTAAAGGCATTAAATTGGTGAAACCTTCCGTCCTCTTCGTATGTCCAACGACAGAAAATACCGAGAAGAAAGAAGACGAAAGTGATCCCCAATCCTGTCAGCCATACTCTCCACATTTTCCTGCGGAAACGAATATCAGAAGGCTTCTCATTCCTCCGATACTCCCTCCGCTCCTTGGAAAAGAGTGGATACACCGGCTTCCAACGGTGATCCCCGTATTTGATCCTCTTATTCCCGAAAATAGGCTTCTTCTCTTCAAAGCATGCCACAACAAAAATAAATGCACTGAGTAGAACATAAAACAAGAAGGGCCACCGCACAACTTCTCCCCTGTCCATAGCCGCAATCACACCGGGGTCCGAAAATACAACATTGCGGAAAATGCCTATAGGAAGAAGGAACATTAACATAAATACAACCACCAAAAGCAAAAGAGCAACATAATATATACAGCGATCCAGAGAGGATAGAGACGGTGACTTGAGTCCGCGTTTTTTCTTACTCTTCTTTGCCATTCCCCCCACCTCCTACTATATCTATGATATCATACTACAAAATCCCTGTAATTACAAGTATATTTCATTAAAATACAATGGCAGCCATTCACATTTTTATAAACGAATCATAAATTTTTGTCATTTCCTTGTTTTTGGTGTTTACAAAACGGAGATTTAGTGATAAAATGAACCTGTCTGTAAATCAATACTTTTAGGAGGTATTCATTTTGGCAAGAAAACTCAAGACAATGGACGGCAATACCGCCGCCGCTCATGTCAGCTACGCATTTACAGAAGTAGCCGGCATCTACCCCATCACCCCCTCCAGCCCCATGGCTGACTACGTTGACCAGTGGTCCGCTCAGGGTCGGGAGAACATCTTCGGCAGCCGTGTCAAGG
>JAZRGR010000062.1:0-7142 GCA_045644345.1 Faecousia sp. | reverse complement strand
CCTATTTGAATACAGTATAGCATCATAAACCCCGGAGGGGAGCAGACGCCCCCTCTGCTTCCCGGCTTTTTTTACGAGATTGACGACAATATATGGGTGCATTCATATCATAGAATTCCTGTTTATCGCTCTGTTGATTTCCGAATTTGTTCGTAGGGGCGACCTGTGGTCGCCCGCAAAATGTTTCGATTTTGTCGGAAATCTCGTGATAATCCCGTAATTTCGTCATTGTCGTTTAACGACAATGACCGGGCGACCACAGGTCTCCCCTACGGTGTTATACGATAAACAGCTCGATAAATCGGGAATTTGGTGGAAAGGCGGCGGTCTCCCGGGGAAGGAAGGCCGCCGTTTGGTTTCTATATTTGGTTCTCTGCAAGGGAGCGGCGGACAAAGGATCGGATGTGTCCGTCCGGATCCTCTGTAAAGGGTTTCAGGAGCTCTTTCCTGTGGAATTTTTGGGCAATTCGACAGGCTTCCATACGTAGTTTGTGTATGGGGCTGTCTTTCATGAGGTCATAAAGGGTCATATAGTTGTCCTCCGTGGCGAAAGCCGTAAGACATTCTCCGAGGGCGATTTTCACGCTGTTATTTTGAGTCCTATGGAACATGCGAAGGATTCTGTTTGTATGGTCCTCCGTCTTGGACAGTTTTATGAGAACGGTAGCGTAATAATAGTTGTGCAATTGATCCCGATTCTTCTCAAAGCAGGAGAGGATCTGTTCCTCCGTCACCCACAGATTTTCCCGAACCAGATGCTTTAGGGCTGTATCTACAAATATGGGATCCTTGCTTTCCAATGCCTCTACAAATCGGTCTGCCAATTCTGCGGATTGAGGAAAGCGGAAAATCACAGACATGAGGTATCTGTACAGGTGTTTATCCCTGATTCCCAGACACTCCTTCAGTACCTCATAAGCCTCCTCTGTCCCCAACTCTCCCAGAACCCGACAAGCCGGTGCAAAAATCTCCATACGGGGGGATTTTATCATTTCCCGAAGGGTTTCTATGTTTCCTCCAAGCTCTTGTGCATACCGATAGTTCTCATCTATACCTTCTATATTCAAGACAAATATTTCGTGGTAAAAGTTCATAGTATCTTTCTGTTCCGCCTTCGGTCTGCGGATCTCTCCTCGCTCCTGTTCACCATTGGTAGTCACATATTCCATATTCACAATCTTCCGGCAGGGTAAAAGGGATCTTTGCCTCTATCTCCATTTGGATCACCGGCATAGGAAAGTCCTCATCCAATAAGGAAATATCCTCTGTAAAGGTCACACGGTAGTCCTCCCCCATGTATGTAAAGCACTCTCTTGCAAGATACCGGCTCCTATCATCCACCCTAACCCAAGGATCGGGGCCTTGCAGGATCCTTCCACACAGGTGATACCAGCCTCCGTAAGATAGAGTTTCATCCGGAAATTGGCATTTTACATAGACCTCTTGTGCTTTTTCCATGTGGATCCCCAAAGCTTCCAACCTGCGTTTATCCTCCGAAGAAGGCCCTTCTGCCCAAGCAACATAGTTCCTGCACCCCTGACAGTCACACCGATCTGTCAAAGCCTTTGCCTTACCATAAAACTCCCTCGTTCTGTCTACATCTATGTCCAGAACAAACATTCCAAAATTAAAAATCATTCTGAATCTCCGTCCCTCTTTGTGAATCAAATTCCGATTTACTCTGCTGCTTTGAAATTATAGATAGGCTTGATATGGGCGAGGATGTCGGCGGTAGGACCGATATTGGCAATGATTTCATCCATGCTCTTATAGGCCATGGGGGACTCGTCCAAGGTGGAAGGATTCACACAGGTGGTATAGATCCCAGCCATCTGGATCTCGTATTCCTCCATGGTAAGCTGCTCGAAGGCAGTAGAACGGGACATGAGTCTGCCTGCACCGTGGGGTGCGGAGCAATTCCAATCCGCATTCCCCTTGCCCACACAGATCAAGCTGCCGTCACGCATGTTAATGGGGATCAAGAGCTTCTCCCCCGCCTTTGCAGAAACCGCTCCCTTACGGAGGATCCGCTCCTCCACGTCAATATAATTGTGGATGGTTTGGAAGGACTCCAAGGCTGTAAGACCTGTCTTTTGCAAGAGAATTTCCGCCATCTTCTCCCGATTCCGCAGGGCAAATTCCTGGCAGATAGCAATGTCATGGAGATAATCCTCCATAAAGCTGCCGTAGAGATAGCACAGTTCCGCCGGCATAGTAGGCTCCTTGGCCTCAAAGCTCCTATCAAGAGCCTTTAGCGCACCTTGGATCTCCTTCCGTCTGCCTGCCTCCTTATAGGTTCGGATCAGTTCCTCCCGCTCCTTGAAGTATTCCTCCTTGCCCAGATTCAGGTCAACGGCAAGGGTCTGATAGATATTCGCCACTTGCGTCCCCAGATTACGGCTGCCGGAGTGAATGATCAGATAGTGGTTCCCCTCCGAGTCCCTGTCGATCTCAATGAAGTGGTTCCCTCCACCCAAGGTGCCTAAGCTCCGCTCCAGACGCTTGGTATCCTTCAAGCTACGGTAGCAACGCAGACGGGTCAGGTCGAAGCGTTCCTGCCGTCCCTCCCACACCTTCTTGCCACAGGGGATGCTGTGGGCGGCGGCATCAAAGGCGGCAAGGTCCACATCTCCCTTGCCCAAATTCACGGTGTACATACCGCATCCGATATCTACTCCTACCAGGTTCGGTACCACCTTGTCCGTAATGGTCATAGTCGTGCCGATGGTACAGCCCTTCCCTGCGTGGACATCGGGCATAATACGGATCTTGGCATCCCGGAAAGCCTCCTGATTGCAGAGGGTCAAGATCTGCTCGTAAGCTCCCTGCTCCAGCTCTCCGGTATAACAGATGGCAGTGTTAAAACTGCCTTTTACTTCTATCATAAAGCTTCTCCTTTCTTATTGGCTTCCACGGAGGAGCGTAGCCAGCTGTTGTAGGGCATCGCCGTTGCCGTTCAGATTGATGTTGCCTACATTGGCGCAGATCCGCTCCATGTACTCCAACTCCTTGAGCTTATAGAGGGTCTGGTTCTCCTCCATGAGCTTGGCGGTGTTCAGGAGGGAACGGGTGGAGGCTACCTCCTCCCGACGGGCGATCACATTGGCCTGTGCCTGCTTCTCTGCCACCAGAACTGTATTCATGATCTGTCTGATCTCACCGGGCAGGATCAGATCCTTGACTCCGGCATCCACGATTTGGACGAAGAGATCTTTTTCCTTCTCTCTCAGTCTTGCCAGAACAAATCCCGACATTTGATCCTTGCTCTCCAGGATCTCATCCAGCTTATACCGCCCCACATACTCCCGCAGAGCCAGCTGTGCGGCTACGCGGAGCTGCTCCGCAAAATCGTCGATCTCCGTCAAGATCCCCACATAATCCGTAATACGATAGCTACATACGAAGTTGATCCGCAGGGACACCTTGTCCTTGGTTAGGATCTCCTGTCCGCAGATATTCATTTGGGTCAGCCGGGTATCCACCATATCCACATCCACCCGGACACCGGTCTTCCAGAAGTAATAGGTCCCCCCATCCAGAACCCGGACAAACTTCCGGTCAAAGTACAGTCTTGCCTTCTGATATTCCGCAACCTCTACCTTGGTATAATAAATACCGGGGATCTTGGCGAAAATATAAGAGGGGATCTCCGGGGATACTTCGGGAGTAGAGGTGTCTGTCATGGTGACAGTATGCCGATCCACTACGGACCAATAGGCATACTTTCCCGGCCGCAGAATATTGCTGAACTTCCCGTTTACATACAGCAAACCGAGCTGTTCATCGGCAACTTCTGCTACAGTGATGCTCTTTGTCAGCTCCTCATGGGACAACAGAGTATCCAAGGGGCAGATCTTGGAGCACAAGGGCTGAGACAGCTCCACCACCTCAATTTCCCTGCCGCCGTACTCATAATATTTTCCGGGAGGCAGGAGCTTTATGTACTTACCGTTCTTAAAAAGAAGACCTCTCTGACTTTCACGAATCAAAATTTTATGCTTCATATCACAATCCTCCTTAGGATAAAATCTCGTTGAGGCTCCTCCCCATGAAGCTACTGCGGCTTAGGGTTTCAGCAGCCTTGCACACAGGCGGAAAGCCTTGCTTCTGGCCTGTAGGCGTGTACTGCGGTATCCGCCCCGAGACAAGGCAGCGGACTCATGGCTCCGAATAAAAAAGGGGGAGAAATATCCGGAGCACGGAAGAAGTCTCTGAATTCTGTTTTTGCCGTTTCCGGCAGCTTTTCCGATCCACCGGCCGTATGCAGCTCGTGCATAGGGTGGGATTCGAACCCACGAATAAAAATGGGGACTCGCACCCCTGTCTCATTTCAGCTTTACAGGCTGATGTCAGACCGCTCAGGAGCAAGAAGTCTCGGCATACACAAGGGCACTGCCCCGTGCACCGCAGTGAAAGGATCACCCGATCACTTGCATAGAGGTTCCTTGCAACTACAGTTTAGCAAAATTTTCCGAAAGGAACACGGAAAAAAAGCTGCGAACTATCAAAGTCCGCAGCTTTTTTGGATTTTTAATCGTGCTATGATCTGTTCTCGCAGGGTAGCAGGCCCCAAAACCTCCACAAAGGGACCAAAGCTCAGGATCCGAATGAGCAGCTCCGTTTCGTCCTCTCGGTCATAAGAAAGATAGAGGATATAGTGGAGTCTGTCTATCCGCTCCACCCGTTTCTTAAAATGGGCAAAGTGGAGCAAGCACCGTTCCAGGGTGTTGCGCTCATTGCGGATCCGCAAGGTCAGCTCCAAGGCTTGCTTCTTATGCATCCTATGGGCAGGCAGAGCCCCCACAGGAAGCAAGCTACAATCCGTGATTCGAGCTAAATTGATGATGGAATCATTCCGTCTGTCCGTTAGCAGGAGGCGGAATTTATCATCCTTCTCCGAATATTCCAGCCGCTGTCCGTAGCCACGGACCCATACGAGGCTTCCCCTACGATTGCGGATCTGCAGACGGAGAGGACATTTGTCCCGTATGGCTCGGAGGATCAGACGGAAGCGTGCAATATAGCCCTCATCCTCATAGGGATCTCCGTCTCCGTAGCGGTCATAGACCACAAAATCCTCCGGGGTAAACAGAGGCGCAATGTCCTCCAAGCCGGGTAGTTCTATACCAAAAAGGCGGAATCTGGGATCTAAGGTCAATGCCTTGAGCCACTGCTTCTGGAGCAGGGTCAGGGGCATGGTAGGACGGTGAACAATGGGCGTCTTTCCGTCGGAAGTCAGGAGCTGCCATTCCCCCTTTTGCAAGGAAGGCAGGATGGTCAGTGAGCTCTCGGCAAAGGCCGATTGCGCAACGATCTGCCCCAATTCCTCACAGGAGACCTGTCCCTGCTGGACTCGTTCCAAGATCTTGGCAACCGCTTGATAGTAGACCGAGTAGATTTCATGGAATATCATCCCTCCACCTCCTCCACACCGTACATGCGGTACATCTGCTTGATGTCCCCACGGAATTGCCGTTCCAGAGCTCTGTTAGAAAAATGCAGCTCTGTGATCCTGCACAGGAAGGTGCGGATCCACGGCACCATCTCGGCAGTGTCATACACTTGAGCGGTAAAGCGGTAGTGTCGGTCATCTATCCGCTCTACGGTGCCGATCCGCCTCTCCCGTAGGAGGCGGTTAATGATATAGGGTTCGTCTTCCTCCACCCGGACGGTAAAGGAAACCTCCTCCGTCCGTTCCCGATGGAAGCCCTGCTTGCCCGTAGACACACCCCACATTCTATCCTGCATCCTGTCCAAATGTCTGCGAAGCTCACGGAATCGGGCAGAGGGCTCCCGTAGCTTTACATGGGACAGATAATCGATGCGGAATGCCTTGATGGTATTGAAATCCGGCTGATAGGCAAGCAAATGCTGTCTGCCGCTCCGGACACTGACAAAGATCCGCAGGGGGATGATCCGATTGATCCGTGGCTCCCCTGCTCGACGGCTGTGATTATGGACGGTGACGATCCGTTCCTCCCGCATAGCTCGGAAGAGGGCCTCCACTACCTCGCTGTCTAAGGCGAAGTTGAGGTAATGGTGTTTGAAGGCAATGGGATTCCTGTCGGCCTTCTCCCTGTCCAGCAGGTAAGAGCCAACCACACCGCAGGGGACCACCTCGGAGAAAAACTGCAGGACTTCCCCCAGCTTGGGTAGCTCCGGGTCGGATGCCCGTCTGTACAGGATCCGTCTGCCTACCTTCTCCCCTACAATGATCCCTAATGCTATGTACTCATTGAGCTTCTTCCGAACAGTGGATTCATCCAAGACCATAGGCTCGGGAAAAGCATCCAGTGCCTTGTCGATCTTCTCCAGGATCTCAGAAAGGGACAGCTTGATCTCGGGGCTGTGGAGCAGATCAAGGAGAATAAAATGGAGGGTAATATCCCCGTCTGTAAAGCTCTTGGCTTTCAATGCCTTATAAAAAGGATTCCCCCGGGACACGCGGCTGTCAATGGAGAGGAACACGTTCTTTCCATCGTTGTTGCGAGCAAAGCACATATATTCCCCCAGCCAGCTCTCGATCCGCCGCCTCTCGTCATCGTAGGAGCGCAAGCTCTTCTGCCGATACCCTTCCCGACTTTTAAATCCATAGACATAAAACTCCCGCATATAACTGCGGATCCTCTCAAAATTCTTTACCAGTTCGTTATAAGATGACAAGACCGTTCCCTCCCTTCTTTCGTTCTATGCTAATGTTATACATCCCCACCCCACTTTTGTCAAGCTCCGGCTACCACGAAATGCCAAATTCCGATTTATCGATCAGTTTCCGATGATCCACCGGGCTCTTGGCTCTCCCTCTGGGAGAGCTGTCCCAAAGGGACTGAGAGGGAAAACGGCATTATCGTCACCCGTAGGCATTTTGCGTGAACCGTACAAACAATCAAATTTGTTCGTAGGGAACGACCCTGTGTCGTTCCGGGGTAGTATCGTAATCCGTATGCATCAATTATGTTAAGAAAAGTAGGATAATAATCGGTAACATAGGAGATATATTGTCTTGTGCGTTTTGAATTTGTTCCATCGTATATTGGAACCTTTGCGGAACGACACAGGGTCGTTCCCTACGAACACGCTTGGCGATGCATTCGTTGTAACGAAATTTGTACGGGTGACGATGGTGCAATTTACCCTCTCCG
>JAZRGR010000061.1:0-10434 GCA_045644345.1 Faecousia sp. | reverse complement strand
GTCGGTCTGACCCTGGCGGATGGAGCCGCCGTAGCAGCCCTGGATGAAGAAGTCTTCATATTCTTCAGCCAGAGGGGGCAGCATGGTCCAATCCTTGTCCCAGCTTGCCTTCAGAACCAGGTCGGAAGTAACGGGGTTGGTGAAGTCATAGGGAGTCACGAAGGTGAAGCCCCAGAAGCGCATCCCGGTGCCCCAAGTGGTCAATACATAGCCTTCACGTGCGGGAGCTTCGATTGCTTCTACGAGAGCGCCGTCTTCTACCTCAACAACAACGGGTTCCGGAGCACCGGGATAGTTGAAGTCGAAGGTAACGGTGTGCATGACAACGGGCTCTACGCCGGTGCCGGGAACAACGACAGTTGCCTTGGCGCTGGCGTTGGTCTCGCCTTCACGGATGGTGATGGTGAGTTCCACAGTCTTGTCTGCTGCAGCGGGAGTTACAACACCGTCAGCAGAGATGACAGCGGGATCGCTGGAAACAACTTCCATGGTGTAGCCGTGGGGGATTGCAGAGAAGGTGATGTTTTCTGCAGTCTCTGCGGGCACATCTTCTGCCACATAGTCAGCAACATTCTGTGCTGCCCAGGTGAGCATGCGGTCGTAGGACATCTGCTCAACACCGTTGATACGGGTTGCTGCGACGTACTCGAAGTTAGCGTTGATGGGAGTTGCGGAGCTGTTCTGCGTTGCGAACAGGCCGATTCTGGGGTTAGCAAAGTTGACGTTCTTTGCGGTGTTCAGAATGGTGAAGTTGAAGCCATCCTGGCTGTAGCCGACGGTGTAGTCGTTGCCGTCCTTCTCGATGAGATAGTAAACGGTGACGGTGCCGTCTTCGCTGGGCAGGGCCTGGCCGGAGCCGAGGTTGCCGTTGAAGGAGCCGTTGGTTTCAACGCCGGGTTCCATGTTCAGGTTGCTGGTCTGGCAGTTCATGCGGAGGTAGTTGTTTTCGTCCTGCCATACCAGGAACATAGCCTGCTGATAGTTGGCATTGGGGATGACGGGGTAGACCATCTTGGCCACTGCCTGCCAGTTGCCCTGTGCAGGAGCGGTGAAGGCGTTCTCCCAGGCACCGCCGGTGCCGTGGATGTCGGACTGCTGAGTGGGAAGTACAATGCCTTCGCCCTTAACAACAGAGTATGCATCCTTGTTTTCGCGTTCGATGGTCCAGATATCTTCGTTGAAGTCGCCGTCAGCGAAGTAGTCGGACTTCAGACCATGGTTGAAGTAGAAGTAGTAGTCAGCCTTGGTCACATCGTTGTAAGCAGTGATCTTAGCCACGCCGTAGCGGGTATCGAGCTGCTCGTAGGAAACCAGTACGGATTCGTCAGCGGAAACTGCTTCCAGAACGGGTGCGGAAGCATCTTCAGCTACTTCGAAGTTGTAAACAAAGACTTCGGGATCGAACTCGGTCAGAGGTGCGCCGTTCAGGGTGACGGAAGCGAGGCGAGGATAGAGTTCGCTGACTTCGCAGACATCAATGCCGTCGAAGGTGGCGGTAACGCCGGCAACATTGCCGTTGAATACGCCCAGCTTGGGTTCTGCCATGGCGACCTTAGCAACGCCGTTCATGTCGGTCCAGAGGACGCCGTCGGTGGAGTATGCGAAGGAGAAGCCGTTAGCGGTCTTGATGACACGCAGGGAAACGTTGGTGATGGTGCCCAGGTTGCCGGATCTTGCGATCTGGTTCAGCTGGCCATCCTGCAGTGCGTATGCAGTGACATAGTAGTTGGTGCTGGACCACCAGCCGGTGGAAACAACAACTTCATAGGTGAGCAGCACGTAGCTGTCATCGGTATCCTTAACCATCATGCCGACACGCTGGCCGCTGGTAGCAAGAGCTTCTGCCAGGGTGACATTGGTCTGTGCAGCCCATTCGCCGTAAGCGGGTTCGGAGTAGAAGTTGGCAGCCATGCCGTCCTCACCAACGATGGTCAGGCCGTTTTCGCCGAAGGTGGCATTTTCGTTGGCGCCTTCTACCTTCCAGCCCTTAGCCTCGGCAGCTTCCCAACCTTCTGCGAAGTCGGTGTCAACGGGTTCGCCGCCGATACCTACGCGGTAGATGCAGGTGGTGCCGGATGCAGTTTCTACGGACTTGATGGTAGCAACACCGGGGATGCCGGTGAACTGCTCAACAGTGATTTCGAGGCCTTCGGTGTTGGCAACATAACCAACAACGGGAGCGGTCTCATAAGCAGTAGCGTCCAGTTCATATGCGAACTTTTCGCGGTTGAAGCCGGTCATGGCTTCGCCGTTCAGAGTGATGCTGTCGATGAAAGCGGTAGCTTCAACGTAGACAACGAAGTCAGCGGTGACAACAACGCCATCGAGTTCGCCAGTGACGGTAACGGTGGCAACACCGGCGTCAACAGCCTTGATAACGTCGCCTTCAACCTTGACAACACTGGGACGGTTGGACTCATAGGTGAAGGTCATGCCTTCGGGCAGAGGAGTGCTGGAGAGCTTGTCGATGGGGCTCTGCTGGTTAGCAATGATGTAACCGTGCAGGGACTCGTCGTTCATAGCAACGGTGAGCTGGGGATTGACAATGGAGCCCTTAGCGAAGATGATACGTTCTTCGATGCCGGCTTCGGTATCGCCCACAGCGTTGGCCTTAACGGTCAGCAGGGTGGGATATACATCCATTTCGCCGGAAACGGTGAAGTCAGCGGTCAGATTTGCTTCGGCACTGTTGGTACCAACCTGGATCTGATATGCGCCGGTATCGACTTCGTAGCGCTTGTCAGTCTCATCGAAGTAGGCCAGTTCGGGGATGGAAACTTCCATCTCGACGGTCTTGGTTTCGCCGGGCTGGAGTTCGAACTTGTCGAAGCCCTGCAGACGGCGGATGGGACGGAGGAGTTCTGCGGGTGCATCAGGCTGTGCAACGTACAGCTGAGCAATTTCCTTACCAGCAACATCGCCGGTGTTGGTGACGTCGAAGGAAACCTTAACGGTCTCGTTTGCGTCATACTCGGTCTTGTCGATGGAAATGTTGGAGTATTGGAAGATGGTGTAGCTCAGGCCATAGCCGAAGGGATAGCTGGGAGCATTCTCGCCAACATAGTACATGTAGGTACGGCCGTTGCTGCCATTGGTAGCATACATGTTGTAGTCATAGATGCTGGGAACGTCGGATTCGCCTGCATCGCTGACATTCTGATGCCAGGTATCGGTAACCTTACCGGAGGGGTTCACAGCGCCGGTGATGGTGTTGCCGAAGCCAACGCCCTTGCGCAGGCCGCCGAAGCTTGCCCACAGGATGGCTGCTACATCATTCTCGAACTTGGTGACCTGCATGGGGCCGCAGGTTTCCATGATGGCGATGGTGTTCTCATTCAGCTTGCCAACCTTGGAGATCAGTTCGTCCTGACCGTTGGGCAGAGCGATGGTGGTACGGTCGCCGTCTTCCTTGGAGTACTGGTCGTTGGTACCGGTGACGACTACGACAGCGTCAGCAGCCGCGATGGCAGCTTCGTTGTCAGCAGTCAGGTCGTTGGTTGCGATGTAGGAAACAACAGCATTGGGGTTCTTAGCCAGGATGGCGTCAGTGATACCCTTCTGGATGTTGATCTGGTTGGCAGCATTGCTCTGGCCAGCGGAGTACAGGCCCAGATACATGTTGGTCTGCCATGCGCCAACGATGACAACATTGTAGTCATCAGCGATGTCGAGAGGCAGGATGCCGTCGTTCTTCAGCATGACGACGCCTTCGTTGTTGATCTCGTCGATGATGGCGAGACGCTCGGGAGTCTGCCAGCCGATGCTGCCGGACTGAGAAGCGGTACGCTCTGCAGCGGCTGCAGTGTAGGCCAGATTGTCATCGAATTCGCCGGTGGAGATACGAGCGGTCATCAGACGGTGCAGAGCAACGTCGACGGTGTTCTCGGTGAAGATGCCCTTGTCGGTCTCGCTTGCAGCGTCGATCATCTTGGTCATCTTGGAGGAGTAGGTGCCGTAGCCGCTGTAGCCGCCGGAGCATTCCAGATCTTCGCCGTGTGCCAGAGCACCGGAGAGAGCTTCCAGGTCGGTCATGGTTTCGCCGGTGAAGGGGTTGACATAGCCATGACGGTTCTGGGTTGCAACGGAGCCACAGGCGGAGGTGACGAAGCCGCCCAGACCGAAGGTCTGACGCAGCAGGGTATCCATCAGATAGGAGCTGTAGGAGGTGGGTTCGCCGTTCAGAGTGCTGTATGCAGTCATGACGGAGGTGACACCAGCCTGCTGGATGACTTCACGATAGGGAGCGGTGTAGTATTCGCGGATTGCGCGGAGGTCAGCGACAGCGCCGCCGCCGAGACGGTTACGCTCGGAGTTGTTGGCAGTGTAGTGCTTGACAGTGGTCAGAGCCTTCTTGTAGCCATCGGGATCGAGGATGTTGCCTTCGCGGTCCTTGCCTTCCACGCCGTTGACGAACATGGAGCCCATCTTACCGGTCAGATATACGTCTTCGGAGTAGGCCTCTTCATGACGGCCCCAACGGGGGTCACGATGCATGTTGACGGTGGGAGAGTAGAAGTTCAGGTTCTTGGCGTTGCCCAGGTCGTTCTTCTGGGTGCGTTCGCGGATCTCGTCGCCGATTTCCACTGCTTCACGGTAGTACAGTTCGGGGTTCCAGGTGGAAGCAACGGTCAGGTTCTGAGGATAGGAAGTGGAGTTGGAGGTATTGCCCTTGGAGTAGCCATGGAGAGCTTCGCTCCACCATTCATAGTTGGCAATGCCCTTGGTTGCGGGAACATTCAGGGTGCCGCCGCCCAGTGCGGATGCGCTGATAGCGGAAGCGGTGCTGACGAGCTGAGAGCCCTTCTGCTGGATGCTCATACGAGCGACCAGGTCAGCTGCGCGTTCTTCGAAGGTGTACTTGGTATCTTCGTAGATGGGCAGGGGAGGAGTTACCTTTACAGTCTTGGTTGCAATTGCGCTGGTCTGGCCATCGGATACGGTGATGGTCAGGGTGACATCGGTTTCATCAGCAACGGGAGCGACGGTGCCGTCGTTGGCGATCACAGCGGTGTTGCTGGAAGCGATGGTTGCGGTGTAGCCGTGGGGAACATCGGACAGAACGATGTCGCTGTTAACCTCTGCGGGGATGTCGTTTGCAACATAACCTGCAACGTTTTCGCAAGCCCAGGTGAGGAAATCGGTGTTGGCATCAACGCCGTCGCGGCTGACAACAGCCACATATTCGTAGTTGAGCCATACGGGGGTGTTGGAGGAGTTCTGACCAGCGGACAGAACGATCTTGGGATCGGCATAGTCAGCGGTAACAGTGCCCAGATCGGTGAAGGAAACGCCGTCCTGAGAATAGCTTACGCTGTACTCATTGTCGTTCTTGTTGATGCAGAAGTAGATGGTAACGGTGCCATCTTCGTCTGCAACAGCGTTAGCGGTCTTGAAGGGCAGGTTCATGGTGCCGTTCACTTCCTGACCGGGCTCGATGAACAGACGGGATTCCTGGCAGCAGATGCGGACATAGTTGTCTTCATCTTCCCATACGGACATGGTGAGCTGCTGGTAGGTCTGCAGTTCAGAGGTGGGGAAGTGCGCCTTGGCAACCACTCTCCAGTTGCCCTGTGCGGGCAGGGTGAATGCATTGTGCCATGCATCGCCATCCTGGTAGTAGTCTTCTGCCTGAGTGTAGAGCTTAAGGCCCTCACCCTTGACGATCTGATATTCGTCAGTCAGTTCCTTTTCAATGACCCATGCATCGGCCATGTTGCCGTCTGCGAAGTAGTCATCCATGGGACCATGGTTAAAGCTGACAGTGTAAACTGCGGAAGCTGCGGGGGAGGTGACGGTGATCTTGGCAGTGCCGGTGGGGCCGGTGAGCTGCTCAACGGTCACTTCGTGGGTTTCGTCGGCTGCGGTGGCTTCGATGACGGGAACAGTCTCCTCGCCTTCAGCAACCTGGAAGTTGTAGACATAGACAGCAGGATTGAAGCTTTCAATTGCCTTGCCATCCACACTCAGGCTTGCCAGAGTGGGGTTCATATCAGACATCTTAACGATGTTGATTGCGTCAAAGGTTGCAGTAACGCCGCCAACCTTGCCGTTGAACACGCCCAGCTTGGGCTCAGCCATGGTGAGCTTAGCAGAACCGTTCATATTGGTCCAGCTGTTGCCGTTGGTGGAGTATGCGAAGGTGTAGTTGCTGCCATCCTTCAGCACACGCAGAGAAACAGCGGTGAGTTCGCCCACATTGCCGCTTCTTGCAATCTGGCTCTCGGTGCCACCCTGCATTGCGTATGCAGTGATGTAATAGTTGGCCCACTTCCAGGAGCCAAATGCCATAATTTCAGCTTCGTAGACGAACTTGATGTAGCCGTCTTCGCCGTCCTTGACCAGCAGACCAACCTGCTGACCACTGGTGGTCAGAGCCTCTGCCAGAGTGACATTGGTCTGTGCTGCCCAGGAGCCGAATGCGGGCACGGAATAGAGGTTTGCGCCCATGCCGTCTTCGCCAACGATGGTCAGGCCATTTTCGCCGAAGGTAGCATTTTCATTGGCGCCTTCAACCTTCCAGCCCTGAGCTTCCAGAGCTTCCCAGCCTGCTGCGAAGTCAGCAGAAGCGGGTTCGAAGCCGAAGCCGATGCGGTAGGTTTCAACAGTACCGGTGGTCTTTTCGGTAGAAACAACGGTAGCAACACCGGGGATGGAGGTTGCCTGAGTGACAACGATTTCCAGTTCGGAGCTGCCGGTAGCTGCGATCACGGGGATCTCAGCATCTGCATCCAGTTCGAATTCGTATGCGTTCTGGTCGCGGTCAAAGCCGGCCATGGGAGCGCCGTTCATGGTGATGCCGTCAACCTTTGCGGAAGCTTCAACATAAACGATGAATTCGTTGGAAACAACAACGCCGTCCAGTTCACCGGTAACGGTGATGGTGGCAACGCCGGCGCCAACAGCCTTGATCTCGTCGCCGTTCACAGCAACAACGCTGGGACGGTTGGATTCATAGGTGAAGGTCATGCCTTCGGGCAGCGGGCAGGATTCATAGGACTTGATGGGGCTCATCTGCTCTTCAATGATGTAGCCGTACAGGCTTTCGTCATTCATAGCAACGGTGAGCTGGGGGTTGATAACTGCGCCCTTGTCGTAAATCAGACGCTGGGTAATGCCCTTTTCGCTATCGCCAACAGCATTGGCCTTAACGGTCAGGACGGTGGGGTAGACATCCATTTCGCCGGAAACGGTGAAGTCGGCAGTCAGATCAGCGGAAGCGCTGTCCTTACCAACCTGAACCTGGTAAGCGCCGGTGTCAACCTTGAAGCAGTCAGCTTCTTCGTTATAGAAGGCCAGATCGGGGATGGCAACTCCCATCTCAACGGTCTTGGTTTCACCGGGCTGGAGTTCGATCTTGTCGAAGCCCTTCAGCTGGCGGATGGGACGGAACAGCTCAGCGGGTGCTTCGGGCTGAGCGATGTAGAGCTGGGTAACTTCCTTACCTGCGACATTGCCGGTGTTGGTGACATCGAAGGAAACCTTGTCGGTATCGTTGGCGTCATACTCGGTCTTGTCGATGGTGAGGTTGGAGTACTCGAAGCTGGTGAAGCTCAGGCCGTAGCCGAAGGGATACTGAGCATCGCCGGTGTAGTACATGTAGGTACGACCCTTGCTGCCGTTGGTGGCATACATGTTGTAGTCGTTGATGTCGGGCAGTTCGCTGTCGCTGGTGTACCAGGTAGCGGTGACCTTACCGGAGGGGTTCACAACGCCGGTGATGACATTGCCGAAGCCAACACCCTTGCGCAGACCGCCGAAGCTGGACCACAGGATGGCCTTGACATCGTTTTCGAAGGTGTTAACCTGGGTGGGACCGCAGGTTTCCATCACAGCGATGGTGTTGGGGTTCCACTGACCGACCTGTGCGAACATAGCAGCCTGATTGTTGCTCAGGGCGATGCTTGCGCGGTCGCGGTCTTCTGCGGAGTAGGAGTTGTTGGCACCGCCGACAACCACGCAGACGTCAGCTGCTTCGATGGCAGCCTTGTTGTCCTCGGTGACGGAGTCAGAGGTGATGTAGGTGAAGGTAGCATCGGGGTTCTTAGCCTTGATGGCCTCGGTGATACCCTTCTGGATGTTGATGTGGTTTTCGCTGTTGTTTGCGCTTGCGGAGTAGAGGCCAAGGTACATGTTGGTCTGCCATGCACCAACGATAACAACGCTGTATTCGCCTTCAGCAGGGATGCTCAGGGGCAGGAAGTTATCATTGTTCTGGAGCATAACAACGCCTTCGTTGTTGACTTCTTCTACGATGGCAAGACGCTCGTCAGTCTGGTTGGGAACACCACTTTCGGGCTTTGCTGCCTTCTGCTCTTCGATACGAGCCATGGCTGCATTGGTCAGAGCCAGGTCGGCATCGAATTCACCGGTGGCAATACGGCCGGTGAGCAGGCGGTGCAGAGCGATATCGAAGGTGTTCTCGGTGAACAGGCCAGCATCGGTGTAGATGTTGCCGTTGACCATGCTGGTAGCATTGGCGCTGTAGCTGCCGGTGCCGCGGTAGCCGCCGTTGCATTCCAGGTCTTCGCCGTGTGCCAGAGCGCCGGCCAGTCTTTCGTCATTGGTCAGAACCGCACCGGTACGGGGGTTGACATAGTTATGACGGCTCATGGTGCCGACGGAGTCACAGTCGGAGGTGATGTAGCCACTCAGACCGTAGGTCTGACGCAGCAGGGTGTCCATCAGGTAGGAGCTGAAGGAGCAGGGCTCGCCGTTCAGAGTGCTGTAAGCAGTCATGACGGAGGTGACATCGGTAGCCTGGATGATATCACGGTAGGGAGCCAGATAGTAGTTACGCAGAGCGTTCATGTCAGTGACAGCGCCGCCGTCCAGACGGTTGTTCTCACTGTTGTTGGCAACATAATGCTTGATGGTGCTGTGGATTCTGTAGTAGCCATCGGGGTCGATCATGGTGCCATCCTGGTTCTTGCCTTCCAGACCGAGGACATACTGGCTGCCCATCTTGACAGTCAGATAGGGGTCTTCGGAGTAGGATTCCTCGTTACGGCCCCAGCGGGGATCACGCTGCAGGTTAACCGTGGGGGAATAGAAGTTCAGGTCGATGGCGTTGCCGGTCTGGGTGTTACGGCTGGTACGCTCACGGATTTCGTCGGAAACCTGGAGAGCTTCCTTGTAGTACAGCTCGGGGTTCCAGGTGGAGCCTACGGTCAGGCTCTGGGGATAGGAAGTGGAGTTGGCAGGGCCAGCGCCGCCGCCACGGACGCCCGCACCGTTGTCGATACGGTTGTAGCCGTGCAGACCTTCGTTCCACCAGTAGTACTGGGGCAGGTCCTTGGTGGCAACGGTGTTCAGAGCACCGCCGCCCAGCTGGGAAGCAGAGATGGCGGGAGCCGGGCTGGAGATGAGCTGGGAGCCCTTCTGGGGCACGCTCATACGGGCAACCAGGTCAGCTGCGCGTTCTGCAAAACTATATTGTGTATTTTCGTAAATAGGGATGCTGTGGTCGATAGCTTCTTCAGCTACCGTGGAAGGCATGTTGATGTCTTCCGGTGCAACGGGTTCATTTGCAGCGGTAGCGGTAACGGGCAGCATGCCCAGTACCATAACGATGCAAAGAATCATCGCAAGGATTCTCTTACTCATAAAGTTTTCCTCCTGTTTTTTATTGTTTGGCTGCGAATGTTTGCGGGTTTTGCCGTTCTCCCAAAACGGCGCTGCATTCACCTTCCTTTCCCTGTATTGCGCGGGGGTTGCCTTTTACAATCTCGCACATCCGCCTCTCCGGATCGTGGAGCTTATAAACGAAATGGACCTTATCCTGCGGCACGGCGGCGGCAGAATCAGCACCTTTCTGCCCTCTGGTCGCACCCACGCAGGCATAAGCGTGCAATTCTTCTAAATTGCGCTTAGTATATCATACTGTATATACAATTCTTTTTCAATTTCTTTTAAATAGCAAACGATTTTTCTGCAATTGCACCAATTTGCGTTGTGCTATTTTGTTCTAAATGTCTAATTTCCCCATTTGTGCCATTGGATCTCCGGAAATTCTCCGTTTTTAGAATAGCAAAAATCGGCTTTTTTCCAATTTTCATCGTTTTCTTTTCCGTAATCACCCGGACAAACCTCCTGTTTTTCTAAAATTTCTTTAAGTTTTGCGCTGCAGTAACGCCACCTTCCCTGGCTGGTCTGCTCCCCCTCCATACGCCGGAACGATACGCGCTTGCATTCAGCAAGCTCAACTTGTATAATGAAATTATATTATAATAATGTAGAGAGGTGCCCACCATGACATTTGAAAACTTTAATACTAATTTTTAATAAAACGGTTTCGTTTTATTAAAAAGGCACCGCCTTACGGCGTTGCGGATTTCGTGATTTTTGAATAAAAAATCATGAAATCCGTCTCATGCTGTTTTTGACGTGCCTTCGGCACTATATAAAGGTTTTTAAACCTTTTTATCAAAAACAAGT
>JAZRGR010000060.1:0-4050 GCA_045644345.1 Faecousia sp. | reverse complement strand
CATACTTGTATTAAGGAAACTCTGAATAAATAGCCGTCGGCACTCAGCGAATCTTTTGTCCCAACTTTTCGGTTTGAAAAATTTGAAATACACAAAGTATTCCTGCGTTTTCCAAACCTCAATTTGGAACAAAATCTCTCGTCGATTGCTCTCGGCGATTTCATCAGAGCTTCCTTAGGACAAGTATTGCTCCCACAGGAGCTCTTCTTCCCAGTGGACTGTATCGAATGCATCTCGGATGCACCTGCTATAGTACGCCAACTTTTCATACAGCCCGGATCCTTCATAGAAATAGTGATCAGAATAGGGCATCATACTGTACTCCATGACTCTGGCTCGATCTTCCGTAGGGTAGGTGGTACTGTAGCCGTCTATAAAGCTACTTCCGTTAAGACCGTAATCAAAGTTGAAGTACTCCTCCCCATAGCTGTAAGCATAGGTGAAGCTATCGGGATTTAGACTGTTCCAAGCTTCCTCTGAGTATAGGGCGCCTTCACGATTGCTGCTGTCCCATTGGAGATATCGGTCGATCACATGGGAAATTTCGTGATAGTAGCTATGCTCATCGGTTTGCGTGATATCCATAACCATGTAACAGTGATCCCAATCCTCGTTTACAAAGGCGTTGTAGCTGCCCCCGAGCCGTTCCTCGTCTGTTGCGCGTACATTCTGCACCAAATAAATTCTGATACCCTGTACAGATCCGTATTTGATTTGAGAAAAGAAGTCTGTAGGATAATTCCTTAAAGCCCTGTCTAAGGTGTCTAACCCGCCGGAAATATATTCGTAATCCGTAATGATATCTGCTTCAAAATCATAAAAGCTTGTTCTACATTCTTCTCCGATGAAGATAGAAACACCGTAAGTCCGCTCCAATGCATCCGCTCTGCTTCGAAGGGTAGACATGGCTTCGCTCTCCTCCGGAAGGAGCTCCATATGCAGATCTTCACCTACCGTTTGCTTCTCTGTATCCCAGAATAAGAATCGCAAGCCCTGATAGTAGCTTGAACAAACGAGGAAATATCCTCCTGCATCCTCTCTCCATAAGGGAGTTGTTTTCAAATTGTATTCCTCGTGAGATAGGGTACAGGTAGACAAGAACCTGCCATCTGTATCATAGAGCTTTAGGATAGAGGGATATCTCTCCGCAACAAGGAGCCGATCCTCTTGCAATAGCTGTAGCGTATGATCCTCTGTTGAGATCCGATAGGGAAGATCTTCCTTTATATAATGGTACGTCTGCGGCAGGCTCTCTAATTGGCACAACCACTTGTCATTCACAAGGGAGGCAGATATATAGGTGCTACGCTGAACGGGTACTTTTACCTCACCTGTAGTCAGATCTAAGACACCGTCTTGACGGATACCTGTTTCGCTGTGGTAGAATGTGATTTCTAAATTCCCGTTGGGAAGGACATTTCCGCACCCAGTGAAACCTTCAATAAGGGTATTCCGTTCTCCCGTTATGAGATTTTGGGTGGTTAAGGAATCGTGATTGAGCTGATATAGGATCTTCCCTTCGCCTACATACCAGAAGGATTCTCCGTCATAGGGTTCCACGGCCCATTTTTGGGTGCAGTGTAGTTCCTTGTCATATTCTGCAATGGTGCCTATGGTATCATCTATGAGATAGAGCCGATCCTTATAGATCTGTGGCATAATATAGCCCTCTGAGGAATAGGTTTTCGTCCCATGAATTTCACCTGTAAGGGGATCAACCAGAGCCAAATGTATGAAATTGGTTTGCTCCAAATGGGAATCTCGTCCGTAGAGCAGGAACAGATCGTCCCAGACCATTACCTCATGATACCTCCACGCTCCCGGAAGGGTTAAGAAGATTTCCGTCAAAACACCTTCCCGATCCCATGGCATTCCCGTATCAATGAGATTGGGGACAGCTTCAGGTGCTGTAGCTTCCGTAGTTGCAGTGGAAGCACTGTCCTCCTCAGCAGGAGGGATAGGATCATTCGTTAAGCTACACCCATAAAGAAGCAGGGTGCAAAGGATGCACATTGCGAATAGAAGTCTTCGATGCATCATTCTTTCTCCTTTGCTTATACTGAGATCCTCATTGATATTAATGATCTAAATATCTGCAAGCATTCAATGCGGCGGTGGCACCGTCTGCAATAGCAGTGGCTACCTGGCGGTAGGTCTTGGTACGGCAGTCGCCGGCTACATAGATACCGTCCTTGCCTGTACGGCAGCTCTCATCTGCTACGATATATCCGTAGTCATTCTGCTCCGTTACAGCCTTGTAGGGCTCGTTTTCAGGCTCTGTGCCTACAGCTAAGAACAGACCGTCGATCTCCAGACGGGTTTCTACGCCGGTCTCCGTATTCTTGAGACGGACTGCCTTCAGCTCCTCGTCACCTTCATAAGCGGCGACAACAGTGTTGTACAGGTAAGAAATGTTCTTCCGTTCCTTGAGAGCCTGTACCAAGCGGGCTTCTCCGGTAAGGAAGGCAAGATTCTGCACCACAGTCACATGAGAGCAGGTCTCCGACAGGAGGATCGCCTCCTGGAGGGCAGTGTTACCGCCGCCGATGAGGGCAACGTGCTGTCCTGCGTAGAATGCTCCGTCGCAGACCGCACAGAAGGAGATACCGTTGCCGATAAATTCTTCTTCCCGATCCAGTCCCAGTCTGCGGTGCTTGGCACCGGCGGCAATGATAACAGATCTGCCTAAATAGGTGCTGTTTTCACCGATGACTTCCTTCACCTCACCGTCCTTGACCTCAAGAACCGTATCCATATCGATCTCGGCACCTAATGCTAAAGCTTGCTCCAGCATTCTCTGTGCCAGCTCGTTACCGCTGATGGCCTCGAAGCCGGGATAATTCTCCAACTTAGGGGAGAAGGTGATCTGACCGCCGAAGGTATCTTTCTCTAAAACCAGAACGGATTTTCCCGCCCGTCTTCCGTAAATGGCGGCAGTTAATCCTGCAGGGCCTGCGCCCACAATTATGATATCATACATACGAATATCCTCTGCATTCTTAATATATTGCAATAGGGTCCCTGTGGGACCCTATTGTTGATTTAGATTGTATTATGCCTTGTATGACTCGGCATAGGCGCGGATGTTGGAGGGGTTAACGATCTTCTGAACCACGGTTTCGCCCTCTAAGATCACCAGGGTGGGAGCCTCCTTGATGCCCAGGCTGCGTGCTGCATCGGGATTCTCGTTGACCACTACGACCTCGTAGCCAATGCCGGCATCGTCTAAGAACTTCTTAGCCATGACGCACTTGGGGCAGGTGGAGGTGGTGAAGAGGATCTTCTTGCCCTCTGCGCAGACGGGAGCATCGGCTTCCTTCTCTACGATGCCATCTGCAAAACGGGTCTGCATGGACTGAGCAATGTTGTAGACCTTGCGATCCTTGAATTCCTGGGACTTGCCGTCGTTCCAGTTCTGTACGGGACGGTAGTAGCCGGTGATACGGCTGTAGATCTCGGTACGCTTACCGCAGATGGGACATGCCTTCTGCTCACCATTGAGATAGCCGTGCTCTGCACAGACGGAGTAGGTGGGGGACAGGGTGTAGTAGGGCAGACGGTAGTTCTCGGAGATCTTGCGGACCAAGGTTGCAGCAGCCTTCCAATCCGGCAGCTTCTCACCTAAGAAGGCATGGAATACGGTGCCGGAGGTGTACAGTGTCTGGAGCTCATCCTGGATATCCAGCGCGGAGAAAATATCATCGGTGTAGCTGACGGGCAGGTGAGAGGAGTTGGTGTAGTAGGGAGTCTCACCGGGCTTAGCAGCGGTGATGATGTCGGGGAACTTCTTGGTGTCATGCTTGGCAAGACGGTAGGTGGTGGACTCAGCGGGAGTAGCCTCCAGGTTGTACAGATCGCCGTACATCTCCTGGTAATCGGACAGACGCTCACGCATGTGGTTGAGGACATTCTTGGTGAACTCCTGAGCCCGGGTCTTGGTCAGGTTATCCCGGATCCAGTTGGCGTTCAGGCAAGCCTCGTTCATACCCACCAGACCGATGGTGGAGAAGTGGTTGGCGAAGGTGCCCAGATACCGCTTGGTGTAGGGAT
>JAZRGR010000059.1:0-6167 GCA_045644345.1 Faecousia sp. | reverse complement strand
TACAGGAGAGGTGTAGGTCGTCCCGTCCTTCACACCGTATAGAGTCGTTGCAATGGAGTCATTCATCTGAATGGCTGTGAGCCCGTTGAGGGTGAAGTAATAGTGGATCCCCTTGTCCACAGGCTCCAGTCTTACGGTCTGTGTGCCTGTCTTGATGCTTCCCTCATAGGTATCTAAGACGCATTCGGCATAGATGGAATCAGGATCGAAGCCCTCCAGATTCTGTTTGAGGATCACGAAGTTCACGGAGATATCGCTGGCAAGATTCAGAGTATGCCCCAGCTTGAGGGTAGGATCCTCTACAGGCTCTTTGATCTCTGTCCTGCCGCAGACACACCGCCCATCTGTAAAGCTGTGAGCTTCTGCTGTAAAGGCAGGATAGAGGGCGATGTTCTCCGTAATATCGTCGAGAGATACCATCTGCCCCTGTTCATCCACCCAGCCAATAAAGCTGTAGTGGCTGTTCTCATCATACTCCCTGGTAGGAACAGTACCTGTGTAACTCACAGTCGTACCTGTGATCACCTGCTCTTCTACGAGGGTGCCGTCCTCTGCATAGAAGGAGACGGTATAGCTCTGTCGTGCTCCGCAGGCGCAGGTGCCGTATACATAGGTATGGGGCTGGGTAAAGTTTGTAGCACATGAGGAACACTTGCAGGAATGGGTCATTCCGTCCACAGGGGTGAAGGTGCAGCCATGGTGGTAGGTCACTCCATTGGGAGCCAAAGCAGACTTGGTAGCACGGCGACCTTCCCCATTGCCCACCGTTGCGAAGTGCTCCAGGAGCTGGAATTCTGTGGTCATAGAGGCCAGGTCCGCATATTGAGATCGGTAATATGCAGGATCAAAGTTGACAGACAGCTTCTTGGGACCGTTGCTCATCTCCGTAGTGTTGTCCATATAGGTAATGAAGTGGGTCATCGCCTTCTCATAATCGCCCTTGGCATGCTCTACAAGACCGATGTTATTGTGATTGGCATAGTAGACCACATCGAAGTAGGGACTAGCACAACGACCTTCTTCGATACCGTAGGTCACGAAATGGGCATAGAGCTTAGCCTCATCGATGCCGTAGACAGCCTTGAGATCGGGGTAGCGGTCTGCATAGTATCGGGCATCGAATACATAGGGCTTCAGCTTTGTAGGGATCGTAACTGTTGCGGTAGTTCTGGGTGTGCCGAAGTAGAACACCTGCGGTCCCTTATATGCAGGCCAAATCTCTGCCCCCAGGTCAGACAACCACTTCTTGGGGTTGGTAGAGCTGCCGGTACTGCCACCGGTTGCCTCGTGAGTAACACCTGTGCAGGGCCACAGGCTCACATCGGGATCAATGGCCTGGTAGACAGCCTTGGACTGACCGTTCCTGCCTCCGTGGTGTGCCATTTGGACCACATCACTCTTGAGGGAGAAATACTTGGAGGCATCGAATTTGTTTGCCTTGTGATAAGCCTCCAGGACAATGCTACAACCCGCTGCGGCATCTCCTAAGAAGAGAATAGACTTCCCACCCACGGTAGCACGGCATACCATAGTGGTATTGTTGCTGGTATTGGAGATGATCTGTGCAAGAGTCTTGCCGGAATAGTTGGTATTATGGGTATCCATCGTACAGGTATAAGTCCCTGTCATGGTCTTGGTGGCGGCGATCATGTCATCAAAGGTCAGGAGCACATCAAAGTGTACCTCGTCGATATCAAAAGAGGAATTACACTTACCTGTGTGCCGGGAGTTCAGCTCCAGGATCTCTACGGGTTTGCCCTGTGCGTTCTTCAGGAGCTTGGTAGCATCATATACACTCTGAATTGCGGTATTCATGCTGGCAGGGTTGTTGTCTGCACAGTAGGTATTGATCTCGGATACAGTGGGGTAGTTGCAGTACAGACGATCCAGGGTAATGGCGTTGGGATACTTCTGGGCAATATCCAGGTAGGCATACACATGGTCACTATGGGCATGGGTATGGATCCAGGCATCTATATGGGGCACTGCCTTCCCCGTGAGATTGCGGAGATAGGAAAGCAGATACAGTGCCTCGTTCCCCCGTCTGCCACCGTCAATGACAATGATCTTCCCCTCTGCGGTCTGCATGATGTATGCCATATTCTGTGCCTGCTCCCCGGGGTAGTCTGCATTGGGGGTCATAGAGGGGAGCTGATGGAGGGTCGTAATGCCGGGCATAGCCCGAGCAAGTCCTGCTTCCAATTCCTTTGCCACTGCCCGAAGCTCCGTAGCACGGGCAGTCAGAGACTTCTGCAGGAGGGAGTCGGAGAATACCATACGGTTCTCCTGATACAGTTCCAGAGTCTGTGCCAGATATTCCACAAAAGCGGCATAGCTCTCGGCACTATAGCCTGTATTGCCCTTTTCTACATAGGGGAGCATTTCCTTCAGAGCCTTGTACAACTCCAGAGAGACGTTGGAAACCTGGTACAGGTAGAATTCAATGATGAAATCACGGTCTGCATCGTTGCGCCGCATCTGTGCACGGGTAACTGTGGTAAAGTTGCTACTGTTATCCGTATCGGAGCCCAGCCAGTAGGTAAACTGGTTGGCACCGCCGGTGTGCATCTTATAGATCGTAGCTGTGCCGTCGGCGTTTGCTTGGAAGAAGTAGGGATAGGTACTCGTCCCTACTTGGAGCCCCTCCTTAGCACCTTTGGGAGACAGATAACTGCCACTGCCGAAGCGGAGGATGTAGCCCGGATCCTTGGAGGGATCCGGCTTGGTATAGATGCGGTAGCCCAGCTTGGGATCTGTAGAGGGATCCTTGCTGTTGGTCTTCCACTCATCATTGGTATAGGTCTGGTATGTGACGCCGTTCTTGTTGTAATAGGTGATAGTGCCGGACCACTTCTGTAGCTGTACAGTATTGGTCAGAGAGGTCTGGGTGCGAACTGCGCCGTCGGAAATGCCGATGGCAACAGGTGCAAAGCCACTCTGGGGCACATTGGTGGTACTGTCCTTTGCCCGATGAATTACACCGTTGGTGGTCACGGGAGCATTGGGGTTAATGGCATAGTAGGTACTGCCGGACTTTGCCATCATGAAATAGGTGCCGTTAAGAGAACCACGGTTGGTGGATGTAACCGACTTCTGCTTGGCTACGGGAATATATAAGTTTTTAATCTGTGCGGCAACATCTGCGGCCAGTGCCAAGGTCTCTCCCTGCTGTCCGTAACGGAGCTCCTTGACAGCACAGTGGAGGGATGCTGCCTTGGCATCCAGTGTCTTCTGCAGGTTTGCATCGGAAAAAGCCTGAGAATTGGTGCTGTAAAGGTCTACCGCCTCCTGCAGGAGAGCAAGGAATGTTCTGTAGCTCTCCTCTGTATAGCCGGTGTTGCCGTTCTGCACATAGGGAAGCATCTCCTGCAGTGCCTTGTAGAGTTCTATGGAAACAGGGGACAGACGGAACAGCTCGAAGTCAATGTTGAACCCCTTGCTCACGTCGTTACGGCGCATCTGCGCCCGGGTACCTAAGGTGAAGCGGTTACTGTCCTTGGTATCCATACCCAGCCAGTAGGTAAACTGGTTGACCCCGTTGATATGCATCTTATAGGCGGCAAGGGTGCCGTTAGCGTTGGCTTGTACAAAGAAGGGATAGGCTGTGCCGCTCTTCTTCAGTGCTTCCCCCGCTCCGTTTGGAACCAAATAATTGCCGTCAGCAAAGCGGAGAGTGTACCCTGCATCAGCTGCAGGGATGGGGATCTCATACACACGGCTACCGTCTGTCGCAGAGGTCTTGCTGTTGGTATTCCACTCCTGGAGGGTGTAGGAATAATAGGTATTGCTTGCATCCTTATAGTAATAGGAAATAGGCTCCCTCCAATAGTCCAATGTCACCGTATTCTGCAGGGAGGTCTGCCCCGTAACCTGATCCCCGGATACTGTCAGCGCAATGGGGGAGAAGGCTGTTTGGGGGCGGTTGGTGGTGCTGTCTTTTGCCCGATGGAGTACCCCCTTGGTGTTCACGGAGGCGGCATGGTTCAGAGCATAATAGGTGCTCCCGGACTTTGCCACCATAAAGTATGTGCCGGACAACTCATGGGAGTTGCCGTAGTTTACAGTGATCCTGCGATTTACGGGGATGGGGAGCCCACGGATCTGCGTCCATAGCTCTGCTGCAAGGGCAGCGGAGTCCTGCTGTGCCGCCTCTCCCTCTGCATAGATCGCCCCGGGCAGGAGTCCGCAGACCATAGCAAGGAGCAGGACCAATGCCAGCATTCTTCTTATCATAATGATGACCTCTCTTTCGGCAGGGATCCTGCCATATTTCTCCATAATTGTAAATTATCCCCCGGCAAAAGTCAACACCGGGGGATTACATATCATTTGTTCTTTTTTCTTAGGCAGATCGCACCTGCTACAATTGCAAGAACTACCGATCCACCTACAGGTGCAAGAACTGAGGCAGGTCGTAGACTGTGCCTTTCTCCTACAGTGGGAGCCGTCGGTTCTGTAGATGCCTCAGCAGGAAGGGTGCCGGGAGCGGCCTCCTGCTCCGTAGGCGGAGCCTCTGTTTCGGTAGGAGTGGTGCGCCGCTGATGGTCAGCCACCGCCCTGAGATACTCTCCACACAGCTCCACCAGAGAGTCTCGGTACCATCTGGCATAGAGATTCCCTACCCGTGGAGGCTGTCGGTGATCATATGCTATGGTATAGGCATAGGCAATATCAAGAAGGAGCTGTTCCTGCCCCTTACCGGCGGCGATCTCCATACCCATACCCGCCCCACGGGAGTGGAAGCCGATAGGGATCCCGATCTCCGGGATGCCAACATTGGGAGACAGTTTGCCTGTGTTATTCAGGAACGGTTGGTCCGCTGTATTCCGATAAACACCATTCTCGTCCCTGCCGGAATATTGAGGTGGGGACAGGTAGGAGGGGAACAGAAATGCGCTGATCCCACTTTCCTCCATGATCTGCTCCAGCAGTTCTATCTTCCTAATGCGGTAATCCTCGCTGTCATTATAGATGTAGTTCCAATTCTCGATGCCGGGAACAGACACAGGTATCACCTCTGCGCCGCAAGATTCCAGTTCCTTGCATGCAGCTTCAAAGGCTGCGATGATCTCCCGATCTTCTCCGCCTCCGGGATAGGTCA
Organism: Faecousia sp.; assembly: GCA_045644345.1. Classification (GTDB taxonomy): domain Bacteria; phylum Bacillota; class Clostridia; order Oscillospirales; family Oscillospiraceae; genus JAZOXB01. The sequence goes on along the minus strand of JAZRGR010000059.1, from coordinate 1,066 downwards.
GTTCCTTGATCATGCCCAAACGGAGCCCCTCCAGCACACCGCTGTCTAAGTGATCTGCATAGGAGGTAGCTCCCCCCGAAAGGGCGTCTAACGCAATGGCCTGGTCCCGTACAGTCCTGGTGATCACACCGGGTACATCCCGTCTGGCATTTAGCTCCTCGATCCCGTCCAGGGATAGAGTGTCCCAGGTCACACGTAGGGAAATACAGCCGTTAAGAACTGCAGGGAGCCGCAGTGAGGCATTGGTATCTGTCCCAATGCCTAAGGTCGCAAAATTCAGAGCCGTGGCTACAGCGGAGCCGCCGGAGGAAGCACCGGATGCCAGATGGGTGTTGTAGGCATTCTTGGTCTCGCCTGCCACCTGACTGTAGCAAGCCTTGGCGTCCTGGGCGGCGGTGCTCATATTGGTCTTGCCGATGATCACAGCCCCCTGCTGAAGTAGGAAGTCTACGATCTGTGCATTACTGTCTGCAATTTGGCTCTCTCGTTTGTCATAGCCATTCGTCGTATGATACCCTGCGTAATCTATATTATCCTTGACCACTATAGGGATGCCGAAGAGCAAGCCCGACAGATCCCCTGCCGCCATCCGCTCATCGATCCGATCCGCCTGCTGTAAGGCTTCCTCTTCACACAGGGTGATAAAGCAGTTATAGGGAGCATCAAATGAGGCGATCCGCTCCAAATAGTACTCCGTTACTTCACGGCAGGTCAGCAAACCCGCCTCGTAGGTCCCCCGGATCGAGGATATGCTTGCCTCCATCAACCCTGCCAGAAGAGTTTCCTTGGGCACATCCCACCGGAATTCCTCTGTGGCAGAAGCCGGAGAGAGACACAGTACGATGGACATACTGATAAGGAACGCAATCAGTTTTCTCACTTTTCTCACCCACCTTTTGCTATCGTATACGGACATCACAAATTGCTATTCTACGGAAGCTCTGATGAAATCGCCGAGAGCAATCGGCGAGAGATTTTGTTCCAAATTGAGGTTTGGAAAACGCAGGAATACTTTGTGTATTTCAAGTTTTTCAAACCTAAAAGTTGGGACAAAAGATTTGCTGAG
>JAZRGR010000058.1:0-2061 GCA_045644345.1 Faecousia sp. | reverse complement strand
TCTATCAGAAAGAGCACCGCTAATGCGTTGCGATTTTGCAATTTTTGATATAGAAAATTGCAAAATCCCGTCTCATGCAGTTCTTGACGCACCTACGGTGCTATAAAAATGTTTTAAACATTTTTATCAAGAACTAGTATAACGACAATGACCGGGCGACCACAGGTCGCCCCTACGGTGTTATACGATAAACAGCTCGATAAACAGGAATTTGCAAAAGGACAAATGATGCTTATGCACCACAAAACTGTTTCCGGGTTCGGTGTATAAAATCCTATTTTCATTATATCACAACCCTTCCCTTTTTGTCAAACAAAGACACAGAAACACAGGGAAATAAGTATAAAAAGTGCCTATCCGCAGAGGGGGTACAAAGCTTCCGTGAATACGAAAAAAGGATCGCAGATCCGGGAATTTGGGTTCCGGGTCTGCGATCCGCTTCTGTATCGTATGGGGCTCAGAGAATGACGTCCATGAGGGAGGTAAAGGTTCTCAGAGCCTTTAGCGTTTGTTGGAATAAGGCTCTGTTGGGAGTGTGGGGGTGGATGGTATAATTCATACTGCCTTCCCGAAAAATTCGGTGGAAGTAAAACAGCACTAACTGAGGAACCGAGGGATCCGGAGAGAGATTATAAGTCGTCAGAGAGCCTGAGCGGCCAATTGTGATCCCTAAATCTGACCAGTTTGAAGTCAGAAAACGGGACAGGACGGGGATGTTGGTGTCGCCCTTTAACAGGACACATCTGTTGGTAGGGCCGGCATTGGGATCGTAACGAATGGGGCTTTTATCCATGGGGACCTTCCACTTATATTTCAGCACCGTCCATAGTAGCTCGAAGCAGAGGACGGAGCAATCCGGTTTGTTCTCCCCCTCCTCAGCGGGGAAGGCCAAGGCATGAACGGTTTTGACCCGTTCCACGATCTGCTCCTGGGTACGGATATCGATGTCCGCAAAAAGTGCAGAGAAGAAATTCTCCGAGCTGTGAGGGAAAGCAGGGGTGTCGGCTTGGAAGAGATCAAAATAATCTCTGAATTTCTCCCGGAACACCCCTTCGTCGGTAGAGGGGCGACCCATGGGGAGGGGGATCTTGAACTGAATGAACTTCTTCAGATAGTCACCTACTTCGGTTTTCTCACCGAAGATCTGCCTGATGGCATGGGTCAGTTGATCGTCGTCTATGGACAGGAGTACTAAGGTGTTCTTAGCTCCGAAGAACAGATGGTGCAGTCGTTCCAGCACCCGTATGGCATATTCCGGCAGACAGCGGTCCAGTTCATCCACAAATACCACCACTGTACCGATTTCGGACAGATCCTCAACGGCCTTACGAGCTAAGGAAATTGCTTTCTGAAAGGCAAAGTGGATATCGTAGCTCCGTTCATTGACCAATTTCTCGTCGAACTCCTCCCCAGACTCTATGGCTTTATCACACAGATCCAGGAGCTTATCCAGATCTACGTTGGTTTTCGTCTTAACCCAGCCGTAGAGAAGCTCCGAGATCAGGGTCTTGGCAACGGCAAAGGTCTTCTTGCTCTTGTCTCTGACCTCCTTCTCCAGTACATGGGTGGCTCGGTCATAATAATCCAAGAAGGCGGCTACAATGGCCATAAGGGGTTCTTCATAATAGTCATATTGCCAACAGTTGTACCGGAACACGAAGTACCGGACGTCACCATCATAGTTCAGGAGCCGCTTCTCCAGAAGGTTTAGTGCGAAGGTTTTACCGGTGCCCCAGGGAGCAGTGAGTGCGAAGGTATAGGAGGCTTTCCTGTCGGACAGGGAATGAAACACCTGCTCCATCCGATCCAACCATTCCGACCGATCCAACAGATCTACGGAAGCTGCAGGATCATTGGGATCGGAAGCGATCACAGGAACAGAACCGGGGGGAGAGAACAGCATAGGCAAGCTCCTTTCTTTATTAGGGAAACTCTGAATAAATAGCCGTCGGCACTCAGCGAATCTTTTGTCCCAACTTTTCGGTTTGAAAAACTTGGGAAACTCTGAATAAATAGTCATCGGCACTCAGCGAATCTTTTGTCCCAACTTTTCGGTTTGAA
>JAZRGR010000057.1:0-11199 GCA_045644345.1 Faecousia sp. | reverse complement strand
CAATCGGCGAGAGATTTTGTTCCAAATTGAGGTTTGGAAAACGCAGGAATACTTTGTGTATTTCAAGTTTTTCAAACCGAAAAGTTGGGACAAAAGATTCGCTGAGTGCCGACGGCTATTTATTCAGAGTTTCCCTAATGTATACATAAGTATTATATGAAAGATATAATATATCGAGTATTATACAATATAACACTATGTATTATATTTCCTATATATAGCAAAAACAGGAGCCGAAGCTCCTGTTTCGCTTTATAGAAAAATGTTAATTACTCGTTGATCTCGATAACAACGCCGGAACCAACAGTACGGCCACCCTCACGGATAGCGAAGCGGAGACCCTTCTCGATAGCGATGGGGGTGATCAGCTCAACGTCCATGTCGATGTTGTCGCCGGGCATGCACATCTCAACGCCCTCGGGGAGGTTGATGATGCCGGTAACGTCGGTGGTACGGAAATAGAACTGGGGACGATAGTTGTTGAAGAAAGGAGTATGACGGCCGCCTTCTTCCTTGGACAGGACGTAAACCTGGCCCTTGAACTTGGTCAGGGGCTGAATGGAGTTGGGCTTACACAGAACCTGGCCACGCTCGATGGACTTCTTGTCAACGCCGCGGAGCAGAGCGCCGATGTTGTCGCCTGCCTCAGCGTAGTCCAGCAGCTTGTGGAACATTTCGATGTCGGTGCAAACGGTAGCTCTCTTCTCTTCCTGCTGACCAACGATCTCAACCTGGTCGTTCTTCTTGATGGAACCACGCTCAACACGACCGGTAGCAACGGTGCCACGACCGGAAATGGTGAAGACGTCCTCAACGGGCATCAGGAAGGGCAGGTCGGCCTTACGGTCGGGAGTGGGGATCCAAGAGTCAACGTTGTCCATGAGTTCCTTGATGCAAGCGAACTCGGGAGCGTTAACGTCGTTGGACTCGGAGATCAGAGCGTTCAGAGCGGAACCACGGATGATGGGGGTGTCGTCTCCGGGGAAGCCGTAGAAGTCCAGAGTCTCGCGGACTTCCATCTCAACCAGCTCGAGGAGCTCTTCGTCGTCAACCTGATCGCACTTGTTCAGGAATACGAGAACGGAGGGAACGTTAACCTGGCGAGCCAGCAGCAGGTGCTCCTTGGTCTGAGCCATGGGGCCGTCGGTAGCTGCGATAACCAGGATAGCGCCGTCCATCTGAGCAGCACCGGTGATCATGTTCTTGATATAGTCAGCGTGGCCCGCGCACTCGACGTGGGCATAGTGACGAGCAGCGGTCTCATACTCAACGTGAGCGGTGTTGATTGTGATACCACGAGCCTTCTCTTCGGGAGCCTTGTCGATGTTAGCATAGTCGGTGAATGCTGCGCCGCCGCACATTGCCAGATACTTGGTGATAGCTGCGGTCAGGGTGGTCTTGCCATGGTCGATGTGACCAATGGTGCCGATGTTTACATGGGGCTTAGTTCTTTCGAATCTCTGCTTTGCCATTGAAAAAATCCTCCTGTTTGATTTTAATGGTAAATGGGTAGCATTTATGTTTGCTCATCTACTATTATACAACGAAAATCGTATAATAGCAAGTATTTTTTTCATCAATATCCGCGTTTTTCAACAAGTTCCTGCTGAATGCTCTTGGGCAGCTCAACATAATGGCTGGGCTCCATGGCATATTGGCCTCGACCCTGGGTGCGGCTTCTCAGATCAGTGGCGTAGCCGAACATCTGAGACAGGGGCACGTTGGCATCGACCTGGGTGGAACCGTTACGGGGCTCCATGCCAAGGATATTGCCGCGACGACCTGAGATATCTCCCATAACATCGCCCATATATTCCTCGGGAACAATAACACTCACCTTCATGATGGGTTCCAAAACAACAGGCTGTGCCTTGCGACAAGCCTCCTTAAATGCCATGGAGCCGGCAATCTTAAAGGCAAGTTCAGAGGAGTCCACCTCGTGGTAGGAACCATCATACAGAGTAACCTTAACATCCACAACAGGGAAGCCGGCAAGCACGCCTGCCTGCATTGCGCCCTGGATGCCCTGGTCAACCGCAGGGATGTATTCCTTGGGGATTGCTCCACCTGTAACTGCATTGATGAATTCGTAGCCCTTGCCGGATTCGTTGGGTTCCACACGGAGCTTGACATGACCGTACTGACCCTTACCGCCGGACTGACGGGCATACTTGGTGTCAACATCGGCAGTCCCGTGGATGGTTTCCTTATAGGCAACCTGGGGTGCACCGACATTGGCCTCGACTCTGAACTCCCTCAGGAGACGATCGACAATAATTTCCAGATGCAACTCGCCCATGCCGGCGATGATGGTCTGGCCTGTTTCTGTATCCGTATAGGTCTTAAAGGTGGGATCCTCCTCTGCCAGCTTGAGCAGAGCGATGCCCATCTTCTCCTGCCCTGCCTTAGTCTTGGGCTCGATCGCCACTCGAATAACAGGCTCGGGGAATTCCATGGATTCCAGAATAATGGGATTCTTTTCATCACAGAAGGTATCGCCCGTAGTAGTATTCTTTACAGCAACTACTGCTGCGATATCTCCGGAATAAACACACTCAACTTCTTCACGATGATTGGCGTGCATCAGCAAGATCCGTCCCAGTCTCTCGCGGCTACCCTTGGTGGAGTTGAGAACGGTGGTTCCCTTCTCGACCTTGCCGGAATAGACACGGAAGAAACAGAGCTTGCCAACAAATGGGTCTGTGGCGATCTTGAATGCCAGAGCGGAGAAGGGGGCGTTGTCGTCCGCATGACGGAAGTCCTCTTCCTCGGTCTTGGGGTTGATACCTGCGATGCCCTTCTTGTCCAGAGGGGAAGGCATGTATTCAACAATGGCATCCAAAAGCTCTTGCACACCCTTGTTTCGGTAGGATGTGCCGCAGACAACGGGCATCATCTCAACTGCGATGGTTGCCTTGCGGATGGCGTTACGGATCTTGTCCTCGGGGATGTCCTCCCCCATGAGGTAGAGCTCCATGATCTCGTCATCCTGTTCGGAAACTGCGTCAAGCAGCTTCTCACGGTACTCCTCGGCCAGATCTCTCATGTCCTCGGGAATGGGCTCGACACTGACCTCTTTACCAAGGTCATCCTTGAAGATCAGGGCCTTCATTCCGATCAGATCGACTAAACCGCAGAAGTCCGCCTCTGCACCGATAGGCAGTTGGATGGGCACTGCATTGCATTTCAGCCGATCATGAATCATATTGAGAACATTGTAGAAATTTGCGCCGGTGATGTCCATCTTGTTCACATACACCATGCGCGGAACGTTATACTTGTCAGCCTGACGCCATACGGTCTCAGTCTGAGGTTCAACGCCACCCTTAGCACACAGTACGGTCACAGCACCATCCAGCACTCGCAGACTACGCTCGACCTCAACAGTGAAGTCTACGTGACCCGGAGTGTCGATAATATTGATACGGCGTTCCTTCCAGAAACAGGTGGTAGCAGCAGAGGTAATGGTAATACCACGCTCCTGCTCCTGCTCCATCCAGTCCATGGTAGCGGTTCCCTCGTGGGTCTCACCTAACTTGTAGGTACGACCGGTATAGAAAAGAATACGCTCTGTAGTGGTTGTCTTGCCTGCATCAATGTGTGCCATGATACCGATATTTCTTGTATTCTCAAGAGAATATTGTCTCGGCATTGCGGTACTCCTTTTTTATTACCAACGGAAATGGGAGAATGCCTTGTTGGCCTCTGCCATCTTATGGGTATCCTCGCGCTTCTTAACAGATGCGCCGGTGTTGTTGCAAGCGTCCATGATCTCGCCTGCGAGTCTCTCCTTCATGGTCTTCTCGCTGCGCTTACGGGAGTAAGCAGTGATCCAACGCAGACCAAGGGTCTGACGACGCTCGGGGCGGACTTCCAGGGGAACCTGGTAGGTGGCGCCGCCGACACGACGGGACTTAATTTCCAGGGAAGGCATGATATTTTCCATAGCCTGCTGGAATGCGTCGAGACCGTTCTTGCCGGTCTTCTGTTCGACGATTTCAAATGCACCGTAGACGACTCTCTGGGCTACACCCTTCTTGCCGTCCAGCATAATGCTGTTTACGAGCTTAGTTACCAGAGTAGAATTGTAGATAGGATCCGGAAGGACCTCTCTCTTGGGAACATTACCTCTTCTGGGCACTTCGCTTCCCTCCTTCATATAATGATTTCATAGGTACTTCGGCAGTTATGCTGCCGTTGGTGCCTGCCAGGCGTTTCCCATACATATAATATATATAAAAAACCCTTGGCAAGGCGATGCCTTGCGATAAGGCGGAACAATTTGGTTAGTAAGAATTACTTCTTCTTGGCCTTGGGGCGCTTCTGACCGTACTTGGAACGGCTCTGCATACGACCCTGAACGCCCTGGGTATCCAGAGTGCCGCGGATGATGTGGTAACGAACACCGGGAAGGTCCTTTACACGGCCGCCACGGATCAGAACGACGGAGTGCTCCTGCAGGTTGTGGCCGACACCGGGGATGTAGGCGGAAACCTCGTAGCCGTTAGTCAGGCGAACACGGGCGATCTTACGAAGTGCGGAGTTAGGCTTCTTGGGGGTGGTAGTACGAACTGCGGTGCAGACGCCTCTCTTCTGGGGGGAAGCCAGATCGGTAGCACGGTTCTTCAGAGTGTTCAGACCCTTCTGCAGAGCGGGAGCGGTGGACTTGTAGGTAACCTGCTCTCTGCCCTTTCTGACCAGCTGATTAAAAGTAGGCATGTTTTTCTCCTTTCTTTTTGATCTTGCTGTTTCCAGCATTTATATTATCCCGAAATATCCTAAAATATTCCGTTGGATACAAAATAATGAAGCAATCAAGAAAAATGAGTTTAAACGATCGCTGCTGCTGCCGCTGAAACAGAAATCGCACAGGCGGAGCCAAGCTGCTTCATGGTTTGTACATACTCCACAGCGGTTCCCGTTTCTTCACAGACCTTGGCAATCGGATCCGTCAGCATGGGATCCGCATCCTCTGCCAGGAATACCTTCTTGGCAGTGCCTGATGTGAGGGCCTTACGCAGCTGCTTGATCCCGACCACCTTGGATGATGCGGTCTTTAGCTCATCAAGCACCTTATACACCTCTTAAATCAATTGCTGCTGCTATTCTATAGACCAATAGGTAAGCAGTCTCACACGATTCTGAATTATAGCAGAATTCACGAAATTTGTCAATGATTTTTGAAGAAATTCACAAAAAATTTTTCAAAAATTTTTTTGCTTTTTCTGTGAAATTCCACAGCAGAAAAGGAATTGTATTTTGCAGGGAAATATGCTATAATTCACCCATAATCATAAACGAGGTGAATCCTTATGAAATCCATTCGCGATGTATTTAAGATCGGCAAGGGTCCCTCCAGCTCCCATACCATGGGTCCGGAGCGAGCCGCCAAGATTTTCAAAAAGCGCAATCCCGACGCAGTATCCTTCAAAGTAATCCTCTACGCATCCCTCAGTAAGACAGGTCGCGGACATGGTACAGACCGCGTTCTCTACGAGCGCTTGGGCTATAATTGTACCGAGATCATTTTCTCCGAATCTACCGATCCTGTCCCCCACCCCAATACCATGGACATCTTCGGCTACAATGCCGCCGGTGAGGAGATCGCCTCCATGCGGATCCTCTCTATCGGTGGCGGTGATATCCAGATCGTAGGCGAGAACCCTTGGGTTTTGGAGGATACCTATCCCGAGAATTCCTTTGCCGAGATCGCACAGTTCTGCAAGTGGCGCTATATCTCCCTGCCGGAATACGTAGAGCTCCACGAGGGGCCCGAGATTTGGGACTTCCTTGCCAAGATTTGGGAGACTATGAAGGCCGCCATCAACCGTGGCATCCACACCGCAGGCATTCTCCCCGGTGGTTTGCAGTTAGAGCGTAAGGCCAAGACCATGTACGAGAACATTGTCCCCAATGAACGTCCCCAGCTCATGGAGCTGCGTATGATCTGCTCCTTCGCCTATGCTGTTGCCGAGGAGAACGCAGACAATGGTATCATCGTAACTGCACCCACATGCGGATCGGCAGGTGTACTCCCTGCTGTTCTGTACTATATGCAGCTTACTCACGACATGCCGGACTCCAAGATTCTGGAGGCACTTGCCGTAGCCGGCTTATTCGGTGCGCTTGTCAAGCAGAACGCCTCCGTCTCCGGTGCCGAGTGTGGCTGTCAGGCAGAGATCGGCACTGCCTGCTCTATGGCAGCCGCTGCCCTCTGTGAGACCTATAACATGCCCCTGGAATCCATCGAGTATGCCGCAGAGATTGCCATGGAGCACCAGCTCGGCCTCACCTGTGACCCCATTTGCGGTTTAGTCCAGGTTCCCTGCATCGAGAGAAATGCCGTCGCCGCCAAACGTGCCATGGATGCCTTCAACCTCTCTACTCTCCTCAAGGGCACACGGAACATCAGCTTCGACATGGTGGTCCGCACCATGAAGGAGACTGGTGAGCACACCAGTGACCACTTCCGCGAGACCTGCGAGGGTGGTCTTGCCCGTCTGTACCACCGCAGAAGACGGAACAGCACCCCCGTCATTGACGACTAAACGATTTCATATCAAAAGGCTCTGTCTCACTTTGCTTGTGAGACAGAGCCTTGCTGTTTTGTGAAGCTCTTATGGGGCAAAATATGCCTTGGCAGAGTCGCTGTAGGCGATCATGGCCTTGCAGACCGTCAGCAGTGCTCCGGTCTTCCCATTGCCGTAGGTATCGGCACTGTAGGACATGGTCTCGCTGAGTTGGGTATTGCCGGCATATACCGCAACACTGACCACACTGCGAAGCTCCGCAGCCAGGAGCCCGTCAAAGTCAAAGGCATACCAATTGCTTGCAGCATTGTATACACCGGGCCCCGTAAGGGTGGTAGTCACACTCTTGCCGCTGTAATCGGTATAGGAAATACGGAGGCTCAAGCCGTTCACATCTTCCGTATATGCAGAGGCATCGAAGATAAACCGCAGCGTGACCTTGGAATCCATAACCAATGCCTTGCCCTTCCATGTCACAGAGGGTGCAGACAGATCGCCATGCTGTACAGCATTCTTTCCAAAAGTCACTGCTTCCAAATCCGACAGGTATGACTTGTGCACCTCTGTCATTTCCCTGTCAACGAGACTATCTGTGCGGTAGCCCTTGAAGCTCTGGGCCGCAGAGCCGTAACGGAGCAAGTCCGCACATAGAGTCTTAAGGGAAGCTGTCATCTCTGCCTTGTTCAACTGGGTGTATGCATAAGCAGAAACACTGTATACATCCACATTAGACCGATACAGCTCCTCTCCCTTGAGCATATAGAGAGTTGCACGGATCTCGTCTCCCATTTGAGTTGCGTTGATGCCGGTGAGCGTGAAATAATAGTAGTTCCCGTTTCGTACCGGTGTATCGATACTCATGGTTTCCTCACCGGTAAGATTGTTGCCCTCGTAGGTTCCGCGGATACATTCCAGATAGAAGGCATCGTAGCCTGCAAGAGACTCGGCAGGAACTACAAAGTTAATGGAAATATCACTTGCCAAATTCAAGGTATGACGGATCACGATGCTTTCGTCCACAGGGAACTGCTCTGCCGGAACCATAGCACCGCAACAGGTGCAGAAGCCATCTGCATAACGGTGTTCCTCTTCGCCCTGCTCACCGCATACGGTACAGGCATAGCTGTGGGTGCTCCCCTGATCCATATAGGTACAGCTATGACCCGTAGCCGGTACAGGATCCCCCTCGGAGGATATCTCACAGCGGCTGCAGGTATAGAGGGTGTAGCCTCCAAAGAGGCAGGTAGGCGCAACAATCTCATCTACAACAAACTCGTGCCCCAGCGGGGGTATCACGGAGCCTGTCTCCAGCGTTAGCCCACAGACCTCACAGTACTGCTGTCCTGTGTAGCCCTCCTCTTCGCAGGTTGCCGCCACACTGTCAACGGATATCACCATATGTGCCGCAGGAAGCTCCTGGCCAACCGCAACAAAGGCACCGCAGACCGTACAGTACAGATCTCCGGAGTAGCCCTTTTCCGTACAGGAAGGAGCCTGCACATTAAGAGGCATGGTCTCTTCATGTCGGCACTCCGAGCCGAAGGTAATGGCGTTAGCATCCACAATGACCAACTCATAGTTGAAGTTGTAACCGGCTACTGTAGCGGTAACATCTACCACAGCACCTACCTCGCATCCCTCATTTAAGGTGGGAGCTGTGTAGATCTCGATGGTATAGTCATCCTGCCATAGGAGGACAGTACCGTTTGTGTCGATTTCCAGGATGGAAGCATCATTCAAGAAAATCTTTTCTGCAAAGAGCTCATAGTCAATAGCAGAGTCATACAGCAGCTCCTCGATGGTCACAGGCTGCGCTACCACCTGATTCCCCGAGGACAGGATGGAGAAAAAGTTCGGATTGGTGTGATCCACATACTGCAGCTCCAGAACACCGTCATAATTGCCAAAAGAGCCGTAAACACGGATCTTGTCCCCCACTGCGCAGGGAGCAACCGTGGGCATGGTTGACAAATAGACCACAATACCGCCGGTTTCATCCTGGATGAAGATCTGTCTGCCCTTCATGCAGGTCACAATCCCCTCTACCTGGTAATAGGTCTCATCTGCCCCTGCCTTGGCGGTAGCGATGGAAACGGTCTCGATCTCTACTGCTGTACCCTCTCCTACCTTGACCACATCGGTCAGTGCCGTAGTGGGATTCACCAGGAGCTGGAAGCCGTCGTCAAAATAAGAGATAATAGCAGTTACATTTGCCTTGCAGCCTGCCTGAACATCACTGCTGAATTCCGGTGCTGCATAGATGGAAATGCTATTGCCGGCACTGTCGGTAAGTGCGGTATAGCCCGTGGTATTGATGGTGCCCACGGTCACATTCTTCAGAGTGATACGCTTGCCCAGGTGCTCGAAGGAAGCATCTGCCAGAATATCCCCAATGGACAGACTCGTGGTATTGGGCAGGGTCTTCCCGGAGGACAGGAGCAGATACTGGGTGGGATTGTTGAGCTCCGGCAAATTCTTATAGGTGGTCATAGTGGAGGAAACGAAGATCTCATCCCCCAAGCGGAGAGCACTCAGATCCACGCTGTTGCTGAAATACACACACAGGCCATGGGTGCCGTCCTCGATATAGACCGTCCGTCCCTTGACATAGGTCACGACACCCTTGACATTATAGACCTGGGAGGTTTCTGTGTATGCCTTTGCCTCGGCAATGGTATGTATGCTTACATCCTGCAGGTCGTTACAGCCTGAGCAGTAGCTCTTCACACTGCCGTTGACCATAGTGAAGCTGTAGGAATGTCCCGTAGCCGCCACTGTAACGGTCCAGGAATAGCCACAGGCAGTGCAGGTGTGCTTGCCGACGCCCTTTTCCGTACAGGTAGGAGCCTTTGTCACAGTATAGTTGGTACTGCTATGTGCGCAGGCATTGGCAGTTGCCTTGTAGATCTGGATCCCGGCATAGCCGGACATCCCGGTCTTTCCGCTATAGCAGGCAAATCGGGGAGAACTCACATTCCACCAAATCTGTCGGGCAGAATCGGAGCTGTTTAGGATCGTTGCGTTACCTGATCCGTCGAAGGTCACTGTCCAGGATGTTTTGGCACTGAGGGTGGCATTTACATTCAAGGAATTGCCACTGGTCCAGTACAGGTACTTGCCGCCGTTCTTGAATGCGTAGGTACCACTGCTGTACCCCGCACAAACCTCAAACACCATAATGCCTCCGGGTGTGCCGGAATAGGTCGTACCTATGCCGTATTTGGTGTTGGTCGTGGAAATACTGCTCAATTCCGACGACGCATCCTCACACACTAGGACCACACGGTCACCCACAGATAGGGTCGTTGCCTTGGCATAGCCCCCTGCTGCATAAGCAGAAGGACCGAAGCCTGTAAGCAGAGACAGAAGCAGTGCCGCTGTCAAGAGCAGGGAAAGGGCTCGTTTCTTCATAAAATTGTGCCTCCATACATTATTATATATAGTACTATTTTATCAAAAATCCCTAAAAAGTCAACCGCATAACAAATGCTTTCCAAGGCTTTTTGTTGACAAGACCGGGACTATGATATATCATAGCATCGGTAGATAAAAATACAATGAAATTATGAGGTAAAATCTATGTTTGACGGGATCATATATGTGATCATCATGATGGTGCTGGGATACCTCCTCGCCTGCAGGAAGACCCTTTCACCGGATGCCCCGCGACTGCTGTCCTCTCTCTTAATGACAGTGTGCTTCCCTGCCATGATCCTAAAGGGCTTCCTGGCAGTGGAGCCTAAGGAACTCTTATCCTCCGGTCTGTCCACCCTTATTGTTACGGTGTTCTTCAGCCTGCTCCCTGCGCTGCTCCTTCTGTTGAAAAGACATAAGACACCCCTCCACAGCTTATACAGCTTTATATGCGGTATCGGGAATGTCTCCTTTGTATGCATTCCCTTGCTCCGTCTGTTCCTGTCCGAAGCCTCTATGGTAACTGTGTATCTCCATGTATCCATCCAGGATCTGCTGATCTGGGGGCTGTTCCACCCGGCATTCGCAGGCAGTCAGCACCCCAAGGAGTGGAAAAAGCTCCTTACCGAGCCCTGCCTTGTGGCAGTGTTCCTGGGGCTGATCCTGTGTGTGACGGGATGGCAGCTCCCCGGTTTTCTCGCTATGCCCTTAGATGCCTTAGATGCCTGTGTGTCTCCCCTTGCTCTGGTGTTCCTGGGCATGACTCTGGGACAATACGGCTTTCAGCTCCGCAACGCAGGAAGGACCCCCTTGCTCTACACACTCTACAAGGTCATAGCCTACCCACTCATCATCTTCGGGATTCTAAGCTTCTTCCTCTCTGCAGGAGATGCCGCTCTCATGGCAATTCTTTTCGGCTCCCCTGCCCCGGTAGCCTCTGTTATCTGGATGCAACGCTATACCGAGGACCCCACTCCCGCTATCGCCTGCCTGATCCCCTCTACGATCCTGTACTTCCTGCTGTATACCCCCCTCCTCCTGCTTCTCTGTCATAACGGCATCCTGGGATAAAGGATCCCTTTGCTCCCCGACCGCCTCGTCAAATTCCGATTTATCGCTCTGTTTGAGATTTGCACAGACCAAAGCCTTCTCCTTGAGGAGAAGGTGCCCCGAAGGGGCGGATGAGGTGGAAAATGTTTCGTATTCGCCGTAGATTTCTATAAATACGCAACATTTTACCGCACACCTCATCAGT
>JAZRGR010000056.1:0-6422 GCA_045644345.1 Faecousia sp. | reverse complement strand
TCTGTTTGAGATTTGCACAGACCAAAGCCTTCTCCTTGAGGAGAAGGTGCCCCGAAGGGGCGGATGAGGTGGAAAATGTTTCGAATTCGCTGTAGATTTCTATAAATACGCAACATTTTACCGCACACCTCATCAGTCTCGCTCCGCTCGACAGCTTCTCCTCAAGGAGAAGCCTTGGCCCCTACCATACCTTCGGTCTGCTCGATAAATCGGAATTTTTCGACAAAATTTTCAATCCCATACAACAAGGATTTGTTAAGCAAGGTTTCATCCTTTTGAGGTATCCTATGCACACGGGAATTTCCCGAACAAAGGGGGAAGAAGGATGGATAAAATTGGAATCAGAGCCGCATTAGCGGTGTTTTTATCGCTGCTGCTTTTCACCGTAGCCCGGGGCGCAATGCCGCAGACCTTGATCCCCGGTGGGGATACCATAGGTCTGGAGCTGGAGCTGAAGGGTGTTAGCGTGGTAGAGCTTGCCAACGACATTCCTGCAAAAGCAGGTTTGCGTTGTGGAGATTTGATCTGTATGGCAGACGGAGCGGAGATATCCTCTGTGGAACAGTTGACACAGGCGGTTCGGAACTCTCAAGGACGGACCATGGTTTTTACGGTTCTGCGTAACGGCAAGGAGAAGAGCCTTAAACTGTCTCCTATCCAAACCTCCGACGGCTGGAAGCTGGGGGTCTATGTCAGGGATCATCTCAAGGGGATCGGAACCGTCACCTATTACGAGGAGGACGGGGACTTCGGAGCCCTGGGTCACGGGGTCAACGGAGGCGAGGGCAATGCCCTCCTGCCACTGAAAGGGGGCATCGTCACACCCTCCGAGGTGGCTTCCGTGGCAAAAGGGGAGGAAGGCAACCCGGGCTGTCTCCACGGAGCATGGCAGACGGATGTCCCCTGCGGTGAAGTAGAGCGGAATACGCCCCAGGGCATCTTCGGCAGGATGGTGAGAAGCCCGGCACAGGCTCTGCCCGTAGCCTCCTCTGCAGAGATCCGCAAGGGTCCTGCACTGATCCGTTCCACGGTCCATGGCAGGGAGATCTGCACCTATAGCGTAGAGATCTGCGAGATCCACCACACGGACACCCATGACCGCAATCTCCTGCTCCGTGTTACAGACCCTGCCCTCCTGTCCGCAACCGGAGGCATCGTCCAGGGCATGAGTGGCAGTCCCATCATCCAAGACGGCAAGCTGATAGGCGCTGTAACCCATGTCCTTATCGACGACCCGACCATGGGCTACGGGATCTTCATCGAAAATATGCTGGATGCGGCAGGGTAAACAAAAATGACAGGGGTGAATTGCCTCTGTCATTTTGTACATGTTTATGCTATAATAAAAAAAGGAGGTGCTAATATATGGAGAAGAAATATATCTATAAGAATATCATGGAACTTATTACTCCTGTGGGATTCTTTGCTGTATACGACGGAACGTTGAAAATTCCTTTTTCCGTAGTTAGGAACACAATGGATGTGCCTTGCAAGGTATATGACGACGGTGGTGAAGTAGTCGGAACGATTCATTCGGAAAACAATTATCAAATCATCATTGAATCGAAAACTCTACAAATCGGAAAGGAGTACATTATCAGATTCTCCTATGGACAATGGGAATATTGTGATTCGGATGAACATACGGTATGCTATTGTACAACGGTTGATAACCAAGTCGTTGGGATTGGAGCATATGATCCCTGTGACGAGCAGAAAGATGAGCAAATGTGGGAATATTCCGAACAAAAA
The DNA here is from genome assembly GCA_045644345.1 of Faecousia sp. GTDB lineage: Bacteria > Bacillota > Clostridia > Oscillospirales > Oscillospiraceae > JAZOXB01. The sequence goes on along the minus strand of JAZRGR010000056.1, from coordinate 4,670 downwards.
GGCTTTTTAGATAGGAATTCTTGGCAGCAACCACCATCCTATGATGAAAGTCGTTTTGAAAAATATACCGTTGAGGCATTGGCTGATTTACGGGGATTTTGGTTCAAATTGTTTGATTACAAAGCCGAGCATATCCTGTTTGAGGTAGTTTGGCTACAAGTAGCAGAGTTTCCTGTTAGGGAATACAAAAGTGCAATGGGACTATGGCTTTGCTGATTTTTTGATTGATTTTCGGCGGAAACAGTGTATAATAAAGGTAGATAATACGCAAGATAATACGCAAGATGATGGAGGTGTTTTCTTGAAGGATTACAGACCACCCTTTACCATTACAAATGAGATCTTGGCATATGTATCGTCCATTTCAGAAAAGGTGGGGCGTATTACTGCCACGGTTCATATGGAGGCAAAACCCCACTTGCGGAAGAACAACCGAATCAAATCCGTCCACGCTTCCTTGCGGATCGAAGCAAACTCCCTTTCTCTGGGACAGGTGCGGGATGTTATCAACGGCAAGACCGTTTTGGGTGAGCAGAAAGAGATTCAAGAAGTCAAGAATGCTTACGCCGCCTATGAGAGGATAGGGGAGATCGACCCATACAGTATCCGTGATCTGAAGACCTTTCACGGTGTCATGACGAAATATATCGTGGAGGAATCCGGCGATTTCCGCCGTGGGGAAGAAGGTATCTTTCACGGTGATCGGTGTATCTTCATGGCACCGCCGGCCAAGTTCGTTCCCCAACTGATGGACGATCTCTTTCATTGGATGGAAGGATCCAAAGCAACGGTACATCCCCTGATCCTCAGCAGTGTGTTCCATTACGAATTTGTCTTTATCCACCCCTTCTCCGATGGAAACGGCAGAATGGCCAGGCTATGGCATACTGCAATCCTTTCTAAATGGAAGCCTATCTTTGCGTATATTCCCATTGAGAGTCAAGTCGAGAAGTTCCAAGAGGACTACTACAACGCAATTGCCAAGTGCCATATGGAGGGGGAATCTACGGCGTTTATTGCCTTTATGCTCTCCCAAATCGACAAAATTCTGGACGATATTCCCGAGCAGGCATCCCAGGACGGTGAGCAACTTTCCGAGTATGTGAAGCGGCTTATGGATGTTATGGAGTATGATACTCCCTACACTGCTACAGCACTGTTGGAGAAGCTGGGTCTAAAATCCAAGGAAACCTTCCGCAGACATTATCTTCACCCGGCAATCAAGCTGAATCTTATCCGTATGACCATTCCCGATAAGCCAAACAGCAAGAATCAGCGGTATATCAAATCATAAAGATGTCGAATTTTGTCGGCATCATGATTTTACCCATGTTCTTATCGACGACCCCACTATGGGCTACGGGATCTTCATCGAAAATATGCCGGATGCGGCAGGGTAAACAAAAATGACAGGGGTCAATTGCCTCTGTCATTTTATATATGTGTTTCCTGTTAGGGAATGCAAAATCGCAACGCTTTAGCGGTGCTCTTTCTGATAGAAATCAAACATTTCTATCAGAAAACAGTATTACAAATTTAGACTATTGACAAACTTGTACCAATATGATAGAATGATTATGCGATCCCAAGGATCGCAGAAGTATTTGGATCTGTGATCAAAAGGAGGCTTTTTTATGAAACGTGTAATATCCTTGTCCATGGTTTTGATGCTCCTGATTTCCTTTATGCTCCCCACTGCTTATGGGGCAGAGGAGCCGACCGTTGGGGAGCTGCAGTATGTGATCCGAGAGGGGACCGGCACCATGAAGGGTGTGACCGAGTTGATCCATGCCTCGGAGCAATACCTGATTTTCCGCAAGGCTCACAGCATGGGGATTATGGACATGAACGGTAGAATTTTGACAGAGGGACCTTTTGCCGAGATAGAGTTTGTAGTCGGAGATCTGTTCGCTGTCAAAAGGGACGGGTATTTCGCCCTGTACCGTGGCGGAAAGGCTCTGACGGACTATAAGTATCGCAAGATCGAGAAGGGCTACTCCCTGGTTCGGGGCTTTTGCATCGATCAGGTAACCGTTGACCGTTTTGACTTTAACGGAGAAGTTGCCTCTGTTCCCCCGGTGCCCAAGGACACCTATCAGGTCTATGATTACATTCCGGACAGATGTATCATGCTGTGCTACGTAGGACAGATCTCGAATGGAACTACCCCCCATTTTTATTACGTCATGGCGACCCCCGAGGGCAAGGTCCTTGGGAACACCTCTTCCTATTCCCCCATTGAGCAGGTGACGGATGGCCTGTTTCGCATAGAGGACTGGTCCTATTGCTATTACAATTTAAAGGGCGAGCGTGCCTTCGGTGACGAGGTAAAGGGCGGTCAGGTATTCCCTGCTCCCGACGGAAGCAGCTTTATCCTTCACTACGAGGTCGATGGCAGGTCCTACTACCGCCTATATGACAGATGGGCAAATTACCTCCGAGATATTGAAGCCGTTCATCTGGAAAGCGCCCATAATATGGTCATCAATTATGTGAACAATCAAACGCTCCTGTGCCAGAAGACAGCAACGGACTACGTTATTACTGACCTCGAGGGCAATGTACTGCAGACCCTGCAAGGCGTTCTGATTCCTACAAGCATACGGGCAGAAGCCCCGGGGCAGGTATCTTCTACCATGAATGGGACCACGGAGCTCGGCTTTGTCATGTACAGCGGCGGGGAAATGCGGTTCTACAGATCGGATCTGTCCGGGTCCTTTGCGGTTCCCGGCAACTGCCGTATATATCCGGAGCAGAAGATGATCGTGTCCATACATAGCGACAAGAGCGAGTCCCTCTATACCCCGGACGGACAGGAGCTCTGCCACGGAGAGGGCTCCGGGTCTGCCCTTCCCGCAGGTAGCTTCTATGGTGTCAAGAAGGACGGAAGTGTGCGGATCTGCACATTAGACGGGCAAGTGATCGCAGACAGGGAATATAGCTCCTGCAAGAGATCCAACAATCCCCATATCATAGTAGCAAGCAGCCGAGCAAGAGGCGGCGATTTCCTGCTGAACGCCCAAGGCAAGGAGCTGAATGACAAGGCCTTTGAAGAATGGAACGAGGGTCAATCGGAGAATGTGGTTTATAAGAGGAACGGAGCCTACGGCATTGCGCGGATCTATACAGGGCAGGGCAATCCTTTCCTGGACGTTCCCCAAGGGGCATGGTATCAAGAGGGAGCGGAGTTCTGTGCGGAAAAGGGTTTGTTTAACGGAACGGAACCGGGCAGATTCTCCCCGGAGAAGAATATGACCCGTGCCATGCTGGTGACAGTCCTCTGGCGTCTTGAGGGGGAGCCTGTGGCAGCAGGGGAGAATCCCTTCACCGATGTGAAAGAGGGGACCTGGTATACCTCTGCGGTGCAGTGGGCAACCGCAAAGGGCATCGTAAACGGTGTCGGAAAGGGTCTCTTCCATCCCAACGGCAATGTGACCAGAGAGCAGATCGCTACCATTCTGTACAGATATGCTACCCTAAAAGGGAGAGATACCCGGACTGCGGGGGATCTCACCACCTTCCCCGATGTAGGGCAGATCAGCAATTATGCCAAGGATGCCCTTGCATGGATGTATGGGGAGGGACTGATCAATGGCGTGAAATCCGGCAATGCAGTCACCCTGCAGCCTAAGGGAGAAGCTACCAGAGCACAGGTAGCGACCATCCTCATGCGCTATATCACCCCGTGATGCGTGCCTTTCATCACATACCCATCGTAATATGTGCCTCGACTGTCGGCAAAAACAAGGATCTATAACCTGTCCCCGTCCCGTAAGCCTCGGCTTACGGGACGGGGCTGCATATGCCGACCAAATTCCGATTTGTCGAGCTGTTTATCGTATAACACCGTAGGGGCGACCTGTGGTCGCCCGGTCATTGTCGTTAAACGACAATGACGAAATTGCGGGATTATCACGAGATTTCCGACAAAATCGAAACATTTTGCGGGCGACCACAGGTCGCCCCTACGAACAAATTCGGAAATCGAACTGCTCCATAAATCGGAATTTAGGCTATAACCTTTCGTAAGCATAACCGTAGATGTTGTGTTCCGACCAAGCAACAAAGAGGCATTATCCAATGATCAAAGTGGTGATTCAATGAAAACAGAATCTACATTTTGTGGTTTGCTTATGAAAGGTGATAACCTGAATCGGAATTACGGGAAAAATGAAATATATCCCGCACAAGAAACAGAGCCTTGCGTGAATGGGCGGCATAGCTGATGATCTCTGCCGGATGTGTAGATTTTCCGATACTTCGGGTTACAGGACAGTGTTATACCATATAATATCATTTTTTAGATATAAAACTCAAAATTTGTTGAAATAAATGGGTGTTTGTTGTATAATAATCCTAAAGGCGTAAATCTCATTACAAACAAAACCTAAGGAAGCTCTGATGAAATCGCCGAGAGCAATCGGCGAGAGATTTTGTTCCAAATTGAGGTTTGGAAAACGCAGGAATACTTTGTGTATTTCAAGTTTTTCAAACCGAAAAGTTGGGACAAAAGATTCGCTGAGTGCCGTCGGCTATTTATTCAGAGTTTCCCTAACATAATGGATGCATACGAGCTACAATACTGCCGCAAAAAATGACCGTCGGTGGGATGCACCGACGGTCACGAATGAAGCTATTTTATTGGGATATGTTCTGTAAATCAGGGGTTT